>NZ_QGSY01000140.1 GCF_003857035.1 Micromonospora arida
GAGCTGGCCCGGGCGGTGCTCGACGCGGCGCTGTCCCGGCGACAGGCGGCGGCCCGCTGGCGGCCGCCGCCGGCTCACCGCCCGCCGATCCCTCCGCCGCCTTCGGGGTACGCGCAGCCGGGCCGTCGCCGGCCGCTGGTCGATCGGTGCCTGGCTTATCCGACACGGCGTACCGTCCCTTCGCCGACCTGGTAGCGGGTGCCGCGCAGGGCGGCGGGCACGTCGTCGTCCACCGCGCAGGTGACCAGCAGCTGACTCGCCCCGCCGACCAGCTCCGCCAACCGCTCCCGGCGGCCGGTGTCCAACTCCGCGAAGACGTCGTCGAGCACCAGCACCGGCTCGATGCCGTCGGCGCGCAGCAGGTCGTACCCGGCCAGCCGCAACGCGAGGGCGAACGACCACGACTCGCCGTGGCTGGCGTACCCCTTGGCGGGCAGTGGGCCGAGGCTCAGCGCCAACTCGTCGCGGTGTGGGCCGACCAGGGTCGTGCCCCGCTCGATCTCGGCGGAGCGGGACGCGGCCAGGGCCGCCGTCAGCGCCTCGGCCAGCGCGGCCCGGTCGGTGGTCGGCTCGGCCAGCTCGATCGAGGGCCGGTAGGTGATGCTCGCCGCACCCCGACCGGCGGCCACCGCGTCGTACGCCTTGGCCACGTGCGGGGTGAGCGCGGCCACCAGCTCCAGGCGGCCGGCGAGCAACTCCGCCCCGTGCTGGGCCAGGTGGGTGTCCCAGACCGCGAGGGTGCCGAGGTCGCCACCCCTGGACCCACCGGTCTTCCGGGCCAGGTACGCGGTGCGCAGCAGGGCGTTGCGCTGCTTGACGACCCGCTCGTAGTCGGCCCGCACGCCCGCGAACCGGGGCTGCCGGTTGACCAGCAGGTCGTCCAGGTAGCGGCGGCGCTCGGCAGGGTCACCCCGGACCAGCTCAAGATCTTCCGGAGCGAAGAGCACCAGCCGGAGCGCCCCGAGCACGTCCCGGGCCCGCCGTGCCGGTGAGCGGCCCAGTCGGGCCCGGTTGGCCTTGCCGGGCACGATCTCCAGCTCGACCAGGAGTTCGCGGCCGTCGTGCACCACCGCGCAGCGGATCACCGCGGACGTGGCGTTCATCCGGACCAGAGGCGCGTCGGTGGCGACCCGGTGCGAGTCCAGGGTCGCCACGTAGCCCAGCGCCTCGACGAGGTTGGTCTTGCCGACGCCGTTGGCGCCGATCAGTACGTTCGCTCCCGGCTGGAGGTCGACGGCCACCCGCTCGTACGAGCGGAAGTTGACCAGTTCCAGCCGGTGAACGTACACAGGTTGTGGATACCGCTCAGCGCTTGTGGACGGCGTGGCCACCGAACTGCTGACGCAGCGCGGAGACGGCCTTCATGGCGGGCGAGTCGTCCTGCCGCGAGGCGAACCGGGCGAACAGCGAAGCGGTGATGACGTTCAGCGGCACCGCCAGCCGGACCGCCTCGTCGACCGTCCAGCGGCCCTCGCCGGTGTCCTCCGTGTAGCCGCTCAGGTCGGCCAGCTCCGGGTCCTCGTCGAGCGCCCGGTCCAGCAGGTCGAGCAGCCAGGAACGGACGACGGTGCCCTCCCGCCAGGACTTGATGACGCCCGGAACGTTGGTCACCAGCTCCGAGGCGGCCATCAGCTCGTAGCCCTCGGCGTACGCGTGCATCAGGCCGTACTCGATGCCGTTGTGCACCATCTTCGAGTAGTGCCCGGCACCGACGGGGCCGGCGTGCACGAAGCCGAACTCACCCTCGGGCTTGAGCGCGTTGAAGATCGGCATCAGGCGGTCCACGTGCTCCTGGGCGCCACCGACCATCAGCCCGTAGCCGTTCTGCCGGCCCCAGACGCCGCCGGAGACCCCGACGTCCATGTAGCCGATGCCCCGCTGGTTGAGCCGCTCCGCGCGGGGCGCGTCGTCGCTGAAGCGCGAGTTGCCGCCGTCGATGATGATGTCGCCCTCGCCGAGCACCTCGGCGAGCTCGTCGATCGTGGCGTCGGTGACACCGGCGGGCACCATGACCCAGACCGCTCGCGGCGACTCAAGCTTCTCCGCCAGGCCGGCGAGGGTCGTGACGTCGCTGATCTGCGCGTTGTGGTCGAAGCCGACCACCTCGTGCCCGGCCGAACGCAACCGCTCCCGCATGTTGCCGCCCATACGGCCGAGTCCTACCAGGCCGAGCTGCATGTGTTTCTACCTCCGTGGATCTGGGTGTTGCTGGGCGCGATCAGCGCGAGACGCGGATCGGCATGATGAGGTACCGGTACCCCGGAATGACCTCGCCATCCTCGCCAGCGGGAGAGATCACCGCGGGCTTGAAGGCGTCGACGAACGAGAGCACGGCCGTCTGAGCGCCCAGGTTTGCCAGACCGTCGATGAGGTACTGCGGGTTGAAGCCGATGGTCAGTGGCTCACCGGTGAAGGTGGCCTCCATCGCCTCGCTGGCCCGTGCCTCCTCGGAACCGCCGGCCTCGACCACCAGGCCGTCGGAGCTGAAGCTGAGCAGCACCGGGGTGGTCCGTTCGGCGACCAGCGCGACCCGCTTGACCACCTCGATCAGCGTGCTGACCGACACCCGGGCCGCGGCGTTGTGCGTGGCCGGGAAGAGCGACCGCACCGGCGGGTAGTTGGCGCCGTCGAGCAGCCGGCTGGTGGTACGTCGGGTGCCGCCGGCGAGGCCGACCATGCCCTCGCCCGCAGCGCCCTGGGCGAGGGCGAGCGTGACCTCGCCGCCCAGCGGGCCGAGGGCCTTGGCGGTGTCGTTCAGGGTGCGGGCAGGCACCAGGGCGTTGATGCTCACCTCGGGGTCGTCCGGCCGCCACTGGATCTCGCGCAGCGCCAACCGGTAACGATCGGTGGCGAGCATCGACAGGGTGTCACCCGACAGCTCGACGCGGACGCCGGTCATCATCGGCAGCGTCTCGTCGCGACCGGCGGCGATGGCCACCTGGGCCACCGCAGTGGCGAACGCCGCGGCGTCGACAGTGCCCGCGCTCTGCGGCATCTCGGGCAGCGCGGGGTAGTCCTCCACCGGCATGGTGGGCAGCGTGAACCGGGCGCTGCCACAGACCAACTCGAGATGCGCGCCGACCGCGGCGATGTCGACCGGCTTGGCCGGCAACGCCTTGGTGATCTCGGCGAGCAGGCGGCCGGAGACGAGCGCGGCGCCGTCGGCGTCGCCCTGCACCTCGACGGTCACCTGGCTGGAGACCTCGTAGTCGAACCCGGAGACCCGCAGGTTGCCGTCGGTGACGCGGAGCATCACCCCGGCGAGCACCGGTACGGATGGCCGGTTGGGCAGGCTCTTCGCGGTCCACGCCACAGCCTCGGCGAGCGCGTCGCGCTCCACTCGGAACTTCATCAATGCCTCCGCGTCGACGTCAGCGACAACTCTCTCATGCCGACCGCTGCCTACCGTCCCGCCCGACCGTGCGGGTACCCATCGCACCTTAGGGCGCGGGGACATCGGCTGTGCGTCCGACCCCATGGATCGTGTCGATGCTGACCGGCTGATCCGACAGCGTTCGGCCCGATCCACAGAAAGCCCAACGGTGATGATTGGTTTTTGTTCTCTTAGAAGAGATAACTCATCGTCTTCATCGCACCTGTGCAAACTGTGGAAAACCGAGGTCTGCGCAGGTCAGACAGGTTATCCACCGGTGATTTAGCTGTGGAGAACCAGGGGTACAACCGGCTCGTGTGTCCACAGCCCGGCGACGACGGCCGGTTGTCCACCGTTGTCCACCGGTTGTCCACCGGTAATCCACCGACTTTCTCCCCAAGCCTGTGGATCGCGGGGAAGATCACCATTGCCGTCATCCCCAGAACCTTCAACAGGCCGTACACAGGTTGATGATGATCGGTGGATAACCTGACGGTCGTCCCCAGGCGTCCACAGCGTCGTACACAGGGTTTCTCCACAGCCTGTGGGTAACTGGCGGAGGACGGACCGTAGTTATCCACCGACGGTGGATAACGAGCTGTGGAAAACGAGTGGGGATCGAGGCGGTCACGGCCTCAATGCTGTGGTCTCCACCATGTCGAGAGTCCAGCTGACGGACCAAAAAGAACGCCCGACCGGAGATCCGGTCGGGCGTGTCCTGTCCTGCGGCTGTGCGCCGCGCGACGGCGGTCGTACGTTCAGCTGTTCTGTTTGATGCGGTTGGTCAGTTCGGCGATCTGGTTGTACAGCGAGCGGCGCTCCGCCATCTGCTGACGAATCTTGCGGTCGGCGTGCATCACGGTGGTGTGGTCCCGGCCACCGAACGCCTGCCCGATCCGGGGCAGCGACAGCTCGGTCAACTCCCGACACAGGTACATGGCCACCTGACGGGCGTTGACCAGCACCCGGGACCTGGACTGGCCGCGCAGATCCTCCAGGCTCACCCCGAAGTAGTCAGCGGTCGAGGCCATGATCTGGTCGGCGTTGATCTCCGGACCGGCGCCGTCGGGCATGAAGTCCCGAAGCACCTCCTCGGCCAGCGACAGCTCGACTGTCGACCGGGTCAGGCTGGCGAACGCGGTCACCCGGATCAGCGCGCCCTCCAGTTCCCGGATCGAGTTCGACACCCGGGAGGCGATGAACTCCAACACGTCCGGCGGGGCGTACATCCGCTCCTGCGCCGCCTTCTTCTGCAGGATCGCGATCCGGGTCTCCAGATCCGGCGGCTGGATGTCGGCCAGCAGCCCCCACTCGAACCGGGTTCGCATCCGGTCCTCGAGGGTCGCGAGCTGGCGCGGCGACCGGTCGGAGGAGATCACGATCTGCTTGTTGGCGTTGTGCAGCGTGTTGAAGGTGTGGAAGAACTCCTCCTGGGTGCGCTCGCGGTTCTCCAGGAACTGGATGTCGTCGATCAACAGGATGTCGACGTCGCGGTAGCGCCGCTGGAACGCGCTGGTCTTGTCGTCCCGGAGCGAGTTGATGAAGTCGTTGGTGAATTCCTCGGTCGAGACGTACCGGACCGAGCGGGCGTTGCCGAGTGTCGTGGCGTAATGCCCGATGGCGTGCAGCAGGTGTGTCTTGCCCAACCCGGAGTGCCCGTAGATGAACAGCGGGTTGTACGCCTTGGCCGGTGACTCCGCCACCGCCACGCTCGCCGCGTGGGCGAAGCGGTTGGACGAGCCGATGACGAACGTCTCAAACATGTACTTCGGATTGAGCCGGTTGCCGCCGGTGTCGGCACCGGGCAACCGACGGTCGTCGCGGCCACCGGTCCGATGGTCCACCGCGCTGCGACCCGGGCCGCTGTCCGTTCCGCTGTCCCGGGGTAGCGAGCGGATCACGTGCTGGTCGCGCGGTGACGCCGAGTCGTCCCGGTAGCGGGGCTCGTAGGGTCGGGTGTCGGGGCCGGACGGGTCCAGGCGGGCGGCCTGCTCGTCGTAGCCGCGCCGGTCCGGACCCGGCCGGGAGGGCCGCAGGGGCTCCGCGAAGGCAGCGCTGAACAGCGCCTCCTGCCCGTCCCTGCTGGCGGGGATCAACCCCGCGCGATGCCCCTCCACGGGCGGCGCGAGCGGCGGACCCGCGGGAGCGGGCGGCGGACCCGGATCAGGGGTACGCGGCGCGGGTGACTGCTCAGGGATCATCGCGTCGGCCGGCTGTCGAGCGCCCTGGTCGTCGTCGAACGGCGCGATACCCGAGCCGTCGATGTCGAGCTGCCCGGTCTCCGGGGCGCTGCGGTAGACGGTGCCGGCCGGCCGGCCGGTGGCGTCCTCGGCCACCCGAACGGTGACCGCGACCTGGATCGGTCGGCCGAGCCGCCGGGTGAGCGCCTCGGTGATAGCCGGGCGCAGCCGTGACTCGATCACGTCGCGGGTGAACGCGTCCGGAACGGAGAGCAGTGCGGTGTCCTCGACGATCGCTCGCAGCCGGGTCAGTCGGAGATAGGCACGCTGCTGGGCGGAGATGATCTCGTCGGCGAGCTCGTCGGTCGCCGCTAACCACACCGCGGCAAGGTCGGTCGTACCGGCCACCGTCGTGCCACCCCCTCGCTTCTGCTCCCGGCCGCCGCTGTCTGCCAGCCGGCCGTCCCGGGCCCGCCGCGTTCGCGGGTGGAACAACACCCACCCGGACGGTCGACCGGTGGTCATCCACAAGTTATCCACAGCCTGTGTACCGACCGATTGTGGCCGCCGCCGGACGCGGGTGGGACCTGCCCCTGCCTGAACGGGCGCTGAAGCGGGTTCACCGTGCCGAACGATTCACTGCCATGTCCGGTCTTGCCTGCGCGACGACCGGAGCTTCCGACGCTCACCGCAATCGGGCACGGTAACAGCGTTGTCCCTGCGCCATCAACCGGCGACGCGGCGGCGCCCTTGTCGGCATCAGCGAAAACCGCCCCTCGGCCTCGGGCGCGTCCCGTTGTCCCCTGCTCGAGGTGTTTGACGGTCATTGCCCCCCTGCGTAGGCTGGAACGGCTGCTTTCTCGCCCTCTGCTAGGGTGATGGGTGCTTGCTGTCCGCGGTCGCATCCCCGCATCGCCGAGGTCCCGCTCCGCCGGACAGCACCGATCGTGGGCCACCGTCGAGGTGGCCTGGACCACCACACGACCCCGGCGATCCCGTCGCGCGGGGCGCGTACGAAAACGGAGAGCCTGACGTGAGCAAGCGCACCTACCAGCCGAACAACCGCCGGCGCGCGAAGACCCACGGCTTCCGGCTGCGCATGCGCACCCGTGCCGGCCGTGCCATCCTGTCGAGCCGTCGCGCCAAGGGTCGCACCACCCTGTCGGCCTGAGCCGACCGGGCCGGTCCAGGGGACGTGGGCAGTCGTGCTGGCCGCCGCACAGCGACTGCGGCGCAGCACTGACTTCGCCGCAGCGGTTCGCGGTGGCCGACGCGCCGGACGTGGCGCCGTCGTGGTCCACCTGACCGTGCCGGTGACCGTCGACCCCAGCACACCGACCTCGCCGGAGCCGGTACGGGACAACAGTGCGGAGCAGTCGTCCGTGCCGTCCCGTGCCGGCTTCGTCGTTTCCAAGGCAGTCGGTAACGCGGTGACCCGTAACCGGGTCCGGCGCCGACTGCGGGCGCTGGTCCGGGAACGGCTGATTGACCTGCCCGCCGGCAGCACCCTGGTCGTCCGGGCGCTCCCCGCCGCGGCGCAGGCGTCGTACCCTCGGCTCGCCGCCGACCTGGACGCCGCCATCGCGGTCGCCCGGTCGCCGCGCGAACGGCGGTCCCGATGAGCGGCACCGAGCAGAGCACCCCACGGCCGTCGACAACCGGTGCCAAGGTGCTGATCGCGCCCATCATCGCGTACCGTCGGTGGATAAGTCCGGCACTGCCGGCTCGCTGTCGGTTCTACCCGTCGTGCAGTGCGTACGCCCAGGAGGCGGTCGTTCGGCACGGCGCGCTCCGGGGAGCCGTGCTGGCGGCCCGGCGGTTGTTGCGCTGCCACCCCTTTCACCCTGGTGGATATGACCCGGTGCCGGAGCCGGGCGGCCGCCGTCGTGCTGATGTGACTGGAGCCTGAGAATTGTTCAGTCTTGACTGGATCTACTATGCGATTTCGTGGATCCTGCTGACCTGGCACTCTGCCTGGGACGCAATCGGGGTGCCCGTCGGCGCGGTCATCGGCACCAACTTCGCCTGGATCCTGTCCATCGTCTTCCTGGTGGTCACCGTCCGGGTGATCCTCTTCCCGGTCTTCGTCAAGCAGATCAAGTCGCAGCGGGCGATGCAGGCGCTCCAGCCCAAGGTCAAGGAGCTTCAGGAGAAGCACAAGGGTGACCGGGAGACGCTCCAGAAAGAAATGATGGAGCTGTACAAGAAGGAGAAGGCCAACCCGCTGATGGGTTGCCTTCCGATGTTCCTTCAGATCCCGGTCTTCCTGGGCCTCTTCCACGTGCTGCGCCGGCTCGACCCGGACAAGCAGAACAAGACCCTCTACGGCTGGACCGTCGACCAGTTCCAGAGCGCCTCGCAGGCGAAGCTCTTCACCGCCCCGATCGCCGGCAAGTTCGGCTCCACGGCGGACGAGCTGGCCAGCCTCGGCGCCAACGGCACCACCGTCAAGATCATTGCTGGCGTCCTGGTCCTGGTCATGATCGCGACCACCTACCTGACCAGCCGTCAGATGATCCTCAAGACCGGCTGGGCGGAGGACCCGCAGCAGCGGATGATCCAGCGGCTGATGCTCTACGGCATCCCCGCGTCGCTGCTGATCTCCGGTGCGATCTTCCCGATCGGCGTCATCATCTACTGGGTCACCAACAACCTCTTCACCCTCGGCCAGCAGCAGTGGGTGCTGCGGAAGTTCCCGCCGCCGGTGACCGCCAAGAAGGCCGTCGCCCCCGCCGCCACCCGTAACCCGGTGCAGCCCGCCAAGTCCGGTGGCCTGTTCGGTCGGGGCAAGGCGGCCCCGCCGGCACCGGTCAAGGCGGCCGCGCCCAAGGTCGCCGGGCCGAAGCCGGGCGCCAAGCCGGTGAACAACCCGAAGAAGAGCCGCCCCGCCAAGCGGCAGGGCTGACCTACGAGGGCCGCCGCCGGTGATCCGGCGGCGGCCCGTTCCGCACCGCGCAGCCGCCGTACGGCCGGCGCCGGGCGGAACCGACCGCGCACCGCGCGGCCACGGGCGACACTGCCCGTACAGACGTGCCTGTGGGCACCGGCGACCTCCCGCCGGCCCCGGGAAACCAGTCGGACCCGACGGTCCGGCCGAGCGAGTACGGAGATGAGACCGTGACCGAGACCAGCATCCCCCGCGCCGAGCAGTCCCTGGACGAGGAGGAGACCGCCACGCTCGCGGTGGACGGCGACGACACCGAAGCCGATGACACCGAGGCGGACGACGACACCGACACCGCCGCTGGCACCCGGGTGAAGAAGGCTGTGGGCGAGGGCGACCTGTTCCGGCAGAGCGAGATCGCCGCCGACTACGTCGAGGGTCTGCTCGACATCCTCGACTACGACGGCGACATCGACGAGCTGGTCGCCGCCGGCCGTCCGATGGTCGAGGTGGTCGGCGAGCGGCTGCAGAATCTGGTCGGTCAGCGCGGTGCCACCCTGGAGGCGCTCCAGGAACTGACCCGCCTTGCCGTCTTCCGGCAGACCGGTACGCCGAGCCGTCTGCTGCTCGACGTCGGTGGCTACCGGGCGAACCGCCGTAAGGAACTCGCCGCGGTCGCCAAGAACGCCGTCGAGAAGGTCAAGGAGTACGGCGAGCCGGTCCGCCTGGAGGCGATGTCCGCGTTCGAGCGCAAATGCGTGCACGACGTGGTCAACGCCATGTCCGACGTGGCGAGCGAGTCCGAGGGTGTGGAGCCGAACCGGCGCATCGTCGTACGGCCGGCGGACTGACCGGGTGACCCACGACGACATCACGGCCGATACCGTGTCCGGCCCGGGCGGCAAGCCGCCCGGGCCGTCCGCTGTCCGCCCCGCCACCGTCGACGCCGATGCCGATGCCGAATCGACCGGGCGGGACACCGCCCCGTCACCGGCCGACGCGGCGTTGCCGCCCGAGCTGGCCCCGGCCGCGCTGGCCCTCTTCGGTGACCGTCTCGACCTGGCCGCCGCGTACGCCGAACTGCTGGCCACCGACGGTGTGGTCCGTGGCCTGATCGGCCCCCGGGAGGCACCCCGCATCTGGGACCGGCACCTGCTCAACTGCGCTGCGGTCGCCGAACGGATCCCGTCCGGCGCGACGGTGCTCGACGTCGGCTCCGGCGCCGGTCTTCCGGGTCTCGTCCTGGCCATCGCTCGCCCTGATCTCACGGTCACCCTGATCGAGCCGCTGGCCCGGCGGACGTCGTTCCTGATCGAGGTCGTCGAGCGACTCGGTCTGGCCAGGTCGGTGCGGGTGTTCCGCGGCCGGGCCGACGAGGCGGCCAGCGGGTCGAGCGGCCGGGAGCCGATCAGCGGAGACGTGGTGACCGCGCGCGCGGTAGCGCCCCTGGATCGGCTCGCGGGCTGGAGCCTTCCCCTGGCGGTTCGCGGTGGTCGGCTGTTGGCGCTCAAGGGCTCGTCCGCCGCAGCCGAGATCGAGGAGCACGCCGAGGTGGTGGCGCGACTCGGTGGCGGGGAGCCGACCGTGCAGCTGTGCGGCGTCGGGGTGATCGATCCGCCCACCACGGTCGTGGAGATCGTGCGCGAGCGGATGGTCGGCCCGGCCCGGCCGGCGGCCAAGAAGCGCGCCCGGGGTGGACGCTCCCGCCGAGGTTGACACTTCGCGCCATCGGGCTTCCGGCCGGTGGGTTGCCTCGTTGTACCGGTACGGATGGACGAGGGGATGAGAACCCGACGTGGACCGGCCGCGCCCGTCCGCCGTAGGCTGACCGCGCGTCGATAGTGTGGAGCGGGTGACGGACGTCGCGGGTCTCCGACCGCTCCCGCGGGCCGTACGCTCCGGGTTGCGGGCGTGGATGCGGCCAAGTTGACCGGGGCGCGGACCGACCATCCGAAGCGGGCAGGGATGACAGGTGCATGACGACGGCAGGTACGACGATCCACGCGTGACCGGGTCGACCAGCGATCCCGTTTCACGTGAAACCGACTACCCGAGCTGGTCGCCCGGTGCGACCGGGCCATCGAACCGACCGACCGACAGCGACCCGCCGGCGCCGCTCGACCCCTCGTCGGGTCCCGCGCAGCCGGAGGGCTCGGCCATTCCGGAGCCGGCGAGTGGTCGTCGGACGCCGGAGGCGTCGAGTCGACCGGTCAACGCCGCCGAGGTGCGGTCGACCTCAGGTCGCCGCAACACCGCTGCGGCGGTTCGCTTCGAGCCGGCCGTCCCGCACCAACCCACTGCGGCGGCCGCTCGGGACGCCGTGCCGGTGGTCGCCGACGCACCGGTCGCTTCGACCGAGTCGTTGGCCGCCGTGGCGGCCGATCCCACGTACGTTTCACGTGAAACCCCGACGCGCGAAGAGGATGACCCACCGTTGGCTATGGAGGCGATGCGCGCCGTGCAGATCCTGAATCCCAGTGGCGAGGTGACCATGCCTCGGCCGGACCGGACCCGGGTCATGTGCGTCGCCAACCAGAAGGGTGGCGTGGGTAAGACCACCACCACCGTCAACCTTGCGGTGGCGCTCGCCCTGCACGGCAACCGGGTGCTGGTGGTCGACCTCGACCCGCAGGGCAACGCCTCGACCGGGCTCAACGTCCCACACCACACCGGAATCCCCGACGTGTACGACTGCCTGATCAACAGCGTGCCGCTGGCCGAGGTGGCACAGGCGGTCGAGGGCATCCCCAACCTCTGGTGCGTACCCGCGACCATCGACCTGGCCGGCGCGGAGATCGAGCTGGTGTCGGTGGTGGCCCGGGAGTCGCGCCTGGACCGGGCGATCGCCGCCTACCCGGGCGAGTTCGACTACGTCTTCATCGACTGCCCGCCCTCGCTCGGCCTGCTCACGGTCAACGCTCTGGTTGCCGCGCAGGAGGTGCTGATCCCGATCCAGTGCGAGTACTACGCGTTGGAAGGGCTCAACCAGCTGATCAACAACATCAACCTGGTACGCCAGCACCTCAACCCGAAGCTCGACGTCTCCACCATCCTGCTGACCATGTACGACCGTCGCACCCGTTTGGCCGACGCCGTCGAGCAGGACGTCCGGAACCACTTCGGCGACAAGGTTCTCCAGGCGGTCATCCCCCGCAACGTCCGGGTCTCCGAGGCGCCAAGCTACGGCCAGTCGGTGATGACCTACGATCCCGGTTCGCGGGGCGCCACGAGTTACTTCGAGGCCGCCCAGGAGATCGCCGAGCGGGGCGTCAAGGAGCCGGTGGGCCGGAATGCGTAGTGCGGACGAATCGCTGGGAGGCGTGGCATGAAGAACCGTCCTCGGGGCGGTCTGGGTAGGGGCCTGGGGGCGCTGATCCCGACCGGGCCGGCGCCGGCCGCCGCTGGCACCGCGACGGCGGAGCCGGAGAACGAGCACCTGGACGACGCGGGCACCGTCGCTGTCGCAGCGGTACCGGCCGGAGCGCCGGTCCGTGAGCCGGAGCCCGTGCTGAGCCCGGTGCCCGGTGCTCGATTCGCCGAGATCCCGGTCGACGCGATCATGCCCAACCCGAAGCAGCCCCGCCAGGTCTTCGATGAGGAGGCGCTGGAGGAGCTGAAGACCTCGATCCAGGAGGTCGGCTTCCTCCAGCCAATCGTCGTTAGGCAACTCGACGACGAGAAGTACGAACTGGTGATGGGCGAGCGGCGCTGGCGGGCCGCCCAGGCGGTGGGCCGGGAAAGCATTCCGGCGATCGTCCGGGACACCCGTGACGACGCGATGCTCCGCGACGCCCTGCTGGAGAACATCCACCGGGCGAACCTGAACCCTCTGGAAGAGGCCGCCGCCTACCAGCAACTGCTGGAGGAGTTCGGGGCCACCCACGAGGAGTTGGCCCGCCGGATCGGCCGGAGTCGCCCACAGATCTCCAACACGATCCGACTGCTGAACCTGCCCGCGCAGGTGCAGCGCCGGGTTGCCGCAGGCATCCTGTCGGCGGGGCACGCCCGCGCTCTGCTGAGCCTCGACGAGGCGGAGGCGCAGGAACAGTTGGCCCTGCGGATCGTGGCCGAGGGACTGTCGGTTCGGGCGACCGAGGAGATCGTGGCCCTGGCACTCAACGACGGGCCGGCGAAGGGTCAGGCCGCCAAACGGCGCCCCAAGGCGCACGCGCCGGCCCTGACCGATCTCGCCGATCGGCTGTCCGACCGGTTCGACACCCGCGTGAAGGTGGACATCGGCCGGAGCAAGGGCAAGATCACTATTGAGTTCGCGACGGTTGACGACCTTGAGCGGATCGTCGGGATCATCGGAGTGCAACAGGAGGAGGGCGGGGAGGACTGAGCCCGCCCGCTCGCCCTACGGCCGCGCTACCCCAAACGGGGGCGCGGCCGTTCTGCTTCCCGGGGTCGTCGCGGTTTCACGTGAAACAGACAGCGGCGCTGATTCAGCGGATCGGCGGGCCCTGCGGTCTCGTCGTCCTCGGCTCGACCAGCCCGGCCGGCGTCCCTCTCTGACAGCCGGCAGGAGGAGGAGTCGGCGGGGAGTGGCGGGCGGATGGGCCGGTCACGCTGGCCCGCACGTTCGACAGCACAATCCGCGGGCGATGGGCGATGGGCGATGGGCGATGGGCGATGGGCGATGGGCGATGGGCGATGGGCGACGGGCGGCGGG
>NZ_QGSY01000141.1 GCF_003857035.1 Micromonospora arida
GGGTGGTCAGGTTAGGTGGGATTCCAGGATGTTGAGGGCCTCGGTGACGGTGGTGGTGACCGTCAGGAGGTCGCGGCCGGCGGGCTTGAGGAAGGTCTGGTCGGCCAGCGCGTCGAGCCAGTCCAGCAGGGGGCGGTAGAACCCGTCGGTGTCGACCAGCACCATGGGTTTGCTGTGCAGGGCGAGGGTGGCGGTGGTCCAGACCTCGAACAACTCGTCCAGGGTGCCCAGGCCGCCGGGCAGGGTGAGGAAGGCATCCGACTTGTCGATCATCACGGTCTTGCGGCTGGCCATCGAGTCGGTGACCAGCAGCTCGTCCGAGGCCAGGTCGGCGACCTCCAGATCGACCAGTGACTGCGGGATCACGCCGACGGTGCGTCCACCGGCGGATCGGGCGCCGTCCGCCAGCGCGCCCATCATGCCGACGCAGCCACCGCCGCTGACCAGCGTGTGGCCGCGCCGAGCCAGCTCCGCGCCGGTCTCGGTGGCCAGGTCCAACCAGCGCTGATCGAGGGTACGAGAGGAGGCACAGAAGACGCAGATTGCCGCCATCAGTCGTGGTTCCGAGCCTGTTCGGCTGCGGCCTGCTGGTCTGCGCCGGTGCGCGCGACAGCCTCCTCGCGGACCGCCTCCTGCTCGGCGGAGAGCGCGGCCTCCGACTCGACGATGTACCGGATCGCCTCGTTGACGTCGTCGGTGAGGCAGATCAGGTCCAGGTCGACCGGCCCGATCTTGCCGGTGGCGGCCATCGTGTCGCGCAGCCAGTCCAGCAGGCCCTGCCAGTAGGCGACGCCCATGAGCACCACCGGGAACCGGGTGACCTTGCCGGTCTGCACCAGGGTGAGCGCCTCGAACAACTCGTCCATGGTGCCGAACCCGCCGGGCAGCACGACGAACGCCTGGGCGTACTTGACGAACATCGTCTTGCGGGCGAAGAAGTAGCGGAAGTCGATGGCCAGGTCGACCCAGTCGTTGATGCCCTGCTCGAACGGAAGCTCGATGCCGAGCCCCACGGAGAGCCCACCGGCCTCGCTGGCGCCCCGGTTGGCGGCCTCCATCACCCCGGGCCCACCTCCGGTGATCACCGCGTAGCCGGCTCGGGCCAGCGCACCGCCCAACTGCTCGGCCAACTGGCACTCGACGCTGTCCGGCGCGCTGCGCGCGGAGCCGAAGACGCTGACCGCGGACGGCACGTCGGCGAGGGTGTCGAAACCCTCGACGAACTCGGCGAGGATGCGCAGCGCGCGCCAGGCGTCCTTGGTCTTCCAGTCGCTCCGCCCCCGTGAATCCAGCAGTCGCTGGTCGGCGGTGCTGCTCGGGATCGCCCCTCTACGCAGGGTGACCGCACCGCGATGCCGCTCCTGTCCCGGACCGCGACCGGCCTCCCGCCCGTTGCTCTGACTCATGGGGCAACCGTAGTGGAGCAGCACCGCTCGGGTGCGCGGGGCGGGGACGCCGAGAAATTGTTCGGGATCATGGGCAACTATTCGGCGCTCGCGTACGTCTTACTATTCACATACCGGGTATGCCCCGGCGCGCGCCTTCGGGGGAGGAGACAGCGTGATCAGTAACAGCGAGATGATCCGGATCCGTCGCCAGATGCAGCGACGGATCCGAGACGTGGTGGCCGAACGCCGCCGCACCCGCCAGCAGAACCCAACCCCTACCTCCCCCACCCCATCCGGATCCGATCAAGAGGTTTGCGTCGCCGACAACGGGCCAGGCTGACGCAAACCTCTTGATCACCAGGGTCCCCGACGCGGGGCAGGTCAGGCCGGGGCCAGCCAGCGGTGCAGGGTTGCCGCGCCGTCGCGGATCTTGCTGATCTCGACGTGCTCGTCGGGGTGGTGAGCGAGGTTCGGGTCGCCCGGGCCGAAGTTCAGCGCGGGAATGCCCATCGCCGCGAACCGGGCCACGTCCGTCCAGCCCAGCTTGCCGATCGGCGCGGCGCCGACCGCCGCCAGGAACTCCTTCGCGGGGGCCGCGTCGAGCCCGGGCGCGGCACCGGCAGCCGTGTCGGTGACTGTCACCTCGAAGCCGGCGAACACCTCACGCAGGTGCGCCTCCGCCTCGGCCGGGGTGCGGTCCGGGGCGAACCGGTAGTTGACCTCGACCTCACAGAGGTCGGGAACCACGTTGCCGGCAACTCCACCGTTGATCCGCACCGCGTTCATGCCCTCGCGGTAGTCGCAGCCGTCGATGGTGACCCGGCGCGCCTCGTACGTCTGGAGCCTCCGCAGCACCTCACCGGCGGCGTGGATGGCGTTCACCCCGTGCCAGGAGCGCGCCGAGTGGGCGCGTACGCCGGTCGTGGTGACCACCGAGCGCATGGTGCCCTGGCAGCCCGCCTCGACGATGCCGTACGTCGGCTCCAGCAGCACCGCGAAGTCCGCCTGCAACCACTCCGGGAATGCCTGGGCGACGAGGTTGAGCCCGTTGTACCGGGACTCGATCTCCTCGGCCTCGTAGAAAAAGTACGTCACGTCGTAGCGCGGCTCGGGCAGCGTCACCGCCAGGTGCAGCGCGTACGCGGTGCCGGACTTCATGTCGGAGGTGCCGCAGCCGTACATCAGGTCGCCGCGCATGGTCGACGGAAAGTTGTTGTTCAACGGCACGGTGTCGAGGTGCCCGGCCAGCACGACACGCTGCGACCGACCGAGGTCGGTGCGCGCCATCACCGTATTGCCGTGCCGGTGGGTGGTCAGGTGCGGTACGCCCCGCAGCACCTCTTCGACACAGTCGGCGATCGCCTTCTCGTTGAGGGAGACGGACTCTATGTCGACCAGAGCGCGGGTCAGCTGCACCGGATCGGCGAGGACCTCGGGGGTCAGCGGGTTCTCCATGGTTCGCACGGTACCTTCAGGTCTGTCAGCGCGAGGAGCGAGCCGAGGTCAGCCCGGCCGTGACCGAGAGGTGTAACAGTGACGTCCGCAGATTCCGCCTGGGGCATCGGCCTGGCTACGGTCACCGCAGACGAGCAGGTGCTCGATACCTGGTACCCGACCGGCAAGCTGGGCCTGGGCGAGCTGCCGCTGGTCGCCGGCGAGGACAAGGCGGACGTGCTCGACCTGCCGCCGGCCGCGCTCGGTGACCGGCCCCTGCCAGGTCTGCGTACCGTGCAGGTGGTGACCGTGATCGGCTCGTTGGACGACCCGATCAAGGACGCGTCCGACGCGTACCTCCGGTTGCACCTGCTCTCGCACCGCCTGGTGCGACCCAACCAGATCAACCTGGACGGCATCTTCGGCAAGCTGGCCAACGTGGCCTGGACGTCCGCCGGGCCGTGCCCGCCGGAGCGGGTGGACGAGCTGCGCGTGATCGAGCGGGCCGCCGGCCGGCACCTGGCGGTGTACGGGGTCGACAAGTTCCCCCGGATGACCGACTACGTGGTGCCCTCCGGTGTGCGGATCGCCGACGCCGACCGGGTCCGCCTCGGCGCGCACCTGGCCGCCGGCACCACAGTGATGCACGAGGGCTTCGTGAACTTCAACGCCGGCACCGTCGGCACCTCGATGGTCGAGGGGCGGATCGTGCAGGGCGTGCTGGTCGGCGACGGCTCCGACATCGGCGGCGGGGCCTCCATCATGGGCACCCTCTCCGGCGGCGGCACCGACAAGATCAGCATCGGTGAGCGGAGCCTGGTCGGCGCGAACGCCGGCGTCGGGATCTCCCTCGGCGACGACTGCGTGGTCGAGGCCGGCTGCTACATCACCGCCGCGTCGAAGATCACGCTCCCCGACGGCCGGGTGGTCAAGGCCCGGGAGCTGTCCGGCGTCGACGGCCTGCTGTTCTGGCGCAACTCGGTCACCGGCGGGCTGGAGGCCCGGCCGCGCACCGGCCGGGGCATCGAGCTGAACGCCGCCCTGCACGCCAACGACTGACGGCCCCGCCGGGTCCGCGGCGCTCGGCCGCGGACCCGGACGGGGTACGCCTCAGCGCAACCGGTACGCCTGGATGATCCGTTGGGTCACCGTGTTGCCGGCGGTGTCCCGGGCCGTGGCCCGCAGCGACACGTGGCCGGCACCGGCCGGATGCCGCAACAGGGCCGACCAGCCGTCGGCCGAGGTGCGGACCAGCTTCGCCTTGCCCCAGGTCTTTCCGCCGTCGTACGAGACGTCGACGGCGAGCTTCTTTACCCGGGTGGCCGGTGCTCCGGGCTGCCGCTGCACCCGTACCGGTACGACGAAGCCCTGACCGGCCGGAGCGCTGTTGTCGACCCGCAGCGGCGGCGCGAAGCGCACCGTCGACAGCGGGAGTCGGGCCGGCGTCTCACCGGCGACGTGCCTCGACCGGAAGGTCCAGGTGGATTCCACCTCGGTGCTCAGGTCGGTGAAGCTCCGCTTCGCCGACGTGACGAGCCGGTAGTCCGCCGCGCCCGGTGGCACTGCGAACTCTCCGGAGCCGGCGTACTCACTCTCACCGACCAGCTTGCCGTTGCGCCACAGCGTGGTGTGCTCGCTGTCGGTCAGCGAGGCGCCCGGGTGCCCGGCAGCGTCGCTGTGCATCGGCACGCCGACCAGGATGGTGTCGCCGACCCGGCTGACGCTCTGTTCCGGCCAGCGCGGTTTCGGGAAGGACGGTCCGTACGGGGCCTGGTTCCAGATCTCCTGGACTGTCCGCCCGGCACGGTACGCGGTGGGGACGGAGAAGAGCGCTGCCTTCGGGTTCAACCAGCCGTCCTCGTCCACCGTCCCGAAGTAGACCTCGGATTCCCACTTCACATTCCTGGTGTTGTAGTACTCGACTCGCTGGCCGGGCACGACGGTGGGCAGGACCAGTGCGGAGCCGCCGACGTTGTACTCCAGCTCGGGGAGCACGATCCGCTCGGCCGCCAGGCCCGGGTCTCCACCACGGAACTGGTGCACGACCGTGGCCAGGTCCCGTCGGGCGTAGTCGCGGACGGACCCCGTTGGCATCCGGCCGGGAATCGCTTCAGCCAGCGCGTACAGGTACGGGCTGTTGGCCGTGTCCGGCGTGGTCCACTGGCTGCTGACGGTGGCGACGAACTTGTCGGCGGGGACCGGCTTGCCGAGCGCACCGCTGGTCAGACCGGTGAACGTTTCCGCCCAGAGCCCGACGCCGTACGCGCTGCCGTCGTCGGCGGTGAAGTTACCGCTGAGGTCGATCAGTTGCGGGACGGCGGTCCGGTCCGGAATGGTCATCCGGACCGGCTTGGCCCGGCGGGCGTCCACGACGATCCGGGTGTCCCGCTCGACGGTCACCTCGGGCTGCATCAACATGGACAATCCGGGCTGCTCATCCTCCGGACCGGGCTCGAAGACGAGGCCGCTCAGGCCGTAGTGCCCCTTGGGCACCCGCACGGTGGCCACCCCGTCCGAACTGACGAGGTCCCAGCTGCCAAAGGTCTCCATCCCCACCAGCGCGGTCCAGTGGTCCGCAGTGCGCGCGCCGGCGCGGTTCAGGTGCTCCACGGTGAGCGTGTAGCTCTCCACCTCCCGGTGCACGGCCAGTGGGGTGACAGCGACCGCCGCACCCGACCGGGCCACTATCCGCCCGGTCCAGTAACCGTCGGCGTCGCCGAGCCGGGTGTCCGTGGTGACCGTCGTGGCGGCCGTGCCGCCCGCCGGCACCGTGAGTTGGTTGGCGCCCAGCTGGAACAGGCCGGCCGGTAGCGCCCGACCGCCGGGGCCGGCGCCCTCGATGCCGAGGTCCACGGTGACCGGGGCCGGACCGTCGTTGCGCCAGGTCACCGTGCGGGTGATCGGGGCGTCGTCGCCGTGCGGCCAGAACGTACGTCCGAACGAGACGCTCACCGGGTCGGTGGTGAGCTGTTGGGTGATCGCGTGTGCAACGTCGACCCGCCCGGCTCCCTGCTGGTAGGCGGTCTGGTCCGGGTGTGGCTTGGCGGCTGCCATCAGGGTGGCCTTGAGCCGGTCGGCCCGCCATCCCGGGTGTTGCTGGGCCAGCAGCGCGGCCGACCCGGCGACGTGCGGGGTGGCCATCGAGGTGCCCGAGAGGGTGACGTAGCGGTCCCCCACCGGATCGCCGATGAAGCCGTTGGCGGACCGTGCTGCGACGATGTCGACGCCGGGCGCGGTGATGTCCGGCTTCAGCGCATCGTCGCCGACTCGCGGGCCTCGGCTGGAAAAGTCGGCCAGTTCGTCGTCGCGGTCCACCGCGCCAACTGCGAGCCCGGCGTCGGCGCTGGCCGGTGAGCCGACCGAGCCGTTCGAGCCGTCGTTGCCGGCGGCGAGGACGAACAGCGTGCCGGTCTGCGCGGTCAGGGTCTGCACCGCCTCCTCCAGCGGGTCGACCTCCGGGGTGTCCCAGCCGCCGAGGCTCATGTTGATCACTGCGGCCTTCTTCTCCACAGCGGCCCACTGCATGCCGGCGAGGATCGCCGAGTCGGGGCAGCCCGTGTCCTCACAGACCTTGCCGTCCAGCAGCGTCGCGTCCGGCGCCACACCCCGGTACCTGCCGCCGGAGGCCGCGCCGGTGCCCGCGATGGTCGAGGCCACGTGGGTGCCGTGGCCGACCGTGTCCCGAGCGTCGGCGACCTCGGTGAAGTTGCGCGCCTCGGCCACCTTGCCGGCCAGGTCCGGGTGGGTGGCGTCGACGCCGGTGTCCAGCACCGCGACGGACACGCCCGTACCGGTGAACCCGGCCGCCCAGGCGGTGGGCGCGCCGATCTGCGGCACGCTGTGGTCGAGGGTCACCCGTCGACGGCCGTCCAGCCAGATCCGCTCGACGCCCCCCGCCGCGTCGAGCCGGGCCCCAGCGGGACCGGTGGCGACCTTCTCCCAGACCGCGCCCAGGGAGGACTTGTCGCTGTTCAGGGCGGCACCGCGAATCACCGGCAGGTCGCGGGTCAGCCGCGTGCCGGGCAGAGCGGCCGAGGCGCGCCGCGCGGTACCCGTCGAGCCGTACGACACCAGCAGCGGCAGGGTGTTGCGGTGGGCGTCGTCGTAACCCGCCTCGACCAGCCCAGTGACGTCGAAGAGTCGCCGGTCCACCCGGCCGGAGCGCAGCAACGGCACCGCGTCCGTCGGCGTCACGGAGAGGCGTCCGCGCTCGCGCTGGACCAGGAACTGCACGTCCTCGCGGCCGGCGCCGGGCCGGACCGAGGCGCCGGACGCGGTGACGGTGACCCGGTCACCGGTGATCAGCGTGACCGTGGTCGAGCGGTTGACCGTGGGTCCACCCGGAGTGGACTGTTGGCCGGTGCCGCCCGGCGGGGCGGGCACGGCGGCCGTGGCTGAGGCGGGAGCCGGCGCGGAGAGCGCCAGCGCGAACACGAGGCCGAGGGCGGCCAACTTTCTTCCCTGGTGCAACGGATCCTCCTGGTCAAGCGTCTTGATGGATGGAGTCACATTGACAACCCAGAATTGCATACCGAGTATGCAGAATGAAGGCCGAAAAATGACGGACCGGCCACGAGGCGACGAACCGGGCCGGCATGATCGGACGGTGACCTCCATGAAGGACAAGATGCTCGCCGGCGAGCCATACATCGCCGACGATCCCGAGATCGTCGCCGATCTGGACCGGGCCGCCCGGCTGATGGAGCGCTTCAACACCAGTCCTGCGGCCGATCCGCAGGCCCGGATCGCGGCACTGCGTGAACTCCTCGGCGAACTGGGCGAGGACACCTGGATCCGACCACCGTTCTACTGCGACTACGGCTGGCAGATCCGGATCGGCCCGCGCAGCTTCGTCAACTACAACGCGGTCTTCCTCGACGTCGCCCGGATCACCCTCGGCGCGGACGTCCAGGTCGGCCCGAACGTGCAGCTACTCACCCCGACGCATCCGGTCGAGCCCGGCCCGCGACGGGACAAGTGGGAGGCGGCCAAGCCGATCACCATTGGCGACAACGTGTGGCTCGGCGGTGGCGCGATCGTGCTGGCCGGCGTGACGATCGGCGCGGACACCGTCGTCGGCGCAGGTGCGGTGGTCACCCGGGACCTGCCCGCCAACGTGGTGGCCGTCGGCAATCCGGCCCGGCCGGTCCGCGAACTCGGCTAGACCGTCGGCGGATCCGACAGGCGGACGACCAGGTCGGCCCGGTCGGCGGTGGGGGTGATCAGGGCGGCGTTCGACTCGTCGCTGCCCAGCGCCCACGCCCGCGCCTGCTCCGGCGACCGACCGAACGCCTCGTGCCGGGCGGTCAGCCGGCGGTGCCGCACCTCGGCGTCCAGGTCGAGAAACCACGCCTCGTGCAGCAGCGATCGGATCTCCTGCCAGGGGAAATCCGACGACAGCAGGTAGTTGCCCTCGGTCACCACCAACCGGACCGACGGCGGCACCTCGATCGCGCCGGCCACCGGCTCCTCCAGCTCCCGGCGGAACTCCGGTGCGTAGACCGACGTCGGCTCCAACCGGCGCAGCCGGCGCAGCAGCGAGACATACCCGTTGGCGTCGAAGGTGTCCACGGCGCCCTTGCGGTCGGCGCGGCCCAGGCGAACCAGTTGCGACTGCGCCAGGTGAAAGCCGTCCATCGGCACCAGGCAGGCGGCCGACCCGATCTCGGCGACGATCCGCTCCGCCAGGGTGGACTTCCCGGCGCCCGGTGCGCCGGCGATGCCGAGCAGTTGTCGCGGGCCGGCCTCGGCGAGCACCAGCGCCCGCGCCACCAACTCGTCGGCGGACAGCACCCGGGCCGGCGGCATCAGCCCAGGACCGGGTCGCTGATGGTGAACCGCGCCTGCACCGCCGCCTGCACCGTCTGCGGCTGCGGGTCCAGCTCAAGCTCCGGCGGTCCGCCGCCCGCGCCACCGCCCCCGCCGAAGGCCGCACGGGCGAACATCGGCCGGTCGGCCGGGCCCGCATCGGCCAGCTCGATCAACGAGGTGACCCGGGCGCCCAGCGCCTCCGCGTACTCCCGGGCCCGCAGCAGGGCGTCGTTGATCGCGGCGTGCCGGGCCGCACGATGTGCGGGGCTGTCCGGACGAAGCTCCCACCACGGGCCGGCCACCTCGACCTGGTCCTGGTCGGCGAGCCGGAGCATCAGCTCACCCAGCGCGGTGAAGTCGGTGACCGTGACGGTGGTGGTGACACTGCCGTGCCAGGCGACCACCCGCTCACCCGAGCGCCGGGTCTCCGGCCGCACCCGCAGGTCGCCGGTCTCCCGCCGCGCCACCGCCGGCCCGGAGCCGTCCAGCAGCACGCGGACCGCCGCGGCCCGCTCGGCCAACCGGGTCAGCGTCGCCTCCCGGTCCCGGTCACGGGCCGTCGCGGTGACCGCGAACCGGGCCAGCTCGGGAGGCACCTCCCGGTACGCCTCGCCGCGCACCTGCACCACCGGACCGTCCACCGCCATGCCCCTCAGCCTAGTCAGCGACAGGGCGCCGCGCCGCGTAGGAGACAGTGTCCGCGTCGACGTGCAGGCCGGTCAGGTAGCCGCCGGCCACCCCCAGCTCGCACAACCAGGACACCTCTGCGGCGTGGTCACCAGCGGCCGGGAACTGCCGGTCGTACGCGTCGAACCGCCGGTCGCGCAGCGCCACGCGAGAGGCCCGCGCCTCGTCGTAGCGTGCGGTGAGCGCCGGCGCGTCCTCGGCGCGCAGCGCGGCGGTCAGGTCGTCCAGGAACGCGGTGACCTCGGCCAGCTCACGCAGCACCCGGTCCCGGTTGCCGAGCAGCATGTTGGCGGTCCGATCGGCCGGGGTTCCGGCGACCCGGGTGCCGTCGGAGAAGCTGCCGGCGGCGAGCGCGAGGATCGCGTCGCGCAGCGGTGCGCGTTGCACGGCGCCGGCCAGCGCGCCGGCGAGCAGGTGCGGCACGTGTGAGGCGAGCGCGGCAGCCGAGTCGTGCTCCGTGGCCGACATCGGCACCACCCGGGCCTCGAAGACCTCCACCAGCAGCTCGGCCAGCCAACGGAACGCGGGCGTGGCCGGCCCGGGGGCCGGGCAGAGCACCCAGGCCGCGCCGGTGAGCAGGTCCGGTTGCGCGGCCGTCAGGCCCGCCCGGTCGGTGCCCGCCATCGGGTGGCCGGGCACGAACCGGTGCGTCAGCCCCTGCGCGGCGGCGAACGCCCCCACCTGCTCCTTGGTGCTACCGACGTCGGTCAGCACGCAACGCTCACCGGTCATCGCCGCCACCTCGACCAGCGTCGCCGGCAGGGTGGGCAACGGCCCGCACAGGAAGACCACGTCCCGGTCGGTCACCGCCTCGACCAGGCGGTCCGGCGCGGGTACGCCCACCCGGCGGGTCTCCCGCCGGGTGGCCTCGTCCGGGTCCCACCCGACCACGTCGATGCCGGCGGCGGCCATCCGGAGCAGCACCGAGCCACCGATCAGGCCGGTGCCGACCACCGCCGCCCGCACCCGCGCACCTGGCCTGTCCACCATGCTCGACCGCCCGGAGCCGCGATCAGGCGAGACGTGCCGCGACGCCGGCGATGTGCTCGTCGGACTCGGTCAGGGCGACCCGGACATGCTGCCCGGCCGTTGGGCCGTAGAAGGCGCCGGCGGCGACCAGGATGCCGCGTCGGGCCAGCCAGTCGACCGTCTGCCAGCAATCCTCACCCCTGGTCAGCCAGAGGTACAGGCCCGCCTCGGAATGCTCGACGGTGAACCCGGCACCGGTGAACGCCGCAGCGAGCACCTCCCGCCGGGCGCGGTAACGCTCCCGCTGCTCCTCGGCGTGTCGCTCGTCCTCCAGCGCGGCCACCATGGCCGCCTGCACCGGCGCGGGCACGATCATGCCGGCGTGCTTGCGGACCTTGAGCAACTCGGCGACGAGCGCCGGGTCGCCGGCCACGAAGCCGGCCCGGTAGCCGGCGAGGTTGGACCGCTTGGAGAGCGAGTGCACGGCCAGCACCCCGGCGTAGCTACCCCCGCTGACCTGCGGAGACAGCACCGAAATCGGCTCGGCCGACCAGCCCAGGGGCAGGTAGCACTCGTCGCTCGCGACCACCGCGCCACGTTCCCGGGCCCAGTCGACCACCTTGCGCAGGTGCGCGGCGGGCAACACCCGGCCGGTCGGGTTGCCGGGCGAGTTGACCCAGACCAACCGGACCCGCGGGGTCGGCCCGAGCGAGGTGAGCGAGTCGGTACGGACGACTGTGGCACCGGCCAGCCGAGCGCCGTCCTCGTAGGTGGGGTACGCGATCGACGGCACCACAACCACGTCACCCGGGCCGATGCCGAGCAGCGTGGGCAGCCAGGCCACCAGCTCCTTCGAGCCGATGGTCGGCAGCACACCGAGACCGTCGACGCCGGCGCCACAGGCTCGGGACACCCACGCCGCGATCGCGGCCCGCAGCGCCGGCGTGCCGGCGGTCAGCGGGTAACCGGGAGCATCGGACGCGTCAGCCAACGCCCGCCGGATCACCTCGGGCACCGGGTCGACCGGCGTGCCCATGGAGAGGTTGATCAGGCCCTCCGGATGCGCCGCGGCCAGCGTGGCCGCGGCGTCCAGGGTGTCCCAGGTGAACTCGGGCAGCCGCGACGAGACCGGCGCGGGCCGGTTCAGTGGCCCTCGCCGCGCGGCGGCTGCGCGGCGACGAAGGTGGCGTCCTTCTCCACCTTGCCGACCTTCGAGGCACCACCGGGCGAGCCCAGGTCCTCGAAGAACTCGTAGTTCGCGCCGGTGTAGTCCTTCCACTGCTCCGGGACGTCATCCTCGTAGAAGATCGCCTCCACGGGGCAGACGGGCTCACAGGCACCACAGTCGACGCACTCGTCGGGGTGGATGTAGAGCATCCGGTTGCCCTCGTAAATGCAGTCGACCGGGCATTCCTCGATGCATGCCTTGTCGAGCACATCTACGCACGGCTCGGCGATGATGTAGGTCACCGGTCTTCTCCTCCGCAAGACTCGCCGCGATCTCCCGCGACGGTAAGAGCCTAGTATCTCGCCGGGGAGGGGGTCGATCGTGCTCCGACAGCAGGATGTGGGACACCGGATCGTGGTCCGCCGGATTGTGGGGATTCGCGAGGGCCGCCCGCAATTTTCCGATGCCCTCGGCGAGCTGGTCGAGCTGAGCGAGACTCATCTCACGCTGGCCACCGCCCAGGGGCCGCTTCGGGTCCCGGTGGCGCAGGTCCACCGCGCCAAGCGCGTTCCGCCGACCCGTCGGCCGACCGCCTCGGCGGTCGTGGCGCTGGAGCGGGCCGCCGACGAAGCCTGGCCGGCACCGACCAGAGGCCGACTCGGCGACTGGCTGCTCCGGTCGGCCGAGGGCTGGACCGGGCGCGCCAACTCGGCGCTGCCGATCGGCGACCCGGACCGACCACTGGCCGCGGCGGTCGACGCGGTGGAGCGCTGGTACGCCGAGCGGGGGCAACCCGCGTTGATCAACACGCCGCTGCCCCTCGCCGCACCGGTCGGCGCCGAACTGGACGCCCGCGGCTGGGGCACCCGCCCGCCGACGCTGGTGCAGACCGCGCCGCTGCCCCTGCCTGCGTCAACGCCCGCCGGCGGCCAGGCCGACGGGTGGAGCAGTGCCGTCGTCGAGCTGGCCACCGCGCCCAGCGACGAGTGGCTGGCCATCGCCGCCGGCCGCAAGGGCGGCCTGCCGGACGCCGCCCGGCACGTCCTCACCGCCGTGGACCAGGTCCGCTTCGCCCACGTGTACGCCGAGGGCACCCTGGTGGCCGTCGGCCGCGGCACGGTGACCGGCCAGGGGCGCTGGTTGGGCCTCAGCCTGATCGAGGTCCTACCAGCGGCCCGCCGCCAAGGGTTGGCCCGCCGCGTGATCCACGAACTGGCCAGCTGGGGCGTGTCGGGCGGCGCGACGCACGCGTTCCTCCAGGTCGAGCAGCGCAACACGGCGGCGGTCGCGCTCTACCAGCGGCTCGGCCTCGTCACCCACCACACCTACCTGACCCGGGTCGCCCCGAACTGACCTCGACCGCCGCCGGGCGCGGCTGTGGCCCGGCACGGCGGCGGCCCAGCACGGCGAAGGCCCAGCACGGCGGCGGCCCGGCTGGGCGGCGGCCCAGCACGGCGGCCCGGTACGGCGG
>NZ_QGSY01000102.1 GCF_003857035.1 Micromonospora arida
ATCTCCAGCATGTAGTTCCCCCGAACCAGAACCACCCGAAGGGCCCGCCGGGTTTGCCGGCGGGCCCTTCGGGTGGTTCTGGTTCGGGGGAACTACATGCTGGAGATGTCGCCCTGCTTGGCGCGGACGGCTTCGGCAGCCTCCAGGAGACTGGCGCGCTCGTCGGCGTCCAGGTCGGTCTCGACGACCCGCTTGACGCCCTCGGCGCCGATCTCGGCCTCGACACCCAGGTAGACACCGGAGATGCCGTACTCGCCGTCAACCCAGGCGCAGACCGGCATGACCTCGCCGGAGTCCTCCGCGACGGCCTTCGCCATCCGGGCCGCGGCGGCGGACGGGGCGTAGTAGGCCGAACCGGTCTTGAGCAGCGCGACCACCTCGGCGCCACCGTTGCGGGTCTTGACGACCAGCTCCTCGATCTGCTCGGCCGGCATGGCGTCGCGCAGCGGCTTGCCGTTGACGGTGCTCTTCGACGGCACCGGGACCATGGTGTCGCCGTGCGAGCCCAGGGTCAGCGTGCGTACCGAGGCCACCGGCACGTTCAGCGCCTCGGCGACGAAGTTGCTGAACCGGGCCGTGTCGAGCATGCCGGCCTGGCCGAGCACCCGGTTCTTCGGGAACTGGGTGGCGAGCTGGGCCAGCGCGGTCATCTCGTCCAGCGGGTTGGAGACCACGATGACGACGGCGTTCGGGGCGTACTTGGCGACGTTCTCGGCGACCTGGCGGACGATCTTCGCGTTGGTCTCCAGCAGGTCCATCCGGCTCATGCCGGGCTTGCGCGGCAGGCCAGCGGTGATCACGACGACGTCGGAGCCCTCGATGCTCTCGTAGCCCTCACCGTTGGGGCCGGTGGTCACGCCGACCACCTTGGTCTCGAAGCCCTCGATGGCCCGGGACTGGTTGAGGTCGAGCGCGAGGCCCGCGGGCTTGCCCTCCACGATGTCGGTGATCACTACGGTGTCGAAGACGTCGTACTCGGCCAGGCGCTGTGCGGTGGTGGAGCCGTAGAAGCCAGCCCCGACGACAGTGACCTTCTTACCCATGGTCGTCCCACTCCCTGATACCAGTCGGTTTTCCGGACCGTATCAGTCATCCTGGCACCGATCAGGCCAGGGGCGGCGGCCATCGCCGGGATGGGGTGAACGTCACCGCCGTCCTGGTTCGACGCTACCGAGGTGCGGGTCAGCCGCGCTCGGCGCGCTCGACGACGTTGGTGAGCAGCATGGCCCGGGTCATCGGGCCCACGCCGCCGGGCATGGGGACCAGCGCGCCGGCCGTCTCGGCCACCTCCGGGTCCACGTCGCCGGTGTAGCGGCCCTTGCCGTCCGCGCCGATCACGCGGGTGATGCCGACGTCCACCACCACCGCGCCGGGGTTGATCATGTCGGCGGTGAGCAGACCCGGTACGCCGGCCGCGACGATGACGATGTCCGCGGCCCGGGTGTGCGAGGCGAGGTCGAGGGTGCCGGTGTGGCAGAGGGTGACCGTGGCGTTCTCGCTGCGCCTGGTGAGCAGCAGGCCGAGCGGTCGGCCAACCGTGTTGCCGCGGCCGACCACCGCGACGGTGGCCCCGCGCAGCGCCACGTCGTGCCGGCGGAGCAGCTCGACGATGCCGCGCGGCGTGCACGGCAGCGGACCGTCGTAGCCGAGCACGAGCCGACCCAGGTTGACCGGGTGCAGGCCGTCGGCGTCCTTCTCCGGGTCGATCAACTCAAGCACCCGCTGGGTGTCGAGGTGGGCCGGCAGCGGCAGCTGAACGATGTAGCCGTGGCACGCCGGGTCGGCGTTCAGCTCGGCCAGTACGTCGTCGACCTGCTGTTGGGTGGCGTCGGCCGGCAGTTCGCGGCGGATCGAGGCGATGCCCACCTCGGCGCAGTCGCGGTGCTTGCCGTTGACGTACGCCTGGCTGCCCGGGTCCGCACCGACCAGGACCGTGCCGAGCCCGGGGGTGATGCCGCGTTCCGCGAGTGCCTTCACCCGGATGCGCAGCTCGTCCTTGATCTCCGCTGCGGTTGCCTTGCCGTCCAGAAGCGTCGCCGTCACGACCAGATCGTCTCACGGCCACCGCCCACGGATCAGACGACCTCGCTCGGGCCGTCCGCCGCCCTGTGCGGTGGGGCGACCACCGGACGGGGCGGGCCACGGCGGGGTGACCACTACTGAAGTCACCGTGCGTGAGGTGTTGCTAGTCACTTTCGGTGACAATTTGTGGGTTCGATCACGGTCGAACCAGACAGGCCGGGCCAGCTCCACGGAGACCGGACGCCCGCCCCAGGCGGCACTCAGACGGCCGGGCGGGGGCGAACACGTCGTCAACCATCACGGTTTTTGCAGGCCAACGTCGATAAAACCGGTTTGGGGTAGCAGATTCGCTCGCCCTCGACAAGAGGGGCACCCCCGGACCGTTACCCACCCGCAACCGCGTCGTTGTCGAAGGCCCGTTGCCGACCTACCGTTACCGCTTGTTGCGCAGCGTAACCCAGCGTCGGGCCTGACTGCGCAGCGTGAGGAGATGAGGAGGCTCAATGCGAGTTCGTAGACTCGCCGCCTGGACCGCCCTCCCGCTCGCGGTGACGCTGGGCCTCGCGGCCTGCGGCAGCGGCGGAGACGGTGGATCCGGTGGCAGCGACAGTTCGGTGGTCAGCATCCAGATCGCCGAGCCGAAGCACCTGGTTCCCACCAACACCACCGAGACGTCCGGTTCGCAGGTGATCGCCGGCCTGTTCAGCCCGCTCGTCGACTACGACGCCCAGAACAAGCCGTACGAGGTCGCCGCCCAGTCGATCACCTCGTCCGACAACAAGGTCTGGACGATCAAGATCAAGGACGGCTTCACCTTCCACAACGGTGAGAAGGTCACGTCCCAGAACTACATCAACGCCTGGAACTACGGCGCGTACGCCCCGAACGGTCAGGACACCAACCCCTTCTTCGAGAAGATCTCTGGTTACGCCGACCTGCAGGGCAAGACGCCGAAGGCCAAGGAGATGTCCGGCCTGAAGAAGGTCGACGACCTCACCTTCACCGCGACGCTCTCCGAGCCGTACATCGACTTCAAGACGACGCTGGGCTACAACGCGTTCTTCCCGATGCCGGACGCCGCGTTCTCGGCTCCGGGCGTGCTCAAGGACTCCTACGAGCAGGCGCCGATCGGACAGGGCCCCTTCAAGATGAAGGGCACCTGGCAGCACGACAGCAAGATCGACGTCGAGCGCTACGACGCGTTCCCGGGCGAGAAGCCCAAGGTCAAGAACATCGAGTTCCGGATCTACCAGCAGCTCACCGCGGCCTACGCGGACGTCCTGGCGGACAACCTGGACGTGCTGCCCACGATCCCGACCGAGAGCCTGAGCACCGCGCCGAGCGACCTGGGTGACCGGTACAAGACCAGCCCGATGTCGTCGTTCCAGTTCCTCGCGTTCCCGACGTTCGACAAGGACTACAGCAAGCCGGACGTGCGCAAGGCCATCTCGATGGCGATCGACCGTGACGAGATCACCAAGTCGGTCTTCAAGGGTTCGCAGACGTCGGCGCGCTCCTTCGTCTCGCCGGTCCTGCCGGGCTACCGGGAGGACACCGCGGGCGAGGCCGCCCAGTTCAACCCGACCGAGGCCAAGAAGCTCTACCAGGCCGCCGGCGGCCCGTCGAAGATCGTCATCTCGTACAACGGCGACGGCGGGCACAAGGACTGGGTCGACGCCACGGTCAACCAGCTCAAGACCAACCTGGGCGTGGACGCGGTCGGCTCGGTCGAGCCGAAGTTCGCCGACCTGCTGACCAAGGTCGAGAAGAAGACGCCGGTGGGTGCGTTCCGGATGGGTTGGGTCATGGACTACCCGACCATGGAGGACTACCTCGGCCCGCTGTACAGCACGAACGGCTCGTCGAACTACTACGGCTACAGCAACCCGGAGTTCGACAAGCTGGTCAAGGAGGGTTCGGCCGCCAAGACGCAGGACGAGGCGATCGCCAAGTACCAGCAGGCGGAGGACATCCTGGCCAAGGACATGCCGGTGATCCCGCTCCGCTTCGGCGAGAACGTGTTCGGCCACTCGTCCAAGGTCAAGAACGTGGAGATGGACCTGTTCCAGCGGGTCAACCTCGTCAAGATCGAAGCAGCCAGCTGAGCTGATCATGGTGCGGGCCACCCGGGCGACGATGCCCGGGTGGCCCCGACCGCGCCACCGGGGCCGGGCCGCAGCAGCGGACCCGGCGTCGGTGGCGCCGGCTCCACCGGGCCGGACGGCATGTCTCGGATATTTCGGGTACGACCAGAGATGCCGTCCTGCGACCCTTTCGCACATTTCCGGAGAGACTGCTAAGCATGTTCCGCTACATCCTGCGGCGCCTACTGCAGATGGTCCTGGCGTTCTTCGGGACCACCCTGATCGTCTACGCGCTGACATTCGCCGGGCAGGGCGACCCGATCCAGGCGCTCGCCGGCGAACGGCCGGTGACGCCAGCGCAGCGGGCCTACCTCACCGAGAAGTACAACCTGGATCAGACGGGCGTCGGCGGCTTCTTCTACCGCTACTTCGACTACGTGAAGGACCTGCTCCAGGGCAACCTGGGCGAGTCGCTCACCGGTCGGAGCATCGGGGACATCCTCCAGCAGGCCTGGCCGGTCACCGTGCGGCTCGCGCTCATCGCGCTCGCCGTGGCGATCATCTTCGGTGTCACCGCCGGGGTTCTCGCCGGCATCCGCCGGGCCAGCATCTTCGACAACTCGACGCTGGTGCTGACCCTGCTGGTGCTGGGCATCCCGACGATCGTGCTGGCGCCGCTGGCGCAGTACTTCCTGGGTGTCAAGTGGCAGCTCTTCCCACCCACCGCCGGCTCCGACCCGACGTTCTACGCGCTCCTGCTGCCGGGCATCGTGCTCGGCTCGCTGTCGCTGGCCACCGCCCTACGACTCACCCGGGCCTCGGTGGCGGAGAACCTGCGCGCGGACTACGTCCGGACCGCCCGGTCCAAGGGCCTGGTCAAGCGGCGCATCGTCATCGTCCACGTGCTGCGCAACTCGCTGATCCCGGTGGTCACCTTCCTCGGTGTGGAACTGGGCAACCTGATGAGCGGCGCGATCATCACCGAGGGCGTCTTCAACATCCCCGGCGTGGGCTTCAACCTCTTCCGCGGCATCCGCACCGAGGACGGCCCCCTGGTGGTCGGCATCGTCAGCGTGCTCGTCGTGGTCTACCTGGTCTCGAACCTGGTGGTGGACGTCCTGTACGCCGTACTCGACCCGAGGATCCGCTATGAGTGACTTCGAGACTGTGGCGGCCACCGAGAACCAGGCCGCGCGACGTGGCCCCTCGGGAGAGCCGGGCGCGCCCAACCAGGTCGGCGGCGCGAACAAGCCCCGCAGCCTGGCCGGGGACGCCTGGCGCGACCTGCGCCGCAACCCGATCTTCTGGATCTCGCTGGCGCTGGTCGTCATCTTCACCCTGATGGCGCTGCTACCCGGGGTCTTCACCACCAACAGCCCGAACGACTGCCTGCTCTCCCGGCAACACGCCGGGCCGTCCGGCGGGGCCATCTTCGGGTACGACTTCCAGGGCTGCGACACGTACTCCCGGGCGGTCTACGGCACCCGGGCATCGCTGCTGGTCGGCGCGCTCGCCGCGCTCGGCACCGGAATCATCGCGCTGGTGGTCGGCATGTTGGCCGGTTACTTCGGCCGCTGGGTCGACGCGGTGCTGTCCCGGGTGATCGACGTGGTGCTCGGCATTCCGCTGCTGCTGGCCGCGATCGTGCTGCTCAAGCGGGTGTCCAGTGACAACCAGTGGGCTCGTATCGGCGCGGTCGTCTTCGTGTTGGCTCTCCTCGGCTGGACCACCGCCGCCCGCGTGGTCCGGTCCTCGGTGATCACCGCGAAGGAGCAGGACTACGTGGCGGCGGCCCGGATGCTCGGTGCCGGCAACAGCCGGATCATGTGGCGGCACATCCTGCCGAACTCGCTGGCCCCGGCGATCGTCGTACTGACCATCGCGCTCGGCTCGTTCATCGCGGCCGAGGCGACGCTCTCCTTCCTCGGCATCGGCCTGAAGGCGCCCACCATCTCGTGGGGGCAGGACATCGACACCGGCCGGATCCACATGCGGGAGGCGGCCACCCCGTTGATCGTCCCGTCGGCCTTCCTGGCGCTGACCGTGCTGGCGTTCATCATGCTCGGCGACGCGATCCGTGACGCCTTCGACCCGAAGCTGCGGTGAGACATGCGAACGCGAGGAGTGAGCGCAGCGAGCACCGCAGTCGCGAGCGAAAGGCAGGCACAGCCATGACCGTTCAACCCACGCCCGCCTCCGCCACACCCGAGGGCGGTCACCTGCTGGAGCTGCGGGACCTGCACGTCGAGTTCCGCACCAACGAGGGCGTCGCCCGGGTGATCAACGGTGTGTCGTACCACCTGGACGCCGGCGAGACCCTTGCCGTGCTCGGCGAATCCGGCTCGGGTAAGTCGGTCACCGCCCAGGCGATCATGGGCATCCTGGACACCCCGCCCGCGTTCGTCCGCTCCGGTCAGATCCTCTACAAGGGCGAGGACCTGCTCACCCGCTCCGAGGAGCAGCGCCGGCAGGTACGCGGCAAGGAGATCGCGATGATCTTCCAGGACGCGCTCTCCGCCCTCAACCCGGTCTTCCCGGTCGGCTGGCAGATCGGTGAGACGCTGCGCCAGCGCGCCGGCATGTCCCGAGCCGACGCTCGACGTCGTGCCGTCGAGCTGATGGATCTGGTCAAGATCCCGGGTGCCGCCAAGCGGATCGGCGACTACCCGCACCAGTTCTCCGGCGGCATGCGGCAGCGCGTCATGATCGCCATGGCGTTGGCGCTGGACCCGAAGGTGCTGATCGCCGACGAGCCCACCACGGCCCTGGACGTGACGGTGCAGGCCCAGATCATGGACCTGCTGGCCGACCTGCGCCGGGAACTCAACATGGCGATGATCCTGATCACCCACGACCTGGGTGTGGTCGCCGGTGTCGCGGACCGGATCGCGGTCATGTACGCCGGCCGGATCGTCGAGCACGCCGATGTCCGCTCGCTCTACAAGGCGCCCGCCCACCCGTACACCAAGGGGTTGTTGGAGTCGATCCCGCGCCTGGACGTTCGCGGCCAGGAACTGTCGACGATCAAGGGGTTGCCGCCGAACCTGATGCGCATCCCGTCCGGCTGCCCGTTCCACCCCCGGTGCCCGTACGTCCAGCAGGTCTGCGTGGACGAGGTGCCGCACGACCTGGTCCTCGGCGACGGCCGGACCAGCGCTTGCCACTTCGCGCAGGAGGTCCGTGATGACAGCATCGCCCGCTAACCCCACCAAGGTCCGTGGCGAGACCATCCTCTCCGTCGACAACCTGGTGAAGCACTTCCCGATCACTCAGGGCGTGCTGTTCCAGCGGCAGATCGGGGCGGTGAAGGCCGTCGACGGAGTGAGCTTCGAGCTGCGTCGGGGCGAGACGCTCGGCGTGGTCGGCGAGTCCGGCTGCGGCAAGTCCACCCTCGCCCGGCTGCTGATGCGGTTGGAGACGCCCACCTCCGGACGCGCCACCCTGGAGGGCAAGGACCTGTTCAAGGCTTCCGGGGGCGAGCTGCGCCGGCTGCGCCGCAACATGCAGATGGTGATGCAGGACCCGTACACCTCGCTGAACCCGCGGATGACCGTCGGCGACATCATCGGCGAGCCGTTCGAGATCCACCCTGATGCCGCGCCGAAGGGCAGCAAGGCCAAGCGGGTCCAGGAGCTGTTGGACCTGGTCGGGCTCAACCCGGAGCACATCAACCGGTACCCGCACCAGTTCTCCGGCGGTCAGCGTCAGCGCATCGGCATCGCCCGCGCCCTCGCGCTGAAGCCCGAGGTGATCGTCTGCGACGAGCCGGTGTCGGCGCTCGACGTCTCCATCCAGGCCCAGGTGATCAACCTGCTCAAGCAGTTGCAGGGCGAGCTGGGGCTCTCGTACATCTTCATCGCGCACGACCTGTCCGTGGTGCGGCACATCGCCGACCGCGTCGCGGTGATGTACCTCGGTCGGATCGTCGAGATCGGCACCGAGGACGAGATCTACGAGCGGGCCACCCACCCGTACACCCAGGCTCTGCTCTCCGCGGTGCCGGTGCCGGACCCGGAGGCCCGCGACCAGCGCAACATGATCCGGCTGGTCGGCGACGTGCCCAGCCCGGCCGACCCGCCGAGCGGGTGCCATTTCCGGACCCGCTGCTGGAAGGCCCAGGACATCTGCGCCGTCGAAGACCCGGCGACAGTTCCCAGGGCGGCGGACCCCCACCCGTCCGCCTGCCACTTCGCCGAACTCCGCCCAACCACCGCAGCCTGACCCCTCAAACCACGGTGATCATGGGGTTGACGGGCCGTTTCGTCCGGCCTGTCGCCCGTCAACACCATGATCAACCCACGGTTAGTGGAAGAAGTGGCGGGTACCGGTCAGGTACATCGTCACGTTGGCCTTCTTTGCCGCTTCGATGACTTCTTCGTCGCGGATGGAGCCGCCGGGCTGCACGATGGCGCGGACGCCGGCGTCGATGAGGATCTGCGGGCCGTCGGCGAACGGGAAGAACGCGTCCGAGGCGGCGACCGAGCCGCGGGCCCGGTCGGCGCCGGCGCGGCTGACCGCGAGCTGCGCCGAGTCGACCCGGTTGACCTGACCCATGCCCACGCCGACGGTGGCGCCGTCCTTGGCGAGCAGGATCGCGTTGCTCTTCACCGCGCGGACCGCCCGCCAGGCGAACGCGAGGTCCCGCAGGAGCTCCTCGTCGGCGGCCTCGCCGGTCGCCAACTCCCAACTCGCCGGGTCGTCGCCGGGGGCGTTCACCCGGTCGGCGACCTGGGCCAGCACGCCACCGGTCACGGGCCGCAACTCCACCAGCGCCGGCGTCCAGGCCGGTGCCCGCAGCAGCCGGATGTTCTTCTTGCCCTGCAACACCTCGACCGCGCCCTCGTCGAAGCCGGGAGCGACCACCACCTCGGTGAAGATCTCGGCGACCTGCCGGGCCAGCTCGACCGAGACCGACCGGTTGACCGCGATGACACCGCCGTACGCCGACACCGGGTCGCAGGCGTGCGCCCTGCGGTGCGCCTCGGCGACGTCCGCGCCGACCGCGATGCCGCACGGGTTGGCGTGCTTGATGATCGCCACCGCCGGCTGGTCGGCGAAGTCGTTCGCGGCCCGCCAGGCGGCGTCGGCGTCGACGTAGTTGTTGTAGGACATCTCCTTGCCGTGCAGCTGCTCGGCCTGGGCCAGCCCGGCCGGGGCGTCCGGGTCGGTGTAGAGCGCGGCGGGCTGGTGCGGGTTCTCGCCGTAGCGCAGCGCTGTCGACTTGCGCAGCGCCAGCCCCGCGAACTGCGGCCACCAGTCGTCGGCGGGTGCCAGCTCCCGGGCACACCACTGGGCCACGGCGACGTCGTACTCGGCGATGTCGGCGAACGCCCGGGCGGCCAGCGCACGACGCTGGGCCAGTGTGAAGCCCCCCTCGCTGAGCGCGCCGAGCAGCGCCGGGTAACCGGCCGGGTCGGTGAGCACGGCGACCGAGGCGTGGTTCTTGGCGGCGGCCCGCACCATGGCAGGGCCGCCGATGTCGATCTGCTCCACGCACTCCTCGACGTCGGCGCCGGAAGCGACGGTCGCCTGGAAGGGGTAGAGGTTGGAGACCAGCAGGTCGAACGCCGCCACGCCCAGCTCGTCGAGCTGCGCCACGTGCGTGTCCTTCCGCAGGTCCGCGAGGAGACCCGCGTGCACCTTCGGGTGCAGGGTCTTCACCCGGCCGTCGAGCACCTCGGGGAACCCGGTCACCGTCTCCACCGGCGTCACCGGCACCCCGGCGGCGGCGATGGTGCCCGCCGTGCTGCCGGTGGACACGATCTCCACACCGGCCGCGTGCAGGGCCTGAGCCAGCTCGACCAGCCCGGTCTTGTCGTAGACGCTGACCAGCGCCCGCCTGATCGGGCGGCGCCCGTCCTGAGTGGGACTCACGGAACCGTGACCTTCCTTCCGGTGATGGTCCAGCCTTCGCGGACCAGCCGACCGACCTGCTCGACGAGCTGGCGTCGCTCGGCTTCCTTGATGCGCTCGGTGAGCGTGTCGACGTCGTCGTCGTCCAGCACCGGCACCGCGACCTGCGCGACGATCGGCCCGGTGTCCATGCCGGCGTCGACGAAGAAGAGGGTGGCTCCGGTGAGCTTCACGCCGTAGGCGAGGGCGTCACGCGGGCCGTGGATGCCGGGAAACGCCGGCAGCAGCGTGTTGTGGGTGTTCAGGTAGCGGTCGCCGAAGGCGGCGAGGAAGTGCGGGCCGACCAGCTTGAGGAAACCGGCGGAGATGACCAGGTCGGGTTGGTGCTTCGCGACGTGCGCGGTGAGCGCGCGGTCCCAGTCCTCCCGGGTGTCGTGGTCGCGGACCCGCTCGACGAAGGTCGGCACCCCCGCGGCGTCGGCCCGGTCCAGGCCCGCGATGCCGTCGCGGTCCGCGCCGACCGCGACGACCTGTGCGCCGTACGCGGGGTCGGTAGCGGCATCCAGCAGCGACTGAAGGTTGCTCCCGGAGCCGGAGATGAGGACGACGATGCGGGCGACAGGCGCGGGCTCGGTCACCGGGTCACCCTATCGGGCAGGTCAGGGACGCCCTTCGACTGGGCGGTGCGCCGATCTTCGACAGTGCCGACGTGCGTCGACCCGATACGCTGCCGCTCGCTCGGGCCGAACGCCACGCCGGCCACACACCGCCCCTGATCCGGCACACGAAGCGGTCGAAAAGGGCCTTTTGCCTGCTTCGGGAGATATGTCGTCCTGTCGCTGTACTGGGCTTTGGGAGGACTGACCGCGATCATGGATGGAAACAAAGAGCATCAACTGACGGAACCAGTCCAAGGAGCTTCTCGAATGCAGCCCGGTAACCCCGGTCAGGACCCGTACGGCCAGCAGCCCAACCAGGACCCGACCGCTCCCCAGCCGCCGGCCGCCCCGTACGGCCAGCAGCCCACCTCCGGCCAGCCGTACGGTCAGCAGCCGCAGGACCCGTACGCCGCGCCGCAGGCCCCGTACGGTCAGCAGCCCACCTCGGGGCAGCCGTACGGCCAGCAGCCGCCGTACCAGGACCCGTACGCGCAGCAGCAGCCCCAGTACGGCGCCAGCCCGACCTACCCGAACGCCGGGTACCCGCAGGCACAGGGGCAGAACAACACCCTCGGCCTGGTGGCGCTGATCCTCGGTATCGCGTCGATCCCTCTGGCCTGCTGCGCCATCCTGGGCATCCCGGTCGGCATCGGAGCCCTGGTGACCGGCTACCTGGGCAAGCAGAAGGCTGCCCAGGGGCAGGCCAGCAACGCCGGTCAGGCCAAGGCCGGCCTGATCTGTGGTGCGGTCGGCGTCGCGCTCGGCATCATCTCGATCATCCTGAGCGTTGTGCTGAACGTGAACCTGCCCGCCCAGCCCTGACGGGCTCGGTTTCGACGGGGCGCTCCGGGTTGGTCCGGGGCGCCCCGCGCTCGTCCACCGCGCGGGACCGCGGGTCAGCGCCCAGGTGGCGGCGGCTCTACTGTGCGGGCCGGCGGGTCAGCGCCCGGGTGGCTGCGGCGCCGAGCAGCGCGCCGACCGCTATGACACCGGCCGCCACCGCCCCGACCTGCCAACCCACCGGCCCGACCTGGGACAGCCGACCGGCGCCGAGCGGCCCGCCGGAGACCGCCGCGGCCGCACCGAGCACAACCCCGGCCACCGGCCCGGCCAGCACCGCCGGGGCCAGCAACTCGGCCCAGCGCTGTGCAGCCCGCTCCGGCACGGCGAGTCGAGCCACCCGCCGGGCGAGCAGCCAACCGGCGACCATCCCGGCCAGCACCGGCACCGCGAGCAACAGGGCGCCGAAGCCGTCCACCGGGCCGCGCGGCAGGCCAGCGAGCAGCGGCACGGCCGGCAGCGCGCCGACCGACACCTCGCTGGTACGGACCGCGGTGTCAGTCCCCACCGCGAACCCCGGCCCGAGCAGGTAACTGGTCGACCAGACCGCCGCGTTGGGCGCGTACGCGACGCTGACCAGGGTGATGCCGGCCTGCCCGGCGACCCCGGTCCGGTACGCCCCGATCATGTCGGCAGCGTCGCCGCCGCCGGTGGCCACCGCCAGGCCGGCCGCGCCCGCGCCCGCGCCGAGCAGCAGCAGCCCGGCCACCAGCCCGGTGCGAACGCCGTCGCGCACCGGGCCCGGAAGTCGGGTGACGAGCAGCCGGGTCACGGCGGTGATCCGGACCGCGCCGACCAGCGCGGCGAGTGTGCCGACCGCCGCGAACGTGGCGCCCGCCCGGATCAGCGACACATTCGGCCCACCCGTGCCGACCAGCACCGCCGCGAGTGCACCGAGCAGCGCGTACGCGACACCGACCGCGACCGCGGCGAGCAGTGCCCGGCGCGGTGAGCGGGTGTCGCGGGCACCGATCGCGCGGCTGACGTGCACGCCGGCGCGGGTCAGCCGCCAGAGCGCGAGCACGGTCAGCGCCAGCGGGGCGAGCCCGAGCGGCCCGGTCTCGGTGTGCAGCGGCACGCCGTGCCCGAGCAGCCAGCCGGACAGCGCGGTGCGCAGGGTGCCGGTCACTGTGGTGCCATCCGCGCCGAGCTGCACCAGGCCGAGCACGATGGCGACCGGCAGGTACGAGGTGAGGGCCGCCCAGCAGGCGGCCACCCCGGCGGCGACGGGCAACGGCGCCCGCCCGCGCGACGTGCCAGAGTAGAGCGGATGTCCCCCGTCACCCCTGAC
>NZ_QGSY01000131.1 GCF_003857035.1 Micromonospora arida
GCAGCCCGCCACCCCGGAGCAGCCGGCGCAGGCCGCCACCGAGCAGCCGGCGGCCGCGACCGCGGAGTGATCGCACCGTCGCTGCCCCGCCGTCCGTTTTCGCGAACGGCGGGCAGCGACGGTACGCCGGGCACGATCCGCCCGGATCCGGGTAACCGGCACCTCTGACCATCCACACGCCGTCTCAACACCGAAGAGAGAGCCATGTCCCAAATCACCGCCGCGGACGTCAAGAAGCTCCGCGACCTCACCGGCGCCGGCATGATGGACAGCAAGAAGGCGCTGACCGAGGCCGAGGGCGACTTCGACAAGGCCGTCGAGATCCTGCGCGTCAAGGGCGCCAAGGATGTTGGCAAGCGGGCCGGCCGTACGGCCGCGAACGGCCTGGTCGCCCACTCCGGCAAGGCGCTGCTCGAGCTCAACTGCGAGACCGACTTCGTCGCCAAGACCGAGTCGTTCATCGCGCTGGGCCAGCAGCTGGTCGAGCACGGCGAGCGCGCCGGCGTGAACTCCGCCGAGGAGCTGCTCGCCTCCGAGCTCGACGGCAAGGTCATCGCGGACCTGATCCAGGAGCAGTCCGCGAAGATCGGCGAGAAGCTGGTGCTCAACCGGTTCGCCCGGGTCGAGGGCACCACCGCCGTCTACCTGCACCGCAAGGCCCAGGACCTGCCGCCGGCCGTCGGTGTGCTGGTGTCGTACACCGGCAAGACCGACGAGGCCGGCGACGCCGACGCCCGTGGTGTGGCCATGCAGATCGCCGCGATGCGGCCGAAGTACCTCACCCGGGACGAGGTTCCGGCTGAGGTCGTCGAGTCGGAGCGGCGCATCGCCGAGCAGACCGCCCGCGAGGAGAACAAGCCCGAGGCGGCTCTGCCGAAGATCATCGAGGGTCGGGTGAACTCCTTCTTCAAGGACTTCGTCCTGATCGAGCAGTCGTCCGTCTCTGACAACAAGAAGTCGGTGAAGCAGCTGCTGGCCGAGGCCGGCATCGAGGTCACCCGCTTCGTGCGGTTCGAGGTCGGCCAGGCCTGAGCCGCCACCGGGCGCCGCTGGCGCCCGTGGGCAGGAGACATCAACGAGGAGGCCGCCGGTGTACGTGACAGGCACCGCGGCCTCCTCGTCACATAGGGTCGGCAGCGGCAGGTTCGCGGTACGCGCCGCACGGGGCGTGCGCGTGGGGAAGGGCGGGGCGGATGACGCAGGTTGTGAGTGACCGGACGCTGGGGCTGGACGATCCGACGGCACCGCCGCCGGGGCGTGCCCGCCGGGTGGTGCTGAAGCTCTCCGGTGAGGTCTTCGGTGGCGGCGCGATCGGCGTCGACCCGGACGTCGTCCAGGCCATCGCCCGGCAGATCGCCACAGTGGTCCGCCGCGGCGTGCAGGTCTCCGTGGTGGTCGGCGGAGGCAACTTCTTCCGCGGCGCGGAGCTGCAGAAGCGTGGAATGGACCGGGCCCGCGCCGACTACATGGGCATGCTCGGCACCGTGATGAACTGCCTCGCGCTCCAGGACTTCCTGGAGAAGGAGGGCATCGAGACCCGGGTGCAGAGCGCCATCACGATGGCCCAGGTCGCCGAGCCGTACATCCCGCTGCGGGCCATCCGGCATCTGGAGAAGGGCCGCGTGGTCATCTTCGGCGCCGGCGCCGGAATGCCGTACTTCTCCACGGACACGGTGGCCGCCCAGCGGGCACTGGAGATCCGGGCCGACGTGGTGCTGATGAGCAAGAACGGCGTGGACGGCGTCTACACCGCCGACCCGCGGATCGACCCCACCGCCAGTAAACTCGACTCGATCACCTTCTCGGAGGCGCTGCGCCGCAACCTGCGGGTGGCCGACGCGGCAGCGTTCAGCCTCTGCATGGAGAACGGCCTGCCGATGCTGGTCTTTGGCGCGCAGGGTGACGACACCATCATCCGCGCGGTGGGTGGCGACAAGATCGGCACCCTGATCACCGCCTGAGTCCCGCCCAGGCGACGACGACAGCGGTCTGACGACTTTCAGCAGAGCCCACCACGAGCACAGAAGGAGGCGAGGAGACCGGTGATCGACGACACCCTCCTCGAGGCCGAGGAGAAGATGGAGCGTGCGGTTGAGCACGCCAAGGAGGAGTTCGGCGCCATCCGTACCGGTCGCGCCAACGCCGCCATGTTCTCCAAGGTCATCATCGACTACTACGGCACGCCCACGCCGCTGACGCAGATGGCGTCCATCGCGGTCCCCGAGCCGCGGATGGCCATCATCAAGCCGTACGACAACTCGCAGATCAACGCGATGGAAAAGGCGATCCGCGACTCGGACCTCGGGGTTAACCCGAACAACGAGGGCAACCAGCTGCGCATCCTGCTCCCGCAGATGACCGAGGAACGCCGCCGCGACATGATCAAGGTGGCTCGGCACAAGGGCGAGGAGGCCAAGGTGGCGATCCGCAACGTCCGCCGCCGTGGCAAGGAAGAGCTGGACCGGATCGTCAAGGACGGCGAGGCCGGCGAGGACGACGGTCGCCGCGCCGAGAAGGAACTCGACGACCTGACCCAGCGGTACGTGGCCAGCATCGACGACCTGGTGAAGCACAAGGAAACCGAGCTGCTCGAGGTGTGACCCGTGCATCGAGGCCCGTTCCCGACGTCGGGAACGGGCCTCGTTCCATAGGTCAGCAGGGGATCCAGACGGTCCTGGTGCTCTCGGCGAACTGCTCGCCGGTGTCCCAGTCGCGCAGCGAGAAGTGGGCGGTGGCCCGGCCTGGGTGCAGCGCCGGAGCGATCCGCGCGAACGCCATCCCGAGTTCGACAGTGCCGCCGTCGCAGAGGATCTCGCCGGCGCCGTGTCCCCCGGTGGCCCAGAGGGTCGGCAGGCCGTCCTGCACCAGCGAGGCCGACATGAGGACGATGCCGGCCGGGCAGTTCCGGGCGGTGGCGGTGACCCCTGCTGCCGGATACGTGACTCCCGGCTCGCCGACGGGCGGCTCGAACGGGTACAGCTCGCTGGTGTGGCGGTCGATGGTGATCCTGGTCCGTGCCGTGGTGGCGGCGGCGGCCGGTGACCCTGCTCCCAGGACCATGGCGGCCACCGTCAACACCGCGAGACCGAACTTGTACATGTGAGTGCCCTTCCCCCGTTGCGGAGCGCGGGCTGGCGCCGGCGCGGCACCAGCGGACCACGCCGGCCAGGGTTCGCTCAGTACTCGATCGCGCACCGGACGAGTCGGATCGACGGCTGCGGATTGCCTGCGGCCTGCCGTACCGAACGGGTGTGCGTCGCTGGCCGGCGGGCCTGCGGCGTGGGTGGCGTCCGTGGGCGTGCCTCGTCCGCCGTGCCGATCCGGCGTGTGCAGTAGGCTCGGCAGGATTCCCGGCCACCGGGTGGTGAACACCGGGGATCGACCGACCGTCGGGGCGGTCAATCGGAGGAACATCGCACGTGTAGGGGATGCTTGTGGTCTTGCGTCATGTGGTGGTTCTCGTGCCGCGTCGCGGTGCGTGATGTCCCACCCCGACCCCTACGGCAGCGAGCCTCGCGGCGGCTGGGACCGGCCGGAGCGCCCGGTGGCGCTGCCCTGGCCGGACCAGGAGCTGGAGGCCGGCCAGTGGAGCCGCCGTCCCGCCGCCGGCCCTGAGCTGTACGCCGACCCGCACGCCCGGCCGTACGCCGACCCGCACCCGGCGGACCCGTACGACGAGCGTGGCCGTCCGGTCCGCCCGGACGACCGTTTCGACGACCGGGACCGGCACGTCGACGACCGCAACCAGCCCGACCGGTACGACGACCGGGGTCGCGGTGACCGCTACGCGGATCGACCTCCCGCGGGGGAGGGGCCGCCCAGTTACGACGGCCCGGACCGTGGGCGTTTCGACGAGCCGAGCCGTCTCGACGGCCCTCCCGTCCGCTTCGACGACCCGGGGTACCCGACCGAGCAGCTCGCGCCCGTCCGGGCGGAGGTGGCGCCGGACGAGGCTCCGACGACCGCTCGACGGTCGAAGGGGCGACGCCGGGCCAGCCTCGACCGACCGGCCACCCAGCAGGTGGGCACCGGGCGGGCCGGGCGCAACCTTCCCGCGGCGATCGGGGTCGGGCTCGGCCTCGGCGCGCTGATCGTGGTGCCGCTGGCCTTCTATCCGTTGGCCTTCCTACCGGTGATCGCCGCCGCGGTCGCCATCGGCATCTGGGAGATGGCCCGCGCGGTACGACGCAGCGGTGCGCACCCGCCGCTGGTGCCACTGATCGCCGGTGGTGTGTTGACAGTGGGTCTGGCCTGGTACGCCGGCCCGGACGCGCTCAGCCTGGGGCTGCTGGTCACCGTGCTGGGCACCATGATCTGGCGGTTGGGTGACGGGCCGGCCGGCTTCCAGCGGGATCTCACCGCGGCCACCCTCATCGCCGTCTACGTGCCGTTCCTCGCCGGTTTCGCGGCGTTGCTGGCGGCGGCCCCCGACGACGGGCATTTGCGCATCCTGGCCACGCTGATCGGGGTGGTCCTCTCCGACACCGGCGGGTACGCGGCCGGCGTCTCCTTCGGCAAACACCCGATGGCCCCGTCGATCAGCCCGAAGAAGTCCTGGGAGGGCTTCGCCGGCTCGGTCACCGCGGCGGCCCTGGGCGGAGCGTTGCTGCTGTGGCTGATGTTCGAGGTGGCGCCCTGGTGGGGCGCGCTGTTCGGGGTGGCTGTCTCCTGCGCGGCGGTCCTCGGCGACCTGGCCGAGTCGATGATCAAGCGGGATCTCGGCGTGAAGGACATGAGCAACCTGCTGCCCGGTCACGGCGGTCTGATGGACCGACTGGACTCGATCCTGTTCGCGGTGCCGACGGCCTACCTGTTGTTGGCGGTCTTCGTGCCGGTGGTGAGCTGAGGTATGAATCACGGCGACGTGGTCTTCCGGCTCCGGCGGTCGCGGGCCGTTCCACACCTCCGGACCGGCAGCCACCGCCGACGGCGTGACACACTGGACCAGCCATGACGAGCCTGCCCTTGATCCCCGCCATCTCGGTCGCCCCCGCCTCGCGCCGGGCCTCCATGCCCCCTCAGCACCTCGCTGACCTGGACCTGGCCGGCCGCCAGGCGTTGGTCACCGGGCTGGGTGAGCCGGCCTTCCGCGCCAAGCAGGTCTCCAACCACTACTTCGGGCGGTTGGTCCGCGACCCGCAGGCGATGACAGATCTGCCCGCTGCGACCCGGGAGCGGCTGGCCGACCAGTTGCTGCCGACGTTGCTCAACCCGGTGCGTGAGCTGGCCTGCGATGACGGCGCGACCCGCAAGGCGCTCTGGCGGCTGCACGACGGTGCGCTGGTGGAGAGCGTGCTGATGGGTTACCCGGACCGGGTGACCGTCTGCATCTCCAGCCAGGCGGGTTGCGGCATGGCCTGTCCGTTCTGCGCGACCGGCCAGGCCGGGCTGACCCGCAACCTGTCGACGGCGGAGATCGTCGACCAGGCGGTGTACATGGCCGGGGTGGCGGCCTCCGGCGTGGTGGCGGGTTCCCCGCCGAGGTTGTCGCGCGTCGTCTTCATGGGCATGGGCGAGCCGCTGGCCAACTACAACCGGGTGATCGCGGCGATCCGTCGGCTGGTCAGCCCGGCTCCGGAGGGGCTCGGCCTGTCCCAGCGGCACATCACCGTTTCCACGGTCGGCCTGGTTCCGGCCATCCACCGACTGGCCAGCGAAGACCTCTCAGTGACCCTTGCGTTGTCGTTGCACGCGCCCGATGATGATCTGCGCGACGAACTCGTGCCGGTAAACCAGCGCTGGAAGGTAGCCGAGGTGCTGGACGCAGCGTGGGACTACGCCGCCCGGACGGGCCGCCGCGTGTCGATCGAGTACGCGATGATCAAGGACGTGAACGACCAGCCGTGGCGAGCCGACCTGCTCGGGCGGCTGCTGGCCGGCAAGTTGGCCCACGTGAACCTCATTCCGCTCAATCCGACGCCGGGCAGCCGCTGGGACGCGAGCCCGAAGCCGGTCGAGCGGGAGTTCGTCCGGCGGTTGCGCGACGCCGGGGTGTCCACCACAGTTCGGGACACCCGAGGTCGCGAGATCGACGGCGCGTGTGGCCAGCTTGCCGCCGCCGAAGACAACGACACCAACACCGACCGCGCCGGAGAGGCACCGGCGTGACCGGGCGTGGCGAACGAGACCAGGAGACATAGTGGCGAGTCAGGGTCAGCGTTTCCGGCGCAAGGCGCTCCGCCGGGGATACAAGGTCGACGAGGTGGATGCCTTCCTCGACCGGGTCGAGGCGACGCTCGACGGCCGACAGGTCGGTGCCCCGGTGGCCTCGCAGGAGGTTCATGACGTCGTCTTCCGGGTCCGCTTCAACGGCTACGACGAGTGGCAGGTCGACCTGCACCTGGACCGGGTCGAGCGGCAGCTGGCCGAGCTGGAGGAGCGCAACGGCGCCGGACGCGGTGGCGACCCCCGGATGGGCCCACCGGACCGGATGGGTCCGCCGATGCGTGACGACCGGGGCATGGTCCCGCAGCCGATGCCGCCCCGGCCGATGCCCGCGCAGGCCGGCCCGCCCTACGGCCGTTACGACGAGCCGACCGGTGCCTTCACCGGTGGGTACGACGCCCCCCGCGGCGGTGGTTACGACGCGCCACGTGGCCCGGCCGGCCCGCCGATGGGTCCCGGTGGCCCGATGGGCCCCGGCCCGATGGGTGGCCACGGCATGCCGCAGCGCGGCCTGCCCGCCGGTCCCAGCGGGTACGGCCCCCCGGACGACCAGCGCTCACCCGGTGGCTACGGCCCGGATGACCAGCGCGGCGGGTACGGCCCCGACGATCAGCGCGCGCCCGGCGGTTATCCGCCGCCGCCGGAGGAGCCGCGCTTCGACGGCTTCGAGGCCGGGCGGCACGGCCGCGCCGACATGACGGCCGAGATCCGGATGCCGGAGCGGGATCTGCGCGACATGCGCCGTGGTCCGTCCGGTCCGCCTCCGCTGCCGCAGCAGGGCATGGGTGGTCCGCCGATGGCCGGTCCGCCCGCGGTGGCCGGCCCCCCGATGGGTGGCCCGCCGATGGGTGGCCCGCCGATGGCCGGTCCGCCCGGCAGCGACCTGTACCGGGTCGACCAGATCCGTCGTAGCTTCCAGGTGCGCCGGTTCGGCAGCGGGTACGACCCCGACCAGGTGGACCGGTTCTTCGACACCCTGCTCGGTGGCATGCAGCGCCGCAACCCGATGCCGGTCGACCCGAAGGACCTGGACACGCTTCGGTTCGGCCTGGTGCCGGGTGGCTACTTCGAGGCAGAGGTCGACGCCGCGCTCAAGGACGTGCAGGACATCCTCTTCGGGCGCTGACCCCGACGCGATACGGACGAGGGCCCGTCCCCGGGGTGGGGGCGGGCCCTCGTCGTACGTCGGCCGGTCGTCCGGCGGTGGGTCGGGTCAGGAGCGCAGACCGCTGCGCCGCAACACGATGTCGCCGATCACGATGATCAGCAGCAGCGCGGCCAGGCCGATCAGCCAGATGTCCTCGACCCTGCCCTCGTGGTTGCCGCAGATCATCGCCAGCAGCGCCAGTGCGGACAGCACGGCGCCGATCTGCCCGGCCTTGCGGTGCCCGGGCTTGTGCTGGTCTGGCGACGTTACCGGCTCGCTTCCTGCCACTGTCGGTCCTTCCCTCGCGATCGGATCTTTGGTTAGTCTGGCACGCCTCGTACGCGGTGCGGTGGGGTGGGGGTTTCCTGGCCATTGGCCCTGCCCCACCCGGGCTGGATGGCACTACCGGCGTCGCGGGGCGGCGGTCAGACTCGCTCCGGTAGCGTTTGGCGTACACCTGATTGTCTGTTTGAGGGGGACTGTGCGGTGCGAGTGACCGGAACCGGGCACGCCAGCATGCGGATCGACACGGCTGCGGGCAGCATCCTGTGCGACCCGTGGGTCAACCCGGCCTACTTCGCGTCGTGGTTCCCGTTCCCCGACAATTCACTGCTGGACTGGGAGAGCCTGGGTCAGGTCGACTACCTGTACGTCTCCCACCTGCACCGGGACCACTTCGACGCGAAGCACCTGCGCGACTTCGTCTCCAAGGACGCCACCGTCCTGCTCCCCGAATTCCCCACCTCGGAGATGGAGGACGAGTTCCGGGCGCTGGGCTTCACCAAGTTCCTGAAGGCGCCCAACGAGCAGGTGGTGGAGCTGCCCGGCGGCCTGAAGATCATGATTCAGGCGCTGACCAGCCCGACCGACGGGCCGATCGGCGACTCCTCGCTCTGGGTCGAGTACGAGGGTGTGCGGCTGCTCAACCAGAACGACGCCCGCCCCACCGACCTGAGTGTCTTCGCCGAGTTGGGCCACGTGCACGCCCACATGCTCCAGTTCTCCGGTGCGATCTGGTACCCGATGGTCTACGAGCTGCCGCAGGCGGCGAAGACCGCGTTCGGCAAGCAGAAGCGCGACCGGCAGTTCGACCGGACGTGGCGCTACATCGACGATCTGAAGGCCGATCACGTCTTCCCGATCGCCGGCCCGCCGTGCTTCCTCGACGACGCCCTGTGGCAGTTCAACGACATCCACGGCGACGAGGGCAACATCTTCCCCGACCAGTCCGTCTTCCTGTCGGAGTACGCCAAGGTCGGCGGCACCAACGGGATCGTGCTGCTGCCGGGCAGCGTCGCCGAGGTCACCACCGAGGGCGCGAGCACCACCCATCCGGTGCCGGTGCAGGAGTTCTTCGCGAACAAGGTCGCGCACCTGGAGGAGATGCGGGAGCGCAAGCGCCCGATCATCGAGGCGGAGAAGGCGTCCTGGCGGCACCCCGAGGTGGACGTGCTCGGCGAGATGAAGCGTCGGATCGAGCCGCTGCTCGACGAGTCGATCTACCTGGCCAAGGGGGTCGGCGGCCCGGTCCGTTTCGACCTGGTGGGGTATGACGGCGAGAGCGTCGAGTCGATCGTTGTGGACTTCCCCGGCAAGGAGGTCCGGCCGTACGCGGACGAGAAGGTGCGCTACCGGTTCCGGACCGAGCGGTCGCTGATCGAGCACCTGCTCTTCATCGACGAGGTGGACTGGGTCAACTCGCTCTTCCTGTCCTGCCGGTTCTCGGCGGCCCGGATCGGCCAGTACAACGAGTTCGTCTACGCGTTCTTCAAGTGCCTCTCCGAGGAGCGGCTCCAGTACGCCGAGGGCTGGTACGACGAGCACGAACGCAGCACCGACGCCGAGGACATCACGTTGGGCGACTGGGTGGTGCAGCGGCGGTGCCCGCACCTGAAGGCGGACCTGACCCGCTTCGGCATCGTCGACGGTGACCAGCTCACCTGCCAGTTGCACGGCTGGCGCTTCGACCTGCCCAGTGGCCGTTGCCTGACGAGCGTCGGCCACAAGGTGCGAGCCCACCGGGTGGACGCGGAGACTCCGGCTCCCGCCGGCGAGGCCGTGATCTGACCTCCTCACCACCGCGATCTTGCACTTGCTGTCGGGCCTGAACGGGGCATACCACCCGTATCGGCGTCCGAAAGTGCAAGATCGCGGGAGTCTGGGTCAGGCCGACAGGTCGGTGAGGATGCGGCGGGCGGCGTTGTGGCCGGCCGCGCCGATGACGCTGCCGGCCGGGTGGCAGCCGGCGCTGCCGGCGTACACACCGTCGATGCCGGTGGCGTAGGGCATCCGGTCGGTGAACGAGACGGTGTTGTCGACGTGGTGGATGTGCCCGCCGGTGATGCCGAAGTGCTCCTCGATGCCGGGCGGCGGCAGCGGCACCGCGTCGGCGATCAGGTCGGCGGTGCCAGGGGCGTACCGCTCGACGATCCCGAGCAGCCGGTCGACGTAGCCGGGCAGTTCCGCGTCCCAGGTGGTGCCGGCCAACTCGTAGGGGACGGACTGGACGAAGAGCGCCGACGAGTGGTGCCCGGCGGCGTCGGAGAGCGACGGGTCGACGGTGGTGTGCAGGTACCACTCGATGGTGGGCTCCGCCGGCAGCAGACCGGCCTGCACGTCCGCCCACATGGCGCGCAGCGCGGTCATCGGCGAGGTCTGCGCCCCGCCGACCAGCGACGCCGACCCGGGCAGCAGGTGGATGGTCGAGCCGAACGGGCTCGGCGTGCCGTCCGGAAGGCAGGAGAAGCGCGGCAGCCCGGTGAGCGCCAGGTTGAGCTTGAGGGTGGTGCCGGGCCGGCGGACCGCCGCCATCCGCTCGCCGAGCCGCGCCGGGAGCGCGCCGTCGGGCAACAGGTCCATCAACCGGTACGGGTCACACGCGCCGAGCACCACCCGGGCGGCGACCTCCCGACCGTCGGCCAGCACCACTCCGCTCGCCGCGCCGCCGGCCACTGTCACCGCGTGCACCGGCGTACCGGTCAGGATGGTCGCTCCGGCGGCGCGCGCGGCCTCGGCGAAGGTCCGGGAGACGGTGCCCATTCCACCCTCGGCGATCATCCAGGTGCCGCCGGAGCCGGGCAGTCGGCACATGTTGTGCACGAGGAAGTTGTGGCCGGTGCCTGGGTCGTCCGGGCCGGCGTTCAGCCCGGACAGGCCGTCGGTGACCGCGTACATGCTGACCAGCAGCTCGGAGCGGAACTCGAACCGGGCCAGGTAGTCGGCGACCGAGCCCTGCACGAGGTCGACGAAGACCTGGCGCAGCGCCGGGCGGACGTGCCGCTCGGCGGTCTCCTGGACGCTCAGCGGCTCGGCCAGCCAGGCCGGGGCGAGGTCTTCCCGCAGCGCGGCCAGCTCGGCCTGCATGGCGTCGTCGGCGGCCACGTCGGCGGGGGAGAAGAACTCGGCGAGCTGCGCCCGGGTGGCGGCGGTGTCACTGCCGAAGAGCAGGTACGGCGAGCCGAGGCCGCCCGGGGTGGGGAGGAAGTAGTGCGGGTCGCGGCGAAGCACCGGAATCCGTACGTCGAGCGTGGCGAGCAGCTCCGGGGGCATCAGCCCGAGCAGGTACGACCCGGTGGAGTGGCGCAGCCCCGGCACCTTCGGGAACGGGTTCTCGGTGCGGGTCGCGCCGCCGATCACCTCGGCGGCCTCCAGCACGAGGACGTCCAGGCCGGCGCGGGCCAGCAGGACCGCGGAGACCAGACCGTTGTGCCCGGCACCGACGATCACGACGTCGGCGCGGGCAGGAATCTCACTGCTCATGCCGCGGCAGCCTAGTCCGCCCCACCAGCCCAGGTCACCCCGTCCGCGACCCAGTCACCCCGCACCCCCACCTGCGGTGATCAAGAGCTTTGCGTCAAGGAATCGGCTCCCGGTGACGCAAACCTCTTGATCAACCCGGCGGGGTGGGGGTGAGGCGTTTGGTGCGCCAGTGGGAGAGGGCCAGGGTGGCGGAGTAGCCGGCCAGGACGATCACGTGGAACAGGTAGAGCCAGAGGATGACGGCCACGCCGGCGCCGATGTCGTCGAAACCGCCGAAGGGCACTCCCAGGTCCAGCGGGAGCGAGGCGAAGAGCACGAAGCCGTGCAGGAAGCCGGAGAGGTTCGCCGCGGTGAACGACCCGACTCCGAGGGTGGAGAGCCAGTCCGGTGAGGCCGGCCCGACGACCCGGAACACCCACACCAGCACCGGCGTCAGCACCAGCCAGACCCCCAGGAACGACAGCACCACGCCGAGCACACCGAGCCAACCGCCCTGGCGTACGAGGCGGGTGGTGAGCGGGAGCGCCAGCAGGATCGACAGCAGCAGCGCGGGGGCCGGCGCGAGCAGCGGCAGCAGCAGGAGCCGGCCCCGCCAGCCGACCAGGTGCTCGTCGGAGCGGGGCGCTGCCACCGAGACGAACGCCCGGCGCAGGCCCTCGCCGTACAGCGAGGCGGGCAGCAGGGAGGCCAGCGCCAGCAGCGGGGTCAACTCCACCCCGGCGTCGACCAGTGCCTCCACCGCCCGGGGCGCGCCGATCGCGGTGGGCAGGGCCTCCACGGCGTACGAGGTGAGCCGGCGTACCCGGTCGGCCCCGGCCACCAGTGCGGTGAGCCAGATCGCCAGCAGGGCGACCGGCACCACGGCGATCGCCCCGTAGAAGGTGATCGCGGCGGCGTGCAGCGACAGGTCCCGTCCGCGCACCGGACGGAATGCGGCACTGGTGATCCGTTTCGCGCGCTGCCATCCATCGCCCATCGGATCCTCCTTCCCTGTCGCCGGGGCCGTCACTCCTTAAGATCGCTGTTCATGACTGTTGTCACCACCGAACGCCTGATCCTGCGCGATTGGACCGACGATCCGGCCGATCTGGCCCGGATCTACGACATCTACTCGCGTCCCGAGGTCAGCCGATATCTGGGCATGGCGTCGGGTCTGCCGATGACCAACCCGGCCCAGGCCGTCGAGCGGCTGCGGACCTGGCAGGAGCGGCACGCCGACGACGGCGGCCGGTACGGCACCTGGGCGATCGAGGTACGCGAGACGGGTCAGGCGGTGGGCACCGTGTTGCTCAAGCCGCTGCCGGGGCGCGACGAGTCGCGCCGGACCGAGGACATCGAGGTGGGCTGGCACCTGCACCCGGACGCATGGGGTCACGGCTACGCCACCGAAGCGGCCCGCGCGGCGGTGGCCCGGGAGTTCGCCGCCGGCACCCGGGAGATCTACGCGGTCGTGTCGCCGAGCAACGAGCCGTCGATGGCGGTCGCTCGGAGGCTGGGCATGACCCATGTCGGTCAGCGCACCGACTGGTATGGCGGGGAGCTGCTGGAGACCTTCGTGCTGACCGCACCAGCTGCTTGATCGTTCCCGCACGAGCTGACGCAAGATCCGCGCAACTTCGGGGAAGGTGTGGCCTCCAGTCGTCGGGAGGCGGCACCTTCCCCGAAATTGTGGGC
>NZ_QGSY01000167.1 GCF_003857035.1 Micromonospora arida
GGCGGGGCAGTGACCCTCAAGGCAGGCAAGTCCGTCAATAGTCACGGCGGTCGAAGTGTTGACGCTCCCGTAGCACATCAGTAATCTTTGGACCAAAGTAACGCAAGATTTTGACAAAGAGATGCACGCTTCTGTGCATGCTCTCGGAAGATTCAACGGGCCTCCTGGGGAGGCCCGTTGATGGTCGTACCCGTCTGGTGTTTCCAGGACGAGCGGCGCCCTCGCGCCGCGCGTACCACCCCGTCTCTCTCGACACCGGCCCGCTCGCGTCGGCCGGCGCTGCACCGCCGCACCCCCACCCCCGTGGTCCAGCCACCGCGGCAACCGTCCCCCGACGACAAGGACAGTGATGAGACGAACGAATCTGTTCAGGATGGTGGCGGCGACGGCCGCCGCCGCGCTGATCGCGACGGCCGGGGCGACCGCCCTCACGAACCCGGCCTCCGCCCGCCCGGCCGACCCGGCCGCCGCACCGAACACCGGCTTCGCCCCGGCGGCCACCAACCTCGCCCAGGGCCGTCCCACCCAGGAGAGCGGCCACGCCGACGTCTACGACTCGTCGAAGGTCGTCGACGGCAACGCGGGCAGCTACTGGGAGAGCGTCAACAACGCGTTCCCGCAGTGGGTGCAGGTCGATCTCGGCTCGTCGCAGAGCGTCAACCAGGTCATCCTCAAGCTGCCGACCAGCGGTTGGGGGACCCGCACGCAGACGCTGAGCGTGCGGGGCAGCACCGACGGTTCGTCCTTCACCGATCTGGTCGGGTCGCAGACGTACACCTTCAACCCGGCGAGCGGCAGCACCGCAACGATCAACTTCAGCTCGACCTCCACCCGCTACGTCCGGATCACCATCACCGCCAACAGCGGCTGGCCGGCCGGGCAGCTCTCCGAGCTGGAGGTGTACGGCAGCGGCGGCACCACCCCCGACACCACCGCGCCGAGCGTCCCGGGGACGCTGTCGCACAGCACGTCGGGCAGCACGATCACGCTCAACTGGGGGGCCTCCACCGACTCCGGTGGCAGCGGGCTCGCCGGCTACAACGTCTACCGGGGCGGCAGCCTGATCGCGACGCTGGGCACCGTCCTCACCTACCAGGACACCCAACCGGCGACGGCCACCGTGTCCTACTACGTCCGGGCCCGCGACGGGGCCGGCAACCTCTCCGGCAACAGCAACACCGTCACCCGGACCGGCAGCAACCCGCCCGCCTGCACGAACGTGGCACAGGGCAAGAGCATGACGGCGAGCGGCTCCACCTTCAGCTTCACCCCGGACAAGGCGAACGACGGGCAACTCTCCACCTACTGGGAGGGCGCGGCGAGCTACCCGCAGAACCTGACCGTGGCGCTGGGCGCGAACCACTCCATCTCCGGTGTCACGGTGAAGCTCAACCCGGACCCGTCCTGGGGCACCCGTACCCAGACCATCCAGGTCCTCGGTCGCGACCAGGCGTCGTCGGCGTACACCAGTCTGGTGTCGGCGGCGGCCTACCAGTTCGCCCAGGGCAGCAACGTGGTGACCATCCCGGTCACCGCGACCACCGCGGACGTGCAGTTGCGGTTCACCGGCAACACCGGCGCCCCGTCCGGCCAGGTGGCCGAGCTTGAGGTGTGCGGCACCCCGGCGCCCAACCCGGATCTGGTCGTCAGCTCGGTGACCTGGTCGCCCACGTCGCCCAGCGAGGTCTCCCCGGTCACCCTCTCGGCCGTGGTGCAGAACATCGGTTCGGCCGCCGCCGGTGCGACCACTGTCAACTTCAGCCTGGCCGGCGCGGTCGTCGGCAACGCCTCGGTGGGCACGCTCGCCGCGGGCGCCTCGACCACCGTGTCGTTCAACGCCGGTACGCGGCCGATGGGCAGCTACGCCGTCTCGGCGGTGGTCGACCCGGCGAACACGATCGTCGAACAGAACAACGGCAACAACAGCTTCACGGCCGCATCACCGCTGGTGGTGGCGCAGGCCCCGGGCCCCGACCTCCAGGTGCTCAGCATCGCCTCGAACCCGCCGAACCCGGCCGTCGGGGCGTCCGTCACCTTCACCGTGACGGTCCGCAACCGGGGCACCACCGCGACCGGCACGACCACTGTCACCCGGCTGGTGGCGGGCAGCACCACGCTCAACACCAACACCGCCTCGATCGCCGCCGGCGCGACGGTCACCGTGGCCGTCAGCGGCACCTGGACCGCCACCAGCGGCGGCGCCACCATCACCGCCACCGCCGACGCCACCAACGTGGTCGCCGAAACCAACGAGACCAACAACGCGTTCACCCAGTCGATCGTGGTCGGTCGTGGGGCCGCCGTCCCGTACGTCTCCTACGAGGCGGAGGCCGGCCGTTACCAGGGCACGCTGCTGGAGGCCGACCCGCTGCGTACGTTCGGGCACACCAACTTCGCCAGCGAGTCCTCGGGGCGCAAGTCGGTACGGCTCAACAGCACCGGCCAGTTCGTCGAGTTCACCTCTGCCAACCAGGCCAACTCCATCGTGGTGCGTAACTCCATCCCGGACGCGCCCGGTGGCGGCGGCATCGAGGCGACCATCAGCCTCTACGTCAACGACGTCTTCTCCCGGAAGTTGACCCTGTCGTCGAAGCACAGCTGGCTCTACGGCAACACCGACGGGCCGGAGGCGCTGACCAACACCCCGCAGGCCGACGCCCGGCGGCTCTTCGACGAGTCGAACGCGCTGCTGGCGCAGTCGTACCCGGCCGGCACCCGGTTCAAGTTGCAGCGCGACTCGGGTGACACCGCCTCCTTCTACGTCATCGACATGATCGACCTGGAGCAGGTGGCGGGGCCGGCGAGCCAGCCGGCCGGTTGCACCTCGATCACCTCGTACGGCGCGGTCCCGAACGACGGGCTCGACGACACCGCCGCGATCCAGCGGGCGGTGACCGACGACCAGAACGGTGTCATCAGCTGCGTCTGGATCCCGGCCGGGCAGTGGCGGCAGGAGCAGAAGATCCTGACCGACGACCCGCTGAACCGGGGCATGCACAACCAGGTCGGCATCAGCAACGTCACCATCCGGGGCGCCGGCATGTGGCACTCGCAGCTCTACACGCTGACCGAGCCGCAGAACGTGGTGGGCGGCATCAACCACCCGCACGAGGGCAACTTCGGCTTCGACATCGACAAGAACACCCAGATCTCCGACATCGCCATCTTCGGTTCCGGCCGGATCCGGGGCGGGGACGGCAACGCCGAGGGTGGCGTCGGTCTGAACGGTCGCTTCGGCACCGGCACGAAGATCAGCAACGTCTGGATCGAGCACGCCAACGTGGGTGTCTGGGTGGGCCGCGACTACGACAACATCCCCGACCTGTGGGGGCCGGCCGACGGGCTGGAGTTCAGCGGCATGCGGATCCGCAACACGTACGCCGACGGCATCAACTTCAGCAACGGCACGCGCAACTCGCGGGTGTTCAACTCGTCGTTCCGCACCACCGGTGACGACGCGCTCGCCGTCTGGGCCAACCCGTACGTCAAGGACCGCAACGTCGACATCGCCCACGACAACCACTTCGTCAACAACACCATCCAGCTGCCCTGGCGGGCCAACGGCATTGCCATCTACGGCGGCTACGACAACTCGATCGAGAACAACCTGATCTACGACACCGCGAACTACCCGGGCATCATGCTGGCGACCGACCACGACCCGCTGCCGTTCTCCGGCACGACGCTGATCGCCAACAACGGGCTCTACCGCACCGGCGGCGCGTTCTGGAACGAGGACCAGGAGTTCGGTGCCATCACGATCTTCCCGGCCACCAGGGACATCGTCGGGGTCACCATCCGAGACACCGACATCATCGACTCCACGTACGACGGCATCCAGTTCAAGAACGGTGGCGGCAACATCCCGAACGTCGCCATCACCAACGTGCGGATCGACAAATCCGTCAACGGTGCCGGAATCCTCGCGATGAGCGGCGCGCGTGGTAACGCCAACCTGACGAACGTGACAATCACCAACTCGGCCGACGGCAACATCGTCATCCAGCCGGGCTCGCAGTTCGTCATCACTCCCTGATCGACACGGTTCAGGTGAAGTCGGGGTGTCCGCACGCTGCGGGCACCCCGACTTCCGTGCTGTCGGTCGGCGTACGCGACAGCAAGGACCGGCACGGACCCGTGCTGACCTTCACCACCACGGCCTGGACGGCCTTCGTCACGTTCACGGCGGTGAGCCGGCCCGTGCAATGATCAAGGCCGGCTCGCCGGGGGGAAGGCTGACAATCAGGATGGGTGTCGTCACGACCGGGCTCTGCCTCGCCGTACCTGCTCTGTTCGTGCTCTGGTGGTGGGGCCGACCTCTGCTCACCGGCCGATGGAAGACTCCGGGCTGGTTCGTCGCGACGGCCGGGCTGTCGATCGTCGCCACCGCTGTCACGTGGTTCCTCGGGGCGTTCGCGGGTTCCTCCATGAGCTCGGAGGAGTCCTGCCAACAGGCCGGCGTCAGCTACGACAGTGCCTACCGCGCCGCGCACTGGCGTGAGTCGTCGAGGTGGTTCCCCCTCCACGATCGATGCAACGCCACCTACGACCTGGTGCCCGCCTGGGTCAACCCGGCCCTGGTGCTGCTGCCCCTGCTGGCCGTCCTCTGCATCGGCGTAGCGGTCTGGCTGGCCGTCGTGCGGCACCGGACCACGACGAGTCCAGCGTCGGCCCGCAGATCTTGGACACTTTCCGTTCTGCCTTGACGGAAACTGTCCAAGATCTGCACGCGCGACGACCCTGCTTGATCGACACGGTTTTAAGGAAGTCGGGGTGTCCGGTTGCCACGGATGCCCCGACTTTCTTGAACCCGAGTTGATCATGGACCGCGACGGCGCGCTGGTGCCGGGCCAGCGTCGTGTTCGGTGACGGGTTGATTGGGTGACGGCTGGCGGAGGGGGAGGGCTGAGGCTCCCAGCGGGCGTGCAGCGACGGTGGGGGAGAATGGCCCCGTGACTTCCCCCCGCGATCTTGTTCTGCTCGGGTCCACAGGTTCGATCGGTACACAGGCCATCGACATCGTTCGGCGTAACCCGGACCGGTTCCGGGTGGTCGCCGTGGGCGCGGGCGGCGGCAACGTCGAGCTGCTCGCCGCGCAGGCCCTCGAACTGGGCGTCGAGGTGGTCGGAGTGGCGAAGGCCTCCGCCGCGCAGGACCTGCAACTGGCGTTCTACGCCGAGGCGAGCCGGCGTGGATGGGCCACCGGTGACTTCAAGCTTCCCAAGATCGTGGCCGGTCCGGACGCCATGACCGAGCTGGCGCAGTGGCCGTGCGACATCGTGCTCAACGGGGTGGTCGGCTCGCTGGGCCTCGCTCCTACGCTGGCCGCGCTGCGCGGTGGTCGTACTCTCGCGTTGGCCAACAAGGAGTCGCTCGTGGCCGGCGGCCCGCTGGTCAAGGCCGCGGTGACGCGGCCGGGGCAGATCGTTCCGGTCGACTCGGAGCACTCGGCGCTGGCCCAGTGTCTGCGCTCCGGTTCGCGCGGCGAGGTGCGTCGGCTGATCGTCACGGCCAGCGGCGGCCCGTTCCGGGGTCGGGGGCGCGACGAGTTGACGCAGGTCACACCCGAGCAGGCCCTCGCGCACCCGACCTGGAACATGGGGCCGGTCGTCACGATCAACTCAGCCACCATGGTCAACAAGGCCCTTGAGGTGATCGAGGCGCACGAGTTGTTCGACGTGCCCTACGCCGACATCGTCGTGATGGTGCACCCGCAGTCGGTGATCCACTCGATGGTCGAGTTCGTCGACGGGTCGACGATCGCCCAGGCCAGCCCACCGGACATGCGGCTGCCCATCGCGCTCGGCATCGGCTGGCCGGACCGGGTGCCCGAGGCCGCCACCGCCGTGGACTGGACGGCCGCGCACACCTGGGAGTTCGCGCCGCTCGACGACGCGGCGTTCCCGGCCGTCGCGCTGGCCAAGGCCGCCGGGGAGGCCGGGCGTAGTCGCCCGGCGATCTACAACGCGGCGAACGAGGAGTGCGTGGCCGCGTTCGTGGCGGGCCGGCTGCCGTTCCTCGGCATCGTCGACACCCTCGAACGCGTGTTGGAGGAGGCTCCGGACTTCGACGAACCAGGTACCGTCGAGGACGTGCTCGCGGCCGAGTCGTGGGCACGCGCGCATGCGCAGGAGATCATCGCGGGTTCGGTGGAAGGAGCTTGATGTCGTACCTGCTCGGGGTGGTCCTCTTCGCCCTGGCCATTCTCATCTCGGTGAGTCTGCACGAGGCGGGGCACCTGCTGACCGCCAAGGCGTTCGGGATGAAGGTCACCAAGTACTTCGTCGGTTTCGGCCCCACCATCTGGTCGTTCAGGCGCGGCGAAACCGAGTACGGCCTCAAGGGCATCCCCCTCGGCGGCTTCTGCAAGATCGTCGGGATGACCCCGCAGGACGACGACGTCGAGCCGGGTGACGAGTCGCGCGTGATGTGGCGCTACCCGGTCTGGAAGCGGACGATCGTGATGGCCGCCGGGTCGATCACGCACTTCGCGCTCGCCCTGGTCACGATCTGGATCCTCGCCGTCTCCGCCGGCCTGCCCAACCCCGACTTCCCGACCACCGACGCGCAGGCCCGCCAGGAGCCCGCCGTCATCCAGCTCAGCGAGTGCGTGGTGCCGGAGAACGCGGTGCGGGCGTGCACCTCCGCCGACGCGGCCAGCCCGGCCGCCCAGGCGCAGTTGAAGAACGGCGACCGGATCACCTCGATCAACGGCACCCCGGTCAACTCCTACGGCGACCTGCTCACCACGCTGCGCAGCCTCAAGCCGGGTGACACCGCGCAGATCGCGTACGTCCGCGACGGGCAGCCGGCCACCACCAGCACGGTGCTCGCACAGACCCAGCGTCCGCCGCTGGACAACCCGACCGGTGCCGCCGCCCCGGTGGCCGCGCTCGGCGTCGGGCTCGTCCCCAGCACGCCCACCCGCGTGACGTACGGTCCGGTCGGCGCCTTCGGCGCCACCGCCAACTTCACCGGCGACCTGGCCGTCGGCACCGCCCAGGCGCTCCAGCGCCTCCCGCAGAAGGTCCCCGCCCTATGGACGGCCCTCACCGGTGGTGAACGCGACATCGACACCCCGATCAGCGTGGTCGGCGCCAGCCGACTCGGCGGCGAGGCGGTCGAGAACAACGCCTGGCTGGTCTTCTTCATGCTGTTCGTGTCGCTGAACTTCTTCATCGGCGTGTTCAACCTGCTGCCGCTGCTGCCGGTGGACGGCGGCCACATCGCCATCGCCTGGTTCGAGCGGGCCCGCTCCTGGGTCTACGCCCGGATCGGCCGGACCGACCCCGGCCGGGTGGATTACCTCAAACTGATGCCCTTCACGTACGCGGTGATCCTGATCGGTGGCGCGTTCACGCTGCTGACCATCGCCGCGGACGTCGTCAACCCGATCACGCTCTTCTCAAGGTGAGTGCCTGAAGTGACCGCAATCAGTCTCGGTATGCCCGCCGTGCCGCCCCCGCCGCTCGCTCCCCGTCGGGCCAGCCGCCAGATCATGGTCGGTTCGGTTCCGGTCGGTGGTGGTGCGCCGGTCTCCGTGCAGTCGATGACCACGACCCTCACCTCCGACATCAACGCGACCCTTCAGCAGATCGCCGAGCTGACCGCGTCCGGGTGCCAGATCGTCCGGGTGGCGGTGCCGTCCCAGGACGATGTCGAGGCGCTGCCCGCGATCGCCAAGAAGTCGCAGATCCCGGTGATCGCCGACATCCACTTCCAGCCCAAGTACGTCTTCGCCGCGATCGACGCCGGCTGCGCGGCGGTCCGGGTCAACCCGGGCAACATCCGGCAGTTCGACGACAAGGTCAAGGAGATCGCTCGTGCCGCGGGGGCGGCGGGGGTGCCGATCCGGATCGGCGTCAACGCCGGGTCGCTGGACAAGCGTCTGCTGAGCAAGTACGGCAAGGCCACCGCCGAAGCGCTTGTCGAGTCGGCGCTGTGGGAGTGCTCGCTGTTCGAGGAGCACGGCTTCCGCGACATCAAGATCTCGGTCAAGCACAACGACCCGGTCGTGATGATCCGGGCGTACCGGCAGCTCGCCGAGCAGTGCGACTACCCGCTGCACCTCGGCGTCACCGAGGCCGGGCCGGCGTTCCAGGGCACCATCAAGTCGGCGGTCGCCTTCGGCGCGCTGCTGGCCGAGGGGATCGGCGACACGATCCGGGTGTCGCTGTCCGCCCCGCCGGTCGAGGAGATCAAGGTCGGCAACCAGATCCTGGAGTCCCTCGGTCTGCGTGAGCGGGGCCTGGAGATCGTCTCGTGCCCGTCCTGCGGCCGGGCCCAGGTGGACGTCTACAAGCTCGCCGAGGAGGTCACCGCCGGCCTGGAAGGGCTGCCGGTGCCGCTGCGGGTCGCCGTCATGGGCTGCGTGGTCAACGGTCCGGGCGAGGCCCGGGAAGCCGACCTCGGTGTCGCCTCCGGCAACGGCAAGGGCCAGATCTTCGTCAAGGGGCAGGTCGTCAAGACGGTGCCCGAGGCGCAGATCGTGGAGACCCTGATCGAGGAGGCGCTGCGGATCGCCGACGAGATGGGCGCCGAGCTCCCCGAGGAGCTGCGCGGGCTGGTCACCGGCCCGACCGTCACCGTGCACTGATTTTCCATGTGGAAAAGCGGCCGTTCCCCGTGCGGGGAACGGCCGCTTTTCGTTCGTGCTGATCGTGCGCTTGTGCGGTCGCCTGACGCCTTGGTGCTCGTGCGCTGTGGCGCGGCCTGGCGTTCTGGTGCGGCCTGTCGTTGTGGTGCGGCCCGGCGTCACTCGGATTCGGCGAGGATCGCGTACAGCTTGCGTCGGGTCTCGTCGAGCACCTGGGCGGCCCGCTCACGCTGGTCGTCGGTGCCGTTCATCATCACCTGGCGCAGCGCGTTCATCGCCTGTGCGCCGGAGTCACGGATGTCGTGCCAGCTGCTCACCGTGCCCTGGGCGACGTCCGCCCACGGCGGGGTCTGCGCGGCCTCGGTGGCCTCCGCCTGACCGGCCTCGGTGACTGTGAATCGCTTCCGCCCGCCACCGGACTCCTCGGTGCTGGCGACGATCACGCCCTCGTCCTCCAGTAGCTGGAGGGTGGGGTAGATCGAGCCGGGGCTCGGCCGCCACGCACCGCCGGTGCGGGAGTCGATCTCCTGGATCATCTCGTAGCCGTGCATCGGCCGCTCGGTGAGCAGGGCCAACACCGAGGCTCGGACGTTGGGGCGTCGGCCCCGACCTCGTCCGCGGCCCCGGCCGCCCCAGGGGCCGCCGTGTCCGTGCTCGTGGCCGTGCGGACCGGGCGGGACCGGCGGGAAGCCGAACCCCCGCATCCGGGCTTCGTGCATTGGGTGGTGCTGTCGGTGGAACCTCATCGTGCTCTTCCTTCCGTAGGACTATCGCTGATGCATCAACGATATATCGGCAATGCATCGCTGACAACCTTGATCTACCAAACCGTACGTACGTCTTGTTAGAGTGTCGGTCATGCGCCTGCTTCCCCCGCCGGGTCCGGCCCGGGTCCTCACCCTCGGCACTCTGGTCAAGACCGTCGGGCGGGGCCTCTGGCTCGTCGCCAGCGCGCTCTTCCTCACCCGGTCGGTCGGCCTGTCGGCCACCCAGGTGGGCATCGGGCTGACCATCTCTGCCCTGGTCGGTGTCCTGGCCAGTGCCCCGAGCGGCTACCTGGCCGACCGCGTCGGCCCACGCGGTGTGCAGGTCGGCGCGCTGTTCGTCGCCGGCACCCTGACCATCGGCCTGATCGCCGTCCGGTCGTTCCCCACGTTCGTGCTGGTGGGAGCGGCCACCGCGCTCGCCGACGCGGTCGAGCGCGGTGCCCGCGGCGCGCTGATCGCCGGAGCGATCCCAGCCGACCAGCGGGTCCGCACCCGCGCCTACCTACGAGCCACCACCAACGTCGGGATCTCCGTCGGCGCCGTCCTCGGCGGTTTCGCCATCGCCGCCGACACCCGAAGCGGCTACGTCGCGCTGATCCTGGCCTCGGCGGCGACATCACTGGCCGCAGCGGTGGTCTTCCTTCGGCTGCCCGCCGTCGCCCCGGTCGCCGCCCCGACGAACGGTCCTCGGCTGGTCGCCCTACGGGACCGCCCGTTCCTCGCCTTCACCCTGGTCGACGGGCTGATGTCGATGCACTTCAGCCTGCTCACCATCGCGCTGCCGCTGTGGATCGCCGGCCACACCCAGGCCCCCATCTGGATGATCTCCGCGTTGACGCTGGTCAACACCGTGCTCGTCGTGCTCCTTCAGGTACGCGCCGCAGGTGCCGCCGCCACCCTGCCCGGAGCCGCCCGCGCCGCCCGCCGAGCGGGCGTGGCCATCGCCCTGGCCTGCGTATTCTTCGCCGCCAGCGGCGCGCTGCCCACCGTCGGCGCGGTGGGCCTGCTCGGCCTCGGGTCACTCGCGCACGTCACCGGGGAGCTGTGGCACTCCGCAGCCGGCTGGGGGATCTCCTTCGGGCTGGCACCAGCGGACGCCCAGGGGCAGTACCAGGGGGCGTACGGCATGGGCTACGAACTGGGCAAGATGCTCGCACCGGTGGTGGTGACCACCCTCGCACTCGGCTGGGGCGTACCTGGCTGGCTCGTGCTCGGTGCCCTGTTTCTCCTGCTCGGAGCCCTGGTGCCCCCGGTCGTCCGGTGGGCCGGGCGGACCCCGCCTCGTGGAGCCGGTGCCGGCCTTGTCACTCGACCGGCGAAGCAGGGTGCTGATCTGGCAGGCTGATAGTCGTGCTGACGGTGCCGGTACGCCAACTGGGGGAATCGGAGCGCCGCGCGGTCGAGCGTCTGCTCGACCATGACCCGTTCGCGGGCGCGCAGGTCGCCGAGCGGATCGCCGCGCGCGGACTCTCCTGGTGGCGGGCCGAGGGCAGAATCCTGGGGTACGGGGCTCGCCGCAACCTCGAGTCACTCTGCTGGCTCGGCGGCAACCTGACTCCGGTGCTGGCCAATGAAGCCGCAGTTGCTGCCTTCGCCGACCTGCTCGCGGGCGAGGAGCGGCTCTGCTCCTCGATCGTCGGCCGCGCCGATGCCGTCCTCGGGCTGTGGGACCGCCTCTCCGACACGTGGGGGCCAGCGCGAGACGTCCGCCCCAATCAGCCGCTGCTGGTCACCGACACGCTGCCGCCCGTACCGGCCGATCCGGAGGTACGCCAGGTTCGCTCCGGCGAGGTCGACCGGCTCTTCCCGGCGGCGGTCGCCATGTACACCGAAGAGGTCGGCGTCTCCCCGCTTGCCGAGGACGGCGGCCGCAGCTACCGCCGGCGGGTCAACGACCTGGTCCGCACCGGTCGCGCGTACGCCCGCGTCATCGACGGCAAGGTCGTGTTCAAGGCCGAGCTGGCCGTCGTGACCAAGCGGACGGCGCAGATCCAGGGCGTCTGGGTGGCACCGGAGTGGCGAGGCAGGGGGATCGCCACCGCCGCCATGGCAGCCGTGGTCCGCGACGCGCTGCTGCGGGTCGCCCCCACCGTCAGCCTGTACGTCAACGACTTCAACCTCTCGGCCCGCCGCGTCTACGAGCGCTGCGGCTTCCAGCCGATCGGCACTTTGGCCACCGTCCTCTTCTGACCGCTGCGGTCGCTTGCCGGTGGTGCGTCCCGGCGAGATCTTGGACAGTTTCCGTTCTGCGCGAACGGAAAGTGTCCAAGATCTGCGGGTTGCGGAGCACGGAGATGCCGCTGGCCGGCACCCCGGGTAGGGGGTGCCGGCCAGCGGTCGGTGTCGTGCGGGTGGTGCTTAGGTGCGCTGGTTCTGCGATGGTGTGGTGCGGGTCAGCTGTTCCAGTACTGGCCGACGAGGTCGGTGGCCTGCTGCTCCCACTGGGCGTAGGCGTCCGGGTAGGCCGACACCTGCACGGTCTGGGCGGCGTCGGTCAGGGGCATGTCCTGCCACCCGTCGACCTGCTTGAGGCCCTTGAGGAACGCGGTGGTGGAGTAGGCGGGGTCGGTGATCTGCTCCGGCGTACCCCAACCCGAGCTCGGGCGCTGCTGGAACAGGCCCAGCGAGTCGTGGTCGTTCTTGTCGCCGAGGTGGCCGAGGTTCTCGAGCTTCGACTCCTGCAGGCTCGTCGCGATCGAGATGACCGCGGCCCGCTCCGGGAGGCCGGCCTTCTTGGTGGCGGCGATGATCGCCTTGACGTTGGCGCTCTGCTCGTCGTTGAGGGTGATGTGGGACTGCTCGCCCTGCGGCTTCGGCGCCGCCGACGGCACGGCCACCGCGACCGGCTTGGCATCCACGGCCGGGGTGGCGGCGTGGGCGGCGATCGGGCCGGCGAAGACACCACCGGCGAACGCGAGACCAGCAACAGACAGCATGCTCTTACGGAAGATCGTATTCATCAGGGGTAGCTCCTTCGGGGGTAGAACACCCGACCGCCAAAAGGGGGGGCGGCGGCAGGGTGTGAGCACCTCGTCCGGCGCTGCACAAACAAGGGGAAAGTCTTCGAGGTCGGCGTCTCGACGAGTGAGGGCTCGTGGCGCCGGGTCCCTGTGTAACGACCGGGGGGCCGGGGTCATTCCGGGGCTGGCCCATCCCGTCGGCACCCTCATCGAGGCGGTGCCTGCGGCCGTTCGTGGGGATCGTAACGACCGGGCGGAGGCCGCCATTCCCATCTACGACCAGGCCCCAGAAGGTCAGGGCGGCGGGTCGGTGGTGCTGCGATCGTCAGAATGTGTAACGACCCCGGGCCAGCCATGATTCCAGCCCACGGGTGCGCCCGACCACAACCCACATCGCCCATAGGCCGACAAACGTTTCAGGCGGCGCAGGGCTCTGGCCATGAAATCACCCCTCTCCCGAGTGATCCACTCGCGTACATGAAAGTCGGGGTGTCCCGAACGCCCGGACACCGCGATATCAAGGAAGTCGAGCTGATCAAAACCCCTGAAGCGTCGCGGATTGGACAGATCGCGTCAGATCAGTCAGAACGCCCATAGGGCTCCGCGCGGCCGCCGGTCCTGCCGCCGCTGCCCCGGGCGTGGGTGGCTCTGTCTCGGGCGTGGCCGGCCCTGGCCCGGGCGTTGCGGCTCTGCCGGCCTCTGCTGACGTTTGACCCGGAAACTGTCGGCTCGGCCCAGTCGCCACAGTCACCCTGATCGTCGCCGGGCTGCCGTGTCGCTGTGCTGCCGCCGCCACTGAACGGACTGACGGATGCCCTGCTCAGGGCCGGAAAATCGGTTGAGTTGACGGGGTTGGTGCCGGCAGGCTGAGGTCTCCGCCCCCCACGTCCCGGAGGACTTTCATGCGCCTGCTCCGTGATCTGTGGGGCACTTCGACCCGTCGTGTGACGATCGTGGCCGTCCTGATCGTGCTGGGCGCTGCGGGGCAGGCGGGTGCGTCGGCGCTGGCCGGCGCGGTGCTGGTGCATCGTTCGGCCGGCTTCTTCGCCGTACTGGCCGCGGCCCTGGTCGCCGTGGTCCTCAGCGACCTCGCGGTGAGCCTGCTGATGGCCGGCCTGACCGCGGACTGGTCCGCGGACGTGCGTCGCCGGCTCTGCCGTGTCGCTCTCGGGCAGGACCTGCCCACCTTGGAGACCACTCCGGTGGGCGAGTTGCTGGACCGGATCGACGGGGACGTCTACCAGGTGGCGTCGGCAATTCGTAACCAGGGCACCCGGCTCGCCCAGGGCCTTTGCGTCGGTCTGTTGTCGATGGTCGTTGCGGTGTTCGTGTGGTGGCCGGCCGGGGTCGCGATGCTGCTGCTCACTGTGGTGCTCGCGGTCGGCCTGCGCCGGCCCACGGCGCGGATCGGCCCGGCCCGGATGGCCGAGGAGGAGGCGTGGTCCGACCTGGCCGCCGTGATGGAGGAGGCGGTGCACGGCCAGGACGACGTACGCACCAGTCTGGCGCGGCCGTACGTGCTGCGGTTGTACGCCCGGCGGGCCTCCGCCGTGCTGTCCCGTGGCCTGGTGGTCTGGGTGCTGTCCGCCCGGGTGGCGACGGTGGCCACCGCGACGATCCGGGCGGGCATCGGCGCGGTGGTGCTCGGCGGTGCCTGGGCGTTGGCCACCGGCCGGATCGACGCCGCCCGGCTCACCGCCATCTGGCTGCTCGCCCTGGCCTTCGGGGCGACCGCGGAACACGTCAGCCGGATGGTGCCGGAGATCCAGGAAGCGCTGGGCGCGTGGGCGCGGGTGCAGTTGCTCTACAAGGCCCGGCAGGAGCCGGTCGGCGGGGCCAGCCCGAGCGAGGGTGACCTGCGCATTCGGGACCTGACATTCGGGTACGGGGAGAGTGACCGGGGGGCCGCGCTGCGCGGGCTCAGCCTCACCTTCGCGCGCGGTCGTTCGTACGCGCTGATCGGGCGGACCGGTTCGGGCAAGTCGACGCTGGCGAAGGTGCTCACCCGGGCGGTCGACGTGCCGCCGGGCACTGTCTTCCTCGGCGGCACCGACCTGTGCGACCTCGACGTCGAGCAACTGCGCCGCTGGGTGGCGTTGGTGCCGCAGCGCACCGAGATCCTGGCCGGCACGCTTGCCGAGAACGTGGCGCTCTTCGACCCGGAGTTGCTCGACGCGGCGGCTCGGGCGCTCGACGAGCTGGGCCTGGCCAGCTGGATCGCCGAGCTGCCGGACGGGTTGACGACCCGGCTGGGGGAGGGCGGGCATGTGCTCTCCGCCGGTCAGGAGCAGTTGGTGGCGTTCGCCCGGATCCTGGTCCGGGAGCCGCACGTGGTGATCCTCGACGAGGCCACCGCTCGGCTGGACCCGGTCACCGAGGCGCGGGTGCAGCGGGCCACCGAACGACTGCTGCGCGACCGGATCGGCATCGTCATCGCGCACCGACTCTCCTCCGTGCGCCGCTGTGACGAGGTGGTCGTCCTGGCCGACGGCGCGGTGGTCGAGGCCGGTCCACTGGAGACGTCGACGCGCTTCGCCGAACTCCTGGCGACCAGCCACGCCGCCGCGTACGCGACGGTGGTGCCGGCCGGTCGCACCGGCGTCGGCACGGACCTGCTGGTCGGGCCCGGCCCGGCCGACCCCTGGCCGAGCGAGCCGGCACCCGCGCGGGCCGAGCCGAATGGGCAGACCGCGCGGGCGACAGCGCCGGACGGCCCGCAGGGCGCGGTCGGGCCGGTCCGGGCCGACCCACCGCCGCTGCCGCCGGTGCCGCCGGCCCGGACGCTGCGGGAGATCTTCCGACTCTGCACCAACGATCCCCGGTACGGTGCGGCCGCGATCGTGCTGTTCCTCGGGCTCAGCCTGCTCGGGCTGGACGGCCCGGTGCTGCCCTGGCTCTGGGCGGACCTGGTCGACGGGACGGGCAACCCGTACCTGCCGGCGGTGGGGATCGTCGCCGGGTTGCTGGTCACCCTGCCGCTGCCGTTCTACACCCACGTCTGGTTCCCGCAGTGGTGGGTGCGGCAGATGCTGCGGATCGGCCTTCGCCTGGTGCACGGCCAGACCGGGCCGCGCCGGGTCAGCTCACACACCCCCGCCGAGGTGGTGGCGCAGGGCGGGGACACCGAACGGGTGGTCCAGCTCGCCGACAACGTGCTGGACCAGGCCGTCGCGCTGGTGCTCGTGGTCGCCATGACGGCGGTCACCGGCAGCGTCGTACCCGGGCTGTTCTTCCTCGGCACGATGGTCGTCTCCGGGCTGGCCGCGACGTTGTTCGGGCCGAAGCTGGAGCGTGCGGCCCGGGCGACGGTGGCGGCGCGGGCCTCCTTCGCCACGGCGCTGGTCTCCGCGCTCTCCGCGGCGCGGACGGTGAAGCTCGCCGGCGCGACCACGGCGGTGCTGCGCCACCTGGCGGGCCTGGACGTGCTGCGCAGCGACCGGCAGCGGCGGGAGATCTCGGTGCAGGTGTGGGCGCGCTCCACACCGTCGATGGCAAGTGGGCTGTTGCCGATCGGCGCATGGGCGCTCTACCTGAACGGCTCGCTCTCCGCCGGGGCGGTGCTGGTGGCCGTCTCCACCCTGGGCGCGGCCCGCTGGTTCGCCTGGACGACGGCGTCCTTGATCTCGCAACTGCCCTCGGCGCGGGTCTGGACCCGGCGCACGGCGGCGATGACCGGGGTGAGCGCGTACTCCGCGGGGGTGCCGGAGGTCGACCTGACCGCCGGGACGGCGCCCGCGCCGACCATGCCGCCCCGGCATCCGCTGCGCCGGCTGGAGCTGCGCGGCTTCGGGGTGGTGCACTCCGACGGCACGGTGGCCGTCCGGGACGTGGACCTGACCGTGCAGCGGGGGCAGTTGGTGCTGGTCGTCGGGCCGGTGGGGTCGGGCAAGTCCTCGTTGCTGCGCGGGCTGGCCGGGATCGTGCACCACACCGGCGAGCTGGCCTGGAACGGTGACCCCGTCACCGAGCCGGAGCTGTTCCTGCGTCCCAACCAGGTCGGCTACGTCGGTCAGTTGCCCCGGGTGCTCTCCGGCACGGTGGCCGACAACATCGCCCTCGGGCACCAGGTGGACGCGGCGGGGGCGGTCAGCACCGCCCAGCTCGACCATGACCTGGCCGCTGCCGGTGGTGGGCTGGGCCTGCTCATCGGGCACAAGGGCACCCGGCTCTCCGGCGGGCAGTTGCAGCGGTTGGCGCTGGCCCGGGCGCTGGCCCCGCGTACCGAACTGCTGGTCGCCGACGACGTGTCGTCGGCGCTGGACGTCACCACCGAGCTGGCGCTGTGGGAGGCGTTGCGCGGCCACGGGGTGACAGTTGTCGGCTCGACCGCGAAGCGCGCCGCGTTGGTCCGGGCCGACCACGTGGTGGTGCTGCTCGGCGGCACGGTGGCCGCTCAGGGCACCTGGCAGGACCTGGAGGGCGACTGGTCGCACCTGGCCGGCTGATCGACGGTCGGGCGGCCGCTCACGTGGTGGCCGCCCGACCGGTCGGGATCAGGAGGCGCGGGCGTACTGGGCGGGGCCGGAGTACGCGACGCCGAGCTTCGCGGCGGCCCGGCGCGGCCAGTACGGGTCGCGCAGCAACTCCCGACCCAGCAGCACCAGGTCGGCTTCGCCGCTGGCGACGATCTGCTCGGCGTGCTCGGGCTCCACGATGAGGCCCACCGCGCCGGTCGGAACGCCGGCCTCACGGCGGATCTGGGCGGCCAGCGGCACCTGGTAACCCGGGCCGAGTGGGATGCGCTGGTCCGTGCTCACCCCACCGGAGGACGCGTCGACCAGGTCGACGCCGACGCCGGCCAGTTCACCGGCGAGCACCACGCTGTCCTCGATCGTCCAGCCGCCCTCGACCCAGTCGGTGGCGGAGATCCGGGTCAGCACCGGCACGTCCTCGCCGACCGCGGCGCGCACCGCGCGGGCCACCTCCAGGGAGAGCCGCATCCGGGCGGCCCGGTCGCCGCCGTAGGAGTCGGTGCGGTGGTTGGTCAGCGGCGAGAGAAACTCGTTGAGCAGGTATCCGTGGGCGGCGTGGATCTCCACGGCTGCGAAGCCGGCGTCCAGCGCGCGTTGGGCGCCGGCCGCGAACGCCTCGACCACACCGGCGATGCCGGCCTCGTCGAGGCTGGTGGGCGTCCGGTAGTCGGCGGTGAACGGCTCCGAACCGGGGGCGACGGGCGTCCAGCCGCCCTCGGCGTCCGGCACGCCACCGCGCTCGGGTGCCCACGGCCGGTAGGTGGAGGCCTTGAAGCCTGCGTGCGCGAGCTGCACTGCCGGCACCGCGCCGTGGGCGGCGACGAACGCGGTCACCGGCCGCCAGGCGTCGACGTGCGCGCCGGACCAGAGGCCGGTGTCCTGCGGGCTGATCCGACCCTCGGGGAGTACAGCGGTCGCCTCGGTGAGCACCAGGCCGGCTCCGCCGACCGCGCGGCTGCCGAGGTGGATCAGGTGCCAGTCGGTGGGCAGGCCGTCGGGGCCGGCGGAGTACTGGCACATCGGTGCCATGGCGATCCGGTTGGGCACTGTGACCCCGCGCAGGGCCAGGGGAGTGAACAGGGAACTCATGGGGTCATCCTCTCCGACACGGCGACGGGCCCCCGGGGAGAGGGGCCCGTCGCCGTACTGGTGAATCGATCAGGCAGGAACAGGGCTGAGCTCGGGCCGGGTGTCGGCTACCGGCTCCGGGTCGGTCAGGTCACGCCGGCCGGCGGACTCGTACGCGGCGCGGTCGAGAGTGCCCTCGCGGGCGGCGACCACGGTCGGCACCAGCGCCTGCCCCGCGACGTTGGTGGCGGTGCGGATCATGTCCAGGATCGGGTCGATGGCCAGCAGCAGGCCGGCGCCGGCCAGCGGCAGGCCCAGCGTGCTGAGGGTCAGGGTGAGCATCACGATCGCGCCGGTCAGGCCGGCGGTGGCCGCCGAGCCGACCACCGAGACGAAGGCGATCAGCAGGTAGTCGCCGATGCCGAGGTCAACGCCGAACACCTGGGCCACGAAGATCGCGGCGAGGGCCGGGTAGATGGCGGCGCAACCGTCCATCTTCGTGGTGGCGCCGAAGGGCACCGCGAACGAGGCGTACTCGCGGGGCACGCCGAGTCGCTCGACGGAGCGCTGGGTCACCGGCATGGTGCCGACCGAGGAGCGGGACACGAAGCCCAGCTCGATCGCCGGCCAGGCGCCGGCGAAGAAGCGCAGCGGGTTGAGACGGCCGGCCAGGATCAGCACCAGCGGGTAGACCACGAACAGCACGATGGCGCAGCCGACGTAGACGGCGGTGGTGAACTTCGCGAGGGGGGCCAGCAGGTCCCAGCCGTACGAGGCGACGGCGTTGCCGATCAGGCCGAGGGTGCCGATCGGGGCGAGCCGGATGACCCACCAGAGCGCCTTCTGGACGATCTCCAGCAGGGAGCGGTTCAGCGCCACGAACGGCTCGGCGGGCTCGCCGACCAGCAGGGCCGCGGCACCCACGACGACGGCGAGGAAGACGATCTGGAGGACGTTGCCCTCGACGAACGCGCCGACCGGGTTGGTGGGCACGATGCCGGTGAGGAAGTCGGTCCACGAGCCGGTGTTCTTCGGCGGGGCCGCACCACCCAGGTCGAGGGTCACGCCCCTGCCCGGGTTGGTGAGCAGGCCGAGGCCGATGCCGATGCTCACCGCGATCAGGGCGGTGATGCCGAACCACATCAGGGTCTTGACGGCGAGCCGGGCGGCGTTGGCGACGCCACGCAGGCTGACCACGCTGACGACGATGGCGGTGAAGACCAGCGGCGGCACGGCCAGCTTGAGCAGTTGGACGAAGAGGCTACCGACGGTGTGCAGGGTGCTGGTCAGCCAGCTCAGGTCGTTGCTGCGGGCAAGGAAGCCCAGCGCGACGCCGAGTACGAGGCCGAGCAGGATCTGCACGGAGAAGGGAATTTTGCGCAGGCTGAAGGGCATGAGGATGTATCCAATTGTCCGGTCCGATCGGGGCAGGCCTGGGAACGCGGCTAGCCCGGACAGATGCCACTGGCCTGCAGTCGGAGATCGACATACAGGCGGACAGTGAGGCCCCAGACATTGGTCATCGCTGGCCGACGATACGCCGATTCCCGCTCATCGGAAGGACCGGACGCCGTGAGGCTCCTTACAGAGGGCCAGCGCGGTGGCGGTGCCCAGGCCCCACAGCACCGCGAGGGCCAGGATCAGCCGTTCCAGCACCCCCACCACCGGGCCTCGACCGAGCACGAGCATCGCCAGCCCCACCGTGGCACAGAGAGGCAGGGCCAGCGCGGCGGCGAAGCCGGCCAGCCGACGCACCGTCCGGCCGGCCGGCCCGGAGACGGCCAGCGTGATCATGGCGAAGACCACCGCCGCGGTCGCCGCGATGCTCGCGCCGCCGTGCACCAGGTCGGCCGTCGTCGCGCGCTCGAACGGCGGCAACGGGCAGCCGCCGGAGCAGGTCACCGCCCCCGACACGGCAGTGAACACCGCCCCGGTGGCGAGCAGCGCCGGGGCCGCCGCCCACACCCCCGGGGGCAGCGCCGCGCCGATCAGCAGTAACGCGCCGGCAAGGGCCAGGATCCCGATCCGGTACGTAGCGGCGTGGGCGCTGCCGGCGATGCCCGCCTCGCTGACGTACCCGGTGAACCCTGGACCGGGACCGGCGACCACGGCGAGCGTCACCGCCACCGCACCGGCCAGGGTGCAGCCGGCCGCCGCGGACCCGGCGACCCGACGGGCGACCTCGCCGCGGGCCCTCGGCACGGTCGGGGCGGCCGGCCGACCCGGCTCAGCCACGCCCGTGCGGCGTGCTCCAGCCGGACTCGTCCGGCCCGAGTGGCACGATGCCGCTGGGATTGATCTCCCGGTGCGTGCCGTAGTAGTGCCGCTTGATGTGGTCGAAGTCCACCGTCTCGCCGAAACCCGGCGTCTGGAACAGGTCCCGGGCGTACGCCCAGAGCACCGGCATCTCGGTCAGCTTGTTGCGGTTGCACTTGAAGTGCCCGTGGTACGCGGCGTCGAAGCGGACCAGCGTGGTGAACAGCCGCACGTCCGCCTCGGTGATCGCGTCGCCCATCAGGTAGCGCTGCCCGGACAGCCGCTCGGAGAGCGCGTCCAGCCGGGTGAAGAGCGTCCGGAAGGCCTCGTCGTACGCCTGCTGGGAGGTGGCGAACCCGCACCGGTAGACGCCGTTGTTCACGTCGGTGTGGATCTCGGCCATCAGCGCGTCCATCTCGGGGCGCAGCTCTACCGGGTACAGGTCCGGCGCCCCCGCACGGTGCAGCGACCGCCACTCGGTGGAGAAGTCGAGGGTGAGCTGCGGATAGTCGTTGGTGACCACCCGGCCGGTCAGGGTGTCGACGAGCGCCGGCACCGTCACCCGGCCGGTGTAGTCCGGGTCGGTGGCCAGGTACGCCTCGGACAGGAAGCTCACGCCGAGGACCGGGTCGAAGCCGTCCGGGTCGAGGGCGAACGCCCAGCCCCGCTCGTCCCTGATCGGGTCGACGGTGCCCAGCGACATCGCGTCGTCCAGCCCGAGCAGGCCACGCACGATCCTCGCCCGGTGCGCCCACGGGCAGGCCCGGCACCAGATCAGCCGGTAACGGCCGGCCTCCAGCGGCCAGCGGTCCTGCTCGTCCGGGCCGCCGCCGGGTGGCGAGGTGGAGTCGGCGGTGACCCGACCGGTGAACCGGTTCGGCTGGCGGACGAACGCTCCGCCGCCGCTGGTCTCTGCGCTGAACTGGGCCCGGGCCATGCCGTCAACCTATCCGCTGCCGACGCGGATATCCTGGCGGCCGGCAGCCCCCGTGACCCGGTGGGCGTGCCCCACCCCCGCCGTCTGCACCCCCTAAGGACTCGCGATGACCGTGGCATACCTGGTGGCCGGTGTCCGTACCCCGATCGGCCGGTACGCGGGCGCGCTGGCCGGCGTCCGCCCCGACGACCTGGCCGCGCACGTGATCCGGGAACTGGTCGCCCGGCACCCGTCGGTGGACTGGGCGCGAGTCGACGACGTCGTGCTCGGCTGCGCCAACCAGGCCGGCGAGGACAACCGCAACGTGGCCCGGATGGCGGCGCTGCTGGCCGGCCTGCCCGAGGAGGTGCCGGGCAGCACTGTCAACCGGCTCTGCGGCTCGGGCCTGGACGCGCTCGCCACCGCCGCCCGGTCCATCGTCGCCGGGGACGCGGAGCTGGTGATCGCCGGCGGGGTGGAGAGCATGAGCCGTGCGCCGTTCGTCATGCCGAAGGCGACGTCGGCGTACTCCCGCTCGGCCGAGGTGTACGACACCACTCTGGGCTGGCGGTTGGTGAACCCGTTGATGCGTGACGGGTGGGGGGTCGACTCGATGCCGGAGACGGCGGAGAACGTGGCCGCCGAGTACGGCGTGAGCCGGGCCGAGCAGGACGCCTTCGCGTACCGATCGCAGCAGCGTGCGGCCAAGGCGCAGGCCGACGGCCGGTTCGCCGAGGAGATCGTGGCGGTGTCCGTGCCGGCCGGCCGTCGGGAGACCCGGCTGGTCGAGGTCGACGAGCACCCCCGGGAGACCTCGCTTGCGAAGCTGGCCGCGCTGCCCACCCCGTTCCGCGACGGCGGCACGGTGACCGCGGGCAACTCCTCGGGCGTCAACGACGGCGCGGTCGCGTTGCTGGTGGCCAGCGAGGCGGCGGTCGCCCGGTACGGCCTGACCCCGCTGGCCCGGATCGTCGGCGCGGCGGCGGCCGGTGTGCCGCCCCGGATCATGGGCATCGGCCCGGTGCCGGCCACCCGCAAGCTGCTCGACCGCGTCGGCGTCGAGGTGGGCGCTGTGGACGTGGTGGAGTTGAACGAGGCGTTCGCCGCGCAGTCCGTGGCGGTGTTGCGGGAGTTGGGGCTGCCCGTGGACGCCGACCACGTCAACCCGAACGGTGGCGCCATCGCGCTGGGGCACCCGCTCGGCGCCAGTGGTGCGCGGCTGGCGTTGACCGCCGCCCTGGAGCTACGCCGTCGCGGCGGCCGCCGGGCTCTGGCCACCATGTGCATCGGCGTTGGTCAAGGCATCTCGCTGTTGCTGGAGTCAGCGGCCTAGAGTGGTCCACACCACACGACCCGCGGGTCGACCGGTGCCCACGCGTGCCCGCTGCGCGCCCCGACGCCGGTGCCGTCCCGCGCCGCGGCGATGAACTGGGGAGCACGCTGATGCCGGACGGACTGCCGACCGAGATCGATCTGACCAGGCCGAGCGCGGCCCGGGTGTACGACTACTTCCTGGGTGGAGCGCACAACTTCGAGATCGACAGGCAGTTGGCGGAGCAGATCGCCAGCATGACCCCGAATCTCGCCGCCACCATGCGCTCCGGCCGGGAGTTCCTGCGCCGGGCCGTCCGGGTGCTGCTCGACGCCGGCATCGACCAGTTCCTCGACATCGGCTCCGGAATTCCCACAGTGGGTAACGTGCACGAGGTGGCGCAGGGGGTGAACCCCAAGGCCCGCGTCGTGTACGTCGACATCGACCCGGTGGCGGTCGCGCACAGCCGGGAGTTGCTGGCCGGCAACGAGCTGACCGGAGTCATCCACGCCGACCTGCGTGAGCCGGAGCGGATCCTCACCGAGACCCGACAGCTCGGGCTGATCGACTTCAGTCGCCCGATGGGCATCCTGCTGGCCGGGGTGGTGCACTTCGTCCCGGACGCCGACCAGCCCGAGGCGATCCTGGCCACCCTGCGGGCCGCCGCCGCGCCGGGCAGCTTCCTGGTCGTCTCCCACTCCACCTTCGAGGACCAGCCGCAGGAGATGCTGGACGCCCAGCGCCTCTCCGCCCGCACCGCCACCGAGATCACCCTGCGCTCCCGCGCTCAGGTCACCAGCTTCTTCGGCGACTGGACCGTGCTGGAACCGGGCGTGGTGCACATGCCGCTCTGGCGCCCGGACTCACCGTCCGATGTGGACGGGCACCCGGAGCGTTTCGGCGCCTTCGGGGGCGTCGCCCGGTACGACCAGCCCGCCGGCTGATCTCGTGGCCGCCGTCCCGGACCCCGCCGGGGTTGATTCCGGCCGGGACCCCGCCGGGGTCGATTCCGGTCGGGCGGACGCCCAGGGGTACGCCGCCGACTGGGCCCGCGCCGTGCGCCGACTCGGTTTCGTGCCGCTCAGCGTGGCCGAGACCGAGCGGCTGCTGCTGGCGCACACGATCCGGCTGGCCCAGGCGGTACGGTCGGAGCCGTTCAGCGCCGAAGCGGCCGAGGATGTCGGGCGGGCCCTGGTTGAGGCGCACCTCACCGAGCCGCAGGCCCTGGAGTGGACGCTGCACGCGCTCGGTGCGACCTTCGGGCGTCGGGTGCTGTCCGACGGTGACCGGCTGGCCGACCTCGCCGACCGGATCGCGGCGGTGCAGGGCGGGCTGGCCGCCGGGTTCGCCCGGGCGCTGCGCGACCGCACCTTCAGCCAGCAGGAGCGGATCGCCCGGTCCGCCTGGCAGGCGCGCGACGAGGTCGAGCAGGCGCTGCGCGAGAGCGAGGCACGGTTCCGGGCGGTGTTCACCGGCGCCGCGATCGGGATCGGGATCGCCGGCGTGGACGGTCGGATCATCGACGTCAACCAGGCGTTCGCCGACATGCTCGGCTACTCGATCGAGGAGCTGCGCGAGACCAACGTGGCAGGGCTGGTCCACGCCGACGACGCGGCCGGGATGTGGGAGCTCTACCAGGAGATGATCGAGGGGAAGCACGACGCGGCCCGGGTGGAGAAGCGTTACTACCGCAAGGACGGCACGACGGTCTGGACGGACCTGGCCGTCTCGTTGATCCGACACGAGGGTCGACCCCGATTCACCGTCGCGATGATCGAGGACATCACCGAGCGGTACGAACTCCAGCAGCGGCTGCGCTTCCAGGCGCTGCACGACCCGCTGACCGGGCTGCCCAACCGGACGCTGTTCTTCGAGACGTTGGGCCGGGTGCTCGACACCGCGGACGCCGGGCAGCGCGTCGGGGTGTGCTTCCTCGACCTGGACGGCTTCAAGGCGATCAACGACAGTCTCGGTCACGACCTCGGTGACCGGCTGCTCGTGATGATCGGCCGGCGGCTGGCCGCGTGCGTGGCCGACCACGGCCACCTGGTCGCCCGGATGGGCGGCGACGAGTTCGTGATCCTCGTCGACGGGGGCGACGACACCGACGACCCGGTCTCCGTGGCGGAAGCGGCGCTGGCCGCCGTCGCGGCCCCGGTCCACGTCGGTGAGCACCAGTTGGCCGTCTCGGCCAGTGTGGGCATCGTGCAGTGCCCGGCCTCGGAGACCACCGCGTCGGAGCTGATGAAGGCCGCGGACACCACGCTCTACTGGGCCAAGGCGGCGGGCCGGGGCCGGTGGGCGGTCTACGACCCTGAACGCGGTGCCCGGGACATCGCCCGCTCGGCGCTGGTCGCCGGGCTGCCCGCCGCGCTGGAGCGGGGCGAGTTCGTGCTGCACTACCAACCGATCGTGTCGCTGCTGGAGGGCACCATGCTCGCGGTGGAGGCGCTGGTCCGTTGGGAGCATCCTGAGCTGGGCCTGATCGGGCCGGACCGGTTCATCGGCCTGGCCGAGGAGACCGGCCTGATCGTCCGGCTCGGCGAGTGGGTGCTGCGGCGGGCCTGCGAGGACGCCGAACGGTGGTGGCGGGAGTTCCCCGACGCCAGGCTGGTGGTCAGCGTCAACCTGGCCGCCCGGCAGGCCGACGAACCGGCCATCGTGGACACCGTCGCCGACGCGTTGCAGACCAGCGGGTTGCCCGCGGAGCTGCTCCAACTGGAGCTGACCGAGAGCGCCGTGATGGGCAGTGCCGGTGAACCCCTGCGCAGCCTGCACCGGCTCGCCGCGCTCGGCGTCCGGCTGGCCGTGGACGACTTCGGCACCGGGTACTCCAACCTGGCGTACCTGCGCCGGTTGCCGATCCACTGCCTGAAGCTCGCCGGTCCGTTCGTCGAGGGCATCCGCGCGGACGGGACCGACGTGGCGGCCGACCATCGCGACGAACGGATCGTCGACGCGTTGGTCCGGTTGGCGCACGCCCTGGAGTTGTGGGTCACGGCCGAGGCGGTGGAGACGGGCGTGCAGGCGGAACGGCTGCGGGCGCTGCGCTGCGACACCGGGCAGGGCCGATACTTCGGTGCGCCAGCCCCGGCCGACGTGATCACCGCCCGGCTGCGGCCCGGAGCGTTGGCGTGAGTGGGGGACCGCTCCGGTCCGAAGGGTGGCGACGGAGGATGGCGGCGTGGACCTGACGGACTCGCAGACGGCGGTGACCGTGGTGGCCGGGCTGGCCATCCTGGCCGGGTTGGCCGGCGTGGTGGTGCCCGGTCTGCCGGCGCTGCCGCTGTGCTGGGGCGGCGTGCTGCTCTGGGCGGTCTTCGGCGGCGCCGGCCTGGGTGGCTGGGCGGTGTTCGCCGCCGCCACAGTGGTCGCCGGGGGTGGCGTCGTGATCAAGTACGCGTGGCCGGGGCGGAACCTGAAGCGCACCGGTGTGCCGACGTCCACGCTGCTCGCCGGCGGGGTGCTCGGCATCATCGGGTTCTTCGTGGTGCCGGTCGTCGGTCTGGTGCTCGGCTTCGTCGCCGGGGTGTGGGCGGCCGAACGGCTCCGGCTGGGCAGTAACCAGCTCGCGTGGCCCTCCACCGTGCAGGCCCTGAAGGCCGCCGGCCTGTCGATGCTGGTGGAGTTCCTGGCCTGCCTCCTGGTAGCGGCCCTCTGGGTAGCCGGCCTCCTCCTGACCTGACCCACGCCCTTCTCGCATTGATCAAGAGCTTTCGGTCAGGCACGGCCGGAAATCTGACGCAAACCTCTTGATCACGAGGGGGAGTGGGGCGCGGGGCACTTTTCGGGTACGGCGGAGTGGCCGTACGTGAGAGAGAGGCGTGCCCCGCGCCACCGGGTCGGGCGGTCCGAGCGCCCGGGGTGGGCCCTTGTCGGGCCTGGTCACTGGTCCAGGATGCCGGCCGGGGCGGCCGGTCGGCAACGCAATTAGCCCTACGGCGGTGAGAATCCCACCCGACTACGTATTGACCGCCTTGATCCGCCGGGTCGACACTTTGCCCACTCGCACGCGGAACCACCTCAGGGAGGTGTGCAGTGGCCACGACGCCCGTGCCGACCGCCGAGCAACCTTTGGACGACGACGCCCGACGGCTCGCCGAACTCGGCTACAAACAGGAGTTGCGCCGTAAGTGGAGTGGCTTCTCCAACTTCGCCATCTCCTTCTCGATCATCTCGATCCTGGCCGGCTGTTTCACCACCTTCGGTCAGGCGTGGAACAACGGCGGGCCGGTCGCCATCTCCTGGGGCTGGCCGCTGATCTCGCTGTTCATCCTGATCATCGGCTTCTGCATGGCGGAGCTGGTGTCGGCGTACCCGACCGCGGGTGGGATCTACTGGTGGGCGGCCACCATGGGCCGCCCGGTGCACGGCTGGTTCACCGGCTGGCTGAACCTGATCGGTCTGGTGGCGGTCACCGCCTCGGTGGACTACGGCTGTGCGACGTTCCTCAACCTCACCCTGTCGGCGCTCTTCGACGGCTGGGCCGGGACGTTGCGTCAGGCGTTCGTCCTCTTCGTGATCATCCTGGTGCTGCACGGGCTGATCAACATCTTCGGGCACCGGATCATCGACGTACTCCAGAACGTGTCGGTCTGGTGGCACGTGGCCGGCGCGGCCGTCGTGGTCGCCATCCTGGTCTTCGTACCCGACAACCACCAGAGCTTCCAGTTCGTGTTCACCGAGCGGTTCAACAACTCCGGCTTCGGCGACGGGGACATCGGCGGGCTGACGTTCTGGTTCTACGTGCTGCCGCTGGGCTTCCTGCTGACCCAGTACACGATCACCGGCTTCGACGCCTGCGCGCACGTCTCCGAGGAGACCCGGGGTGCCTCCCAGGCTGCGGCCCGCGGACTCTGGCAGTCGATCTTCTACTCGGCGGTCGGCGGCTGGATCCTGCTGCTGGCGTTTCTCTTCGCGGCCACCGACGTCGAGGCGGTCAACGCCGCGGGCGGCTTCTCCGGCGCCATCTTCGAGTCCGCGCTGACCCCGGTCTTCTTCAAGATCGTCATCATCATCTCGACCATCGGCCAGTTCTTCTGCGGCATGAGCTGCGTGACCTCGATGAGCCGGATGGCGTACGCGTTCAGCCGGGACCGTGCCGTACCCGGATGGCGGCTCTGGTCGAGGGTCGACCGCAACGGCACCCCGGTCAACGCGATCATCGGCGCCACCCTGGCCGGCCTGGTGCTGACCCTGCCGGCGCTGTACGAGAGCTCCGCCGGTATCCCGATCGCCTTCTACGCAGTGGTCTCCGTCGCGGTGCTCGGGCTCTACCTGTCGTTCCTCATTCCGATCGCGCTCCGACTGCGGATGGGCGACCGGTTCGTCCCGGGGCCGTGGACGCTGGGGCGCAAGTACAAGCTGCTCGGCTGGATCGCGGTGATCGAGATCGCGATCATCGCCGTCTACTTCGTGCTGCCGATCGTGCCCGCCGGAGTGCCCGGCAACGACGAGTTCACCTGGTCGGCGGTGAACTACGCGCCGCTCGCCGTCGGCGGGGTGCTACTGCTGGTCGCCGTCTGGTGGTACGCCTCGGCCCGCAAGTGGTTCACCGGCCCGGTTCGTACCGTCGAGGAACCCGCGGTGGCAGCCGACCCGGCGCGGGCCGACGGCCCGGTCTGATCGACACCCGGCGGGACGGGCGGTGCGGCCGTCCCGCCGGCCGTCGGTCGGGTTTGCCGCACGTGCCGCCGGGGGCATTGACGGTGATCCGGTTTGCCAGTAGACCTTGGTGATGGAGGCCCGCGAATGAGGAAAGCTCCGCTCACGCTGGAACAACTGCGGGTCGCCGTCGCCGAGGGTGAGATCGACACCGTGGTGCTGGCCCTCGTCGACATGCAGGGCCGGTTGCAGGGCAAGCGGTTCCACGCGCCCTTCTTCCTCGACCAGGTGGTGGAGGGCGGCAGCGAGGGCTGCAACTACCTGCTCGCCGTGGACGTCGACATGAACACCGTCGACGGGTACGCGATGTCGAGCTGGGAACGCGGCTACGGCGACTTCGCGATGGTGCCGGACTTCGCCACGTTGCGCCGGGTGCCCTGGCAGCCCGGCTCCGCCCTGCTGCTGGCCGACCTGACCTGGCTCGACGGCTCGGGTGACGTGGTCGCCTCGCCCCGGCAGATCCTGCGCCGGCAGCTGGACCGGCTGGCCGAGCACGGGCTGACCGCGTACGCCGGCACCGAGTTGGAGTTCGTGCTGTTCCGCGACTCGTACGAGGACGCCTGGCAGCGTGGCTACCGCGACCTCACCCCGGCCAACCAGTACAACGTCGACTACTCGCTGCTCGGCACCGCCCGGGTTGAGCCGCTGCTGCGCCGCATCCGCGTCGAGATGGCCGGCGCCGGGCTCACCCCGGAGAGCGCCAAGGGCGAGTGCAACCTCGGGCAACACGAGATCGCCTTCCGGTACGACGAGGCGGTGGCCTGCGCTGACCACCACGTCATCTACAAGAACGGCGCCAAGGAGATCGCCGCCCAGGAGGGGATGGCGATCACCTTCATGGCCAAGCCGAACGAGCGGGAGGGCAACTCCTGCCACATCCACTTCTCACTGCGGGACCAGTCCGGCTCGTCGGCGATGCTCGGCGACGGACCGGCGCACCTGTCGCAGACCGGGCAGCGGGTGCTCGCCGGGCTGCTGGCCACCATGCGCGAGTTCAGCCTGCTCTTCGCCCCGAACATCAACTCCTACAAGCGCTACCAGCCGGGATCGTTCGCCCCGACCGCGCTGCGCTGGGGTGTCGACAACCGCACCTGCGCGCTGCGGGTGGTCGGGCACGGGCAGGGCATGCGCGTGGAGAACCGTGTGCCCGGCGCTGACGTCAACCCGTACCTGGCGATCGCCGGGCTGGTCGCCGGGGCGCTGCACGGCATCGACGGCGAGCTGGAGCTGGGTGCGGAGTGCACCGGCAACGCGTACGACGACCCGGAGGCCGAACGCGTCCCCGGCACGTTGCGCGACGCTCTCGCCCTGTGGGAGGAGTCGACGGTGGCCCGGGAGGCGTTCGGCGCCGAGGTGGTGGCCCACTACGCAAACCAGGCGAGGGTCGAGCTGGCCGCCTTCGACGCCGCTGTGACGGACTGGGAGCTCAAGCGTGGCTTCGAACGCCTCTGACCACGTGCCTCCCGCCCTGGCTCCCGCGATCTTGCATTTTCTGTCGGTGGTTCGTGGCGATTCACGGCTCTTGTCGGAGCAGTAACTGCAAGATCGCGCAAGGGGTGAGGGTGTGACGGTTCTGGTGGACCCGGCGCGTGGGGTCGGGTTTCGGGAGGTTGCTGCGGCCTCTGTGGACGAGGTTGACGCGGCCATCGCGCGGGCGGCAGCCGCATTCGAGACCTGGCGTCAGGTGGGGGCGGGGGACCGGGCCCGGCTGCTGCGGCGGTTCGCCGCCGTGGTCGACGCGCATCTGGACGAATTGGCAGTGCTGGAGGTGCGCAACTCCGGGCACACCGTCGGCAACGCCCGGTGGGAGGCGGGCAACGTCCGCGACGTCCTGGACTACTACGCCGGCGCGCCCGAGCGCTTGACCGGGCGGCAGATCCCGGTGCCCGGCGGGTTGGACGTCACCTTCCACGAGCCACTCGGTGTGGTCGGCGTGATCGTGCCCTGGAACTTCCCGATGCCGATCGCCGCCTGGGGGTTCGCCCCGGCGCTCGCCGCCGGCAACACCGTGGTGCTCAAGCCCGCCGAGTTGACCCCGCTCACCGCACTGCGCCTGGCCGAGTTGGCCCGCGAGGCCGGCCTGCCCGACGGCGTCTTCACCGTCATCCCGGGCGAAGGCTCGGTGGTGGGGGAGCGGTTCGTCACCCACCCGGCGGTCCGCAAGATCTGCTTCACCGGCTCCACCGAGGTCGGCACCCGGATCATGGCCGGCTGCGCCGCCCAGGTGAAGCGACTCACCCTGGAGTTGGGCGGCAAGAGCGCGAACATCGTGTTCGCCGACGCCGACCTGGAACGCGCCGCCGCGACCGCGCCGGGCGCGGTCTTCGACAACGCCGGCCAGGACTGCTGCGCACGGTCGCGGATCCTGGTCCAGCGTTCGGTGTACGACCGGTTCCTGGAACTGCTCGAACCGGCGGTACGCGCGGTGCGGGTGGAGGACCCGTCCCGCGACACCGCCGAGATGGGCCCGCTGATCTCCGCCGCCCAACGGGACCGGGTAGCCGGTTACCTCGCCGGGGCGACTGTAGCTTTCACCGGCTCCTGCCCCGACGGCCCCGGGTTCTGGCACGCGCCGACCGTGCTGCTGGCCGACTCGCCGGCCGACCGGCACTGGCGGGAGGAGATCTTCGGCCCGGTGGTCTCGGTGCTGCCGTTCGACGACGAGGCGGACGCGGTCCGGCTCGCCAACGACACCGAGTACGGCCTCTCCGGCTCGATCTGGACCCGGGACGTGGGTCGGGCCCTGCGCCTGGCCCGCGCCGTCGACTCGGGCAACCTCAGCGTCAACTCGCACTCCTCGGTGCGCTACTGGACCCCGTTCGGCGGGATGAAGCGCTCCGGGCTCGGCCGCGAGCTGGGCCCGGACGCGTTGCACTCCTTCACGGACGTCAAGAACGTGTTCATCGCGACGGAGGAGTGACGCCAGTGCAGGGTCGGTTGCAGGACCGGGTGGCAGTGGTCACCGGAGCGGGCAGTGGCATCGGGCTGGCCACCGTGCGGCGGTTCGCCGCCGAGGGGGCCCGGGTGGTGTGCGTGGACATCGACGCGGCGGCCGGTACGAAGGCCGCCGAGGAGTGCGGCGGAGAGTTCGTGGCCACCGACGTGGCCGACGAGTCGGCGGTCCGCGACCTGTTCGACGGGGTGGCCGACCGGCACGGCCGGGTCGACATCGCGTTCAACAACGCCGGCATCTCACCGCCGGACGACGACTCCATCCTGGACACCGGCCTGGACGCGTGGGAGCGGGTGTTGCGGGTCAACACCACGAGCGTCTACCTGTGCTGCAAGTACGCCATTCCGCACATGCGTCGACAGGGCAAGGGCTCGATCATCAACACGGCCTCGTTCGTGGCGTTGATGGGTGCGGCCACGTCGCAGATCGCGTACACCGCGAGCAAGGGCGGGGTGCTGGCGATGACCCGGGAGTTGGGTGTGCAGTTCGCCCGTGAGGGCATCCGGGTCAACGCCCTCTGTCCGGGCCCGGTGGCCACCCCGTTGCTGCTGGAACTCTTCGCCGCCGACCCGGAGCGGGCCGCCCGTCGCCTGGTGCACGTGCCGATGGGACGCTTCGGGCAGCCGGAGGAGATCGCCGCCGCTGTGGCGTTCCTGGCCAGCGACGACGCCTCGTTCATGACCGCCGCGCAGTTCGTGGTCGACGGCGGCATCACGGGCGCCTACGTCACGCCGCTGTGAGCGCGACGAGTGAGCCGGGTTTGCGAGACCCGCAGTCGCGAACCCGGCCAGCCCGGAGCCGGCGGCCGCTGATCGGGGTCAGCGCGTACGTCGAACCCGCCGACTGGGCGGTCTGGCGGGGTGTGCGGGCGGTGCTGGTGCCCGAGGCGTACTCGCGGGCGGTGGCGGCCGCGGGTGGCCGGGCGGTGGTGCTGCCACCGGACGACGTGGACGCGGACGTGGTGGCCGTCCTCGACGGGTTGCTGTTGGCCGGTGGCGCGGACGTCGGCCCGGGGCGGTACGGCCAGTCGCCCGAACCTCGTACCGAGGATCGGCCGGACCGGGACGCCGGCGAGTTGACAGTGTTGGCCGCCGCGCTCGCCGCCGAGGTGCCGGTGCTGGGCGTGTGTCGGGGGATGCAGTTGCTCGCGGTCGCGTACGGCGGCACGCTGCACCAGCACCTGCCCGATGTGGTGGGTCACGAGGCGCACCGCCCGGCGCCGGGCGTGTACGGGGCGCACGCGGTGCGGTTCGCGCCGGGGAGCCTGGCCGCCTCGGTGCTGGCCGGGGTCGACCAGGTCAACTCGTACCACCATCAGGCGGTCGCCGATCCTGGCCGGCTCACGGTGACCGGTTGGGCGGGGGACGGCGTGGTCGAGGCGGTGGAGGACCCGGCCCTGCCGTTCGTGCTCGGAGTGCAGTGGCATCCGGAGAACGAGTCGGATCCCCGCCCGATCACTGCGTTGGTGCAGGCCGCCGGCCGGCGGGTGTGACTGAGATCGCCCCCGCCCGTCGATGGCACCGGTGGGAGGATCGGCACATGGGCAAGGTTTATCCGGAAATCGACGGCCGACTGCGTGACTTCATCGTGGCGCAGCCGCTCTTCTTCGTGGCGACCGCCCCGTCGGGGGTCGAGGGGCATGTCAACGTGTCTCCGAAGGGCATGCGGGGCACGTTCGTGATCCTCGGCCCGCACCGGGTGGCCTACCTCGACTATCACGGCAGTGGGGCGGAGACCATCGCCCACCTGCGGGACAACGGCCGGATCACGCTGATGTTCTGTGCCTTCGACGGTCCGCCGAAGATCGTCCGGTTGCACGGTCGGGGCAGCAGCGTCGCGGTCACCGAGGACGCCTTCGCCGATCGGCTCGCCGAGTTTCCCTCGCCGCCGGACGTGCACGCCGTCCGGGCGGTCATCACCGTCGAGGTGGAGCGGGTCAGTGACTCCTGCGGATACGCGGTGCCCTTGATGGACTTCCGGGCCGAACGTGATCTGTTACTCGTCTCACACTCTCGCCGCAGCGCCGATGATCTGGTCGCCTACCGGGTCACCAGGAACGCGGCAAGCATCGACGGTCTGCCGGTCTTCTGACTCGTCAGAGCGTTCCGGCCGCCGCTGTTCGACGCCGCCGTTCACCCGCGCTGTCCGGTGCCCGACTACCCAGGCTTCCGTAAACAGCGTCCGTCGCTCGTGATGCGTTACGTTCCTGGTCCGCTGGGGTACAAGTCGGAGCACGGCGGGTGAAGATCAACGGTCGAGGGGTACGGCCGGAGCGGGAGGCTGCATGAGCTCGGCCCAGGGGGGCGCGGACATCGGGCATCCCGCCCTGTCCGGTCACGAGACCCCGCCGATGCTGGCGGCCGCGTTCGCGGCCGGCGGCGAGATGGGCGAGCGGTTGGCCTCCTTCGACTGGTCCTCCGGGCCGCTGGGTGAGCCAGGTCAGTGGCCCCCGACGCTCTCCAACGCGGTCGGCATGATGCTCGCCTCCAGCGCGCCGATCGTCATGTTCTGGGGCGACGAGCAGTTGGCCTTCTACAACGACGCCTACCGGCCGACCATCGGCGGCAAACACCCGGACGTGATCGGCCAACCGGCCCGCGCGAACTGGGCGGAGACCTGGTCGGTGCTCGGCCCGCTGCTCGACAGCGTCCGGAGCACCGGCCGCTCCTACCGGGGCGAGGACCATCCCTTTCTGCTGGACCGTTACGGCTTCGTCGAGCAGACCTACTTCAACGTTTCGTACGACCCGATCCGGGGAGACGACGGCTCGGTCAGTGGCGTCTACTGCATCGTCAGCGAGACCACCGGGCGGGTGCTCGGCGAGCGTCGACTGCGAGCGCTGTCCGAGCTGGGTGCCGAGCTGACCGATATCGGCAGCGCCACGGAACTGGGTCGGACCGCCGCCGGGGTGCTCGGCCGGCACCGGGCGGACGTGCCGTTCGCCCTGATCTATCTGGCTGACGACAACGACCAGCTCACCCTGGCCGGCTGCACCGGCACCACCCCGCCCGCCGTCGATGTCACCGCGCAGTTGGTGGCCCGGCTGACCCCCGACGGCGCGCCCGCCACGATCGAGGTGGCCGCTCTGCTCGACGCGTCGCCTGTCGACGCCGCCGACCAGGCCCTCGTGCTGCCGCTCACGGCGACCAACCAGACGGTCGGCGCGCTGGTCGTCGGCGTGGCCCGTCAGCTGCCGCTCAGCGACGACTACCGCGACTTCCTCGGCCTGGTCGCCGCCCAGATCTCCCGGGCGGTCGGCACCCAGCGGGCGTACGAGCAGGAACGGGCCCGCGCCGCCGAGTTGGCCGCGCTGGACCGGGCGAAGACCAACTTCTTCGCCAACGTCAGCCACGAGTTCCGCACCCCGCTGACCCTGGTGCTCGGCCCGCTGGAGGACATGCTGGCCGACCCGGAGCTGCCCGCCACCGAAACCGACCGGCTCACCATGATGCACCGCAACGCGCTGCGCCTGCTCAAGCTGGTCAACACAGTGCTGGACTTCTCCCGACTGGAGTCCGGTCGGCTCGCCGCCCGCTACCAGCCCACCGACCTCGCCGGTTACACCGCCCGGCTGGCCAGCACCTTCCGCTCGGCCACCGACCGGGCCGGGTTGCGACTGGTGGTGGACTGTCCGCCGCTGCCGACGCCGGTCTTCGTCGACCGGGACATGTGGGAGAAGATCGTCCTCAACCTGGTGTCGAACGCGGTCAAGTTCACGTTCGACGGCGAGATCCGGGTGCGGATCCGGGCCGTCGAGGGCGCGGCCCGGCTGGAGGTGACCGACACCGGCGTCGGCATCGTGGCGGACGAACTGCCGCACGTCTTCGAACGGTTCCACCGGGTGCCCGGCGTGCGGGCACGCACCCACGAAGGCACCGGCATCGGCCTCGCGCTGGTCCGGGAACTGGTCGAGATGCACGGCGGTGAGGTCGGGTTGACCAGCACTGTCGACGTGGGCAGCACCTTCACGGTGACCGTTCCGTTCGGCTCGGCGCACCTGCCGGCGGACCGGGTGGCGGCGTTCGACCCGCTGCCCGTGGGTGAGCCCGAGCAGGCCCGGCTCTTCGTGGCGGAGACCGCGCTGTGGGCCGGTGTCGCGTCGGCACCCGAGCTCGACCGGCAGCCGGCGAAGGGCACCTCGGCTGGCCGGATCCTGGTCGTCGACGACAACGCCGACCTGCAGGAACACGTCAGTCGGCTGCTCTCCCCGACCTGGGACGTGGTCACCGCGAACGACGGGCTGGATGCCCTGCCGCTGGCCCGCGAGGGCGGGTTCGACCTGGTGCTCACCGACGTGATGATGCCCCGGCTGGACGGGTTCGGGCTGGTGAGCGCGCTGCGCGCGGACCCGCGTACCCGGCATGTCCCGATCGTGCTGCTCTCCGCCCGCGCCGGCTCCGCGGAGGCCGTCGCCGGTCTCGCCGTCGGCGCCGACGACTACCTCACCAAGCCGTTCTCCGCCCAGGAGCTGATCGCCCGGGTCCGGGCCAACGTCGAGCTGGGCCAGCTGCGCGGGCAGATCATCCGCCGGCTCCGGGCGCTGGCCGACGCGGCGGTGGCGGTGAACACCGCCCGATCCACCGCCGATGTGGTCCAGGTCGCCGCCCGGCACGCGTTGAGCCTCGCCCAGGCGGCTCGGGTGGTGGTCACCGCCGCCGAGGCGCGCTTCGAGGCGGACGGCGGCGGCACCGCCGCCGCCGACCCGTCCTTCGTGACCGAGCTGACCGGCACGACCGGCAAGCAGCTCGGTGAGCTGCAGGTCTGGCGGGCAGCCGGCGACGAGGCGCAGGCCGACGACGCCGCGTTGACCCAGCTGGCCCGGCTCGTCGGAGTGCGACTGGAGAACGCCCAGCTCTACGAAGCCGAACACCGCATCGCCACCACCCTGCAGCACAGCCTGCTGCCCCGGTCGCTGCCTCAACTGCCCGGCGCGGTGGTGGCCAGCCGTTACCTGCCCGGCAGCGCCGACGTCGAGGTCGGCGGCGACTGGTACGACGCGATCGCGCTGAACGACGAGCTGGTGCTGGTCATCGGCGACGTGGTCGGTAAGGGAGTCCGGGCCGCCGCGGCGATGGGGCAGCTGCGCAACGCGCTGCGGGCGTACGTGCTGGAGGGCTTCGATCCGGGTGAGTCGCTGACCCGGCTCAACCGGCTGGTCGGCTCCACCGAGGGCCGCTCCTTCGCGACGGTGGTCTGCCTGCTGTTCAACCCCCGCACGGGTCGACTGCGGTACGCGAGCGCCGGTCACCCGTCCCCACTGTTGATCACCGGAGGTGACGTGGCGTTCCTGCACGACCGGGCGCTCGGTCCACCGGTCGGCGCCCTCCCCAACACCACGTACGAGTCGGTCGAGGGCGAGTTGCCGGCCGGCACTCGACTGCTGCTCTACACCGACGGGCTGATCGAGGACCGTCAGCTCGGCATCGATGCCTCACTGGCCCAGCTGCGCATCGACGCGGCCAGCCCGAGTGAGCACGTGGTGGACCTGATCGACGCGGTCGTGGAGCGGGTCACCGGACGGCCGCGCCGCGACGACGTGGCGGTTCTCGCCCTGGAGGCGACGGAGCTGAACCGCTTCGCGCTGCGGCTACCGGCGGACCCGACCCGGCTCAGCATGCTCCGAAAGCGGCTGGAGGACTTCCTGGTCGCGCACTCCGTCGGCGAGACCGACCTGTTCGACCTGACCGTTGCCGTCTCCGAGGCCGCCGCCAACGCCATCGAGCACCCGGTCCACCCCGCCGAGACCATGATCAGCGTGGAGGTGGCCATCGAGGATCGGACGGTGACGGCCACGGTGCGCGACAGCGGGCAGTGGCGGGAGTCGACCGGCTCCGGCTTCCGGGGCCGCGGCCTGGACCTGATCAGAGCGCTGGGCGAACTGTCGGTACGGCGTACCGCTGAAGGCACCGAGGTGACGCTGCGCCGGCAGTTGCAGGACTGACCGCGCGCCCGGCGGCGGCGGGGTGCCTAGGCCGGGTCGAGCCAGCTCTGCTCGCCGAGGCCGGAGATCTCCAGCACCCGACGGACCTGCCGGGACGGGCGAACGGTGAGCCGGCCCGGAAACTCCTGGGCGAGCCGGACCAGGGCGTGGATGGCGGCCGAGTCGAAGAAGGTGACCGCACTCAGGTCGAGAGTGATCTGCCCGGCGGGCTCGCGCAGCGCCGTCTGGAGCATCGTGTCCGCGGTCGCCATGTCGACCTCGCCGGCCACCACGACGTGGAGGTGGTCACCGTCGATCTCGGCGCTGGCGGAGAAGACGGGCGGTGCTCCCCCTTGATCCACGCTGACACCATGGCACAGCCACCCTGGCAGGGCAACAACCTCCGCCGGGCGGCCGTGGCGCGGGTCACCAGCGGCCCCGGCGATAGGCTTGCGGCATGACCGTCCGTCCGCCGCTGACACCAGGCACGCTCTCCCCGATGCGACCGGTGCCACCCCAGATCGCCCGACCCGAGTACGTGGGCAAGGCGCGTCCGCGCGAGTGGCGTGGCTCGCACGTGCAGACGCCGGAAACCATCGAGAAGATGCGGCTCGCCAGCCGGCTCGCCGCCCAGGCGACCCAACTCGCCGGCGAGCACTGCAAGCCCGGCGTGACCACCGACGAGATCGACAAGGTGGTGCACGAGTTCCTCTGCGACCACGGCGCGTACCCGTCGACGCTGGGCTACAAGGGCTTCCCGAAGTCCTGCTGCACCAGCCTCAACGAGGTCATCTGCCATGGCATCCCGGACACCACGGTCCTGACCGACGGCGACATCATCAACGTCGACGTGACCGCGTACATCGGTGGGGTGCACGGTGACACCGACGCCACCTTCTGCGTCGGCGAGGTCAGTGAAGAGGCCCGGCTGCTGGTCGAGCGGACCCATGAGGCGATGATGCGCGGCATCCGCGCCGTCGCCCCTGGGCGCCAGATCAACGTGGTGGGCCGCGTCATCGAGTCGTACGCCAAGCGGTTCGGCTACGGCGTGGTCCGCGACTTCACCGGCCACGGCATCGGCGAAGCCTTCCACAGCGGCCTCTACGTGCCGCACTACGACAGCCCGCGCCCCACGGACATCATGGAGCCCGGCATGACGTTCACCATCGAGCCGATGATCACCCTCGGCACCTACCAGTACGACATGTGGGACGACGGATGGACAGTGGTCACCAAGGACCGGAAGTGGACGGCGCAGTTCGAGCACACCATCGTGGTGACCGACGACGGCCACGAGATTCTGACCCTGCCGTGAGCGCGAGGAACGCAGCGCAGCGGAGTCCCGCAGTCGCGAACGAAGGGCAGGCGCCGTGACCGACACCCCAGCGGCGCTGCGCGAGGCGCACCACGCGGACGTCTCCGGCGGCTGGCTGCGCCCCGCCGTCTTCGGCGCGATGGACGGCCTGGTCACCAACATCGCCCTGATCGCCGGCGTCGGCGGCGGCGGGGTGTCGCCCCGCAGCATCGTGCTCACCGGCAGTGCCGGCCTCGTCGCCGGTGCGATCTCCATGGGCCTCGGCGAATACACCAGCGTGCGCTCCGCCAACGAGCAGGTCGCCGCCGAGGTGGCCAAGGAGCGACGGGAACTGGAACGGCACCCCGAGGCGGAGGCCCGGGAGCTGGCCGACGCGTGGGTGGCCCGGGGCCTGCCCCGGGACCTCGCCACCCAGGTCGCCGAGGCGGTGCGGCGCGACCCGGAGGAGGCGCTGCGGGTGCACGTCCGCGAGGAGCTGGGCGTAGACCCCGACGACCAGCCCAGCCCGTGGGCCGCGGCGATCTCGTCGTTCCTGTTCTTCTCGATCGGCGCGCTGGTCCCGCTGCTGCCGTACCTGCTCGGCGCCACCGAACTGTGGCTGGCGCTCGCCGTCGGCGGGCTCGGGCTGTTCGCCGCCGGTGCCGTGGTGGCCCGCTTCACCCACCGTCCCTGGTGGACCAGTGGGCTGCGCCAGTTGCTGCTGGGCGCCGCGGCGGCCGGCGCCACCTACCTGATCGGCTCGCTGATCGGCGTACCGGGCGGGCTGTGACGCGCCTCAGGTGCTGAGCAGCTCGTCGATCGTGCCGTCGACCGCACGACCACGGGCGGCCAACTCCTCGGCCTGCCGGGCCAGCACCACACCCACCTCGGTCATGTCCGCGCCGGCCAACCCGGTACGCCGCACCGCGTCCCCCGGGTCACGGAAGTAGGTGCGACTCAGCAGACCGTTCACCGTGGCCGCCGCCAGCCGGGCCTCACCGAGCATCAGCAGAGCCTGATCGGTCTCGTACCACTCGGCGAGCCGGGCCGCCCGGGAGTGCGCCGCGCTGCCCCGGTACCACGCCTGGCGGGCCGCGGTGCTGAACTCGGCCGGCCGGGCCCGAGCCAGCCGGCCGAGGTGCTCGTCGCGCAGCGTCCGCAACCAGCCCGTCGGATCGTGCAACGCCTGCGTGGTGACGTACCGGTCGGCGGTCAGCGGCCAGAGCGGGGAGAGCACCCGGGCCTGGGCCAGATAGTCCTCGGCGGCGGCCACCGTCAGATCGACGAGCACCCCGTCCACCCGCCGGGTCGCCGGCGGCGGGCCCGTCCCGGGTCGATAGGTGACCACCAGCATTCCCGCCTCGCGGTCCCCGCCGCCGTCGTCGTCCCCGTGCGCCAGAGGCCCGTGCACCGCGATCGCGAGCGCATCGGCCGGGAACCGCCGTCGGACCGCCTCGGCGACCCGCTCCGCGACCGTCCACCGTCGATCGTCGACGCCCCGGTCGACACCGGCCAGCTCACTCACCGGACCAGCTCTGTTCGCGGCTGCGGGGCTCGCAACCCCGGCTCACGCCTCGCGCTCACGGGACCGCCTTTGTTCGCGGCTGCGGGGCTCGCAACCCCGGCTCACGCCTCGCGCTCACGGGACCACCTCGCTCTGGCTACCGAGCGTCAGCCTAGCCAGCCGACGGCGGAGCTTCGGGCGCGCCGCGCCCGGTCGGGGCCAGCCGGAAGATGTGGATCTCCCGGCCACCGGCCCGCTGCACATACGTGTGGTACGCGGGCCACGCGGTGACCAGCAGCTGCCACAACCGGTCCCGTTCGGCGCCGGAGGCCCGCTCGGCCCGCACCGCGACCCGCCGGCCCTTCACGTCCACCTCGGCGGCGGGATCGGCGAGCAGGTTCATCGCCCAGCCGGGGTGGTGGGTCTGCCCCCAGTTGGAGCCGATCACCACGTACGCGTCGCCGTCGGGCACGTAGAGCAGCGGATTGCTCCGGGGCTTGCCGGAGCGGCGGCCCGTCGTGGTGATCACCAGGGAGGGGAGCAGGCCGAGCGCGACCACCCGGCCCCGGGTGAGTCGACCGACCATCCGATCGGCCGGAACCAGCAAGCGCGCGGTGGCGCCGAACCAGCGACGATGACCGACTCGACGGACGACATTCCTGAGCACTGACACGCCGACCAGTCTGCCGGCTGCCCGGCCCCGGCGGCACCCCCGCGCGGTCCCCTTTCGGTCGCCCGGCGGATCGGTCAGTCCAGGCGCCGCTCGATCGGCAGTCGGGACCGGGTGAACAGGCCCGCCCCGAGCATCGCCACCACCGGCACCAGCACCAGGACCCCGAGCGCGGGCCACGGCATCAGAAAGGGGTACGGATCGGATGCCGGCCAGGCACTGGCGTACTGCCGATTCACCGATACCAGCACGATCGCGGCGGTGCCGAGGCCGGCCACGATGCCGAGCACCGAACCGATACCGGCGATGACCCCGGCCTGGCAGATCGCCAGCAGCCGGCGTACCGCTGGGGCCGCGCCGACGGCCGCGAGGGTGGTCAGCTCGGCGCGTCCCTCGGCGGCGGCGAGCGCGGTGGCGATTCCGGCCGCCCCGACGGTGATCAGTCCGGCCGCTGCCGCGAGCAGCAGGAGCAACGGTGAGACGTCGCGGGGGGCGCCGCCGTTCTCCACGCTCAGCGCGAGCGTCCCGAATGGCCGCAGGACGGCGGCGAACCGTGCCTGTTGCTCCTCGTCGGGCGGGGTCGTGGTGCCGATCACCCAGCCGGTCTGAGACCAGCTCAGGCCGAGTTGCCGGGCGGCGGCGGTCGACAGCAGCAGACGGGACGGGCCCGTCGCCCGGGGGAGCGCGTACCCCGGAAGATCGTGGACGGTGATCGGCCGGTCCGGCCCGGCCTCCACCTCGCTGATCCGGACGGTCACCAGGCCGTCGTGCAGGTAGCGCGGGTCGGTCACCACCACGCCGCCGGCGCGCAGCACCGCCGTGGCGGCGGTCGTCGCCGGGTCCACGCCGGTGAGCAGGGGGAGTGCGGTCCCGTCGTCGACTCCGGGCTCCACGTAGCCGCCGAAGTAGTCCGCCTCGCGGATCTCGCAGCGGGGATCGGCGCGGGCCTGCTGGCGCTGCGCCGCGGGAAGTTGAACCCCGGGCTGCCAGGGGCAGGCCCGGGTCGGCGGGAGCACCGGTGCGATGTCGCAGTAGCCGGTGCGCCCCGCCCCGCAGCGCGGTGTCTGCACCGGGGCGACCGCGCCTACCCCGAGTTGATTTCGGGCCGCGTCGGTGATCTGGGCCAGCGTGGGCTGCCCGGCCGGTCCGACCGGGTTGACCATCACGTGGCCGGTCGGCAGCGCCGGCCGGTAGGCGCGCTCGTCGCGGGCGTCGTCGCTGGCCAGGTATCCGCCGAGGGCGACGCTGCTGGCGACGGCGGCCATCACGGCGCAGATGGCCGGTGCCGCGGCGGCCCGGTTGCGGCTGGCATCGCGCAGCGCGATCCGTGGTGCCAGCGGCAACACCCGGCCGAGGCGGGCGAGCACCCCGAGCAGCGTGGGCGTGCAGCAGACCAGGCCCAACTCGCCGAGGATCAGCCCGGTGAGAACCACCGCCGGGGAAGTCCGGGTGGCCCCGAACGCCGCCAGCCCCGCCCCGCCGACCACCAGTGCCAGTCCGAGAGCCAACCACCGGCCCGGGGATTTCGCCGGGGTGCGTCGTCCGGCGAGCCCGGCGCTGACGTCCTGCCGGGCGGCGGTCCAGGCCGGTGCCAGCGCGGCGAGCACCCCGGCCAGCACCGCGACGCCACCGAGCAGGACCAGCGCGCTCGGCCAGCAGCGGTAGCCGCCGAAACGGGCGCTGAAGACGTACTGCTCCATCAGCGGGCGACCGGCGAACGCCGCGGCGACGCCGACCAGCAGGCCGGCGGCGGCCCCCAGCACACCCAACACCACACCGTCGGCCAGCACGACCCGGCGAAGCTGGGCGGCGTCCCCGCCCGCCACCGCGACCAGCGCCAGATCCCGTCGACGGCGACGGACTCCAACGGCGAAGGCCGGCCCGACCAGCAGGACGACCTCCAGCAGCCCGAGGCCGGCGATCAGGACGCCGGTGCTCAGGTCGTTCGGGTTGTCCCCCATGATCGACCCGAGCCGTGTCCGGTCCGCTCCGGTGGCCGAGCCGAGGTGCCGCGCGGTGACCACCACCCCACGGTCGTTGAGCCGGGACACCAGCGCCGCGTCGACGGTGCCCGGCACGTCCGCCAGCCAGACGCTGTCCGGCTCCGGGCCGGTCGATGGCGCGGCCCCCGGGTGCAGCGCCACCACCGGTCCGAGGTCGTCGGGAAACTCGACCACCCCCACCACGGTGTACGCCCTGCTTCCGTCGGCGGCGGCCACGGCGTGGCCCAGGCGCAGATCCAGGCGACGCAGCGCCACCGGACTGACCGCGACCTCACCGGCCTGCTGCGGTGCCCGGCCGGCCCGGAACCGCACCAGCCCGCGGGCCAACGGGTCGGTGAGGTCCAGCACCCGAGCGTTCACCACCTCGTCGCGGTGCGGGCCGCGCAGGGTCAGCGGGACGCGCGGACGCACCTCGGTGACCCGGCTGCCCGGCCCGAGCAGCGCCGTCAGCTGGACCGCGGTGACCTTTGCGGGGAGTTCGCCGTCGCGGGTGTACCAACCCTCACCCCACTCGTCCTGCCCCACCGGGCCGTTGGAGATCCACTGCAGCTGCGCGTCGGCCACCCCGAGCCGACGGTCGAGGCGTTCCTGTGGGGTCAGCTCGGCCATGTCGTAGCTCGCCGCCAGGAAAGCCAGCGCCGCGACCGGCATGGCGATCATCGCGAGCACCAGGGCGGTCCGCCGCCGGGCCCGGCGTGACTCCCGCCGGGCGATCCGCAGGGCCGCCCGCCAGGAGCCGGTCAGCTCGGCCAACCGCCGTCGGCCGACCGGGGCGGGCGGCGCGGCCGGCCGCTGCGTCGCGGTGTCGGCCCGACCGGGGGCCCGCGTCGGACGGCGAATGGTCACCGGTCGCTGCCGGACAGCAACTGCTCGACGCTGCCCAGCGGTGCCGTCGTGTCGACCAGCACTCCGTCGCGGAGGAACACCACCCGGTCGGCCCAGCCGGCGTGCCGCGCCTCGTGGGTCACCAGCACTCCGGCGGCCCCCGCGTCGATCCGGCGGCGCAGCAGGTGCAGCACCGCCTCACCGGTCTGGGAGTCCAACGCCCCGGTGGGCTCGTCGGCGAGGACCAGCCGGCGTTCGCCCACCAGCGCGCGGGCGATCGCCACCCGCTGCTGCTGCCCGCCGGAGAGCTGGTCCGGGAAACGGTCACCCAACGCGGGCAGGCCCACCTCGGTGAGCGCGGCCATGGCCAGTGCGCGGGCCCGACGTCCGCTGGTCCCGTCGAGTTCCAACGGGAGCGCCACGTTCTCCAGCGCGCTCAGACTGCCCAGCAGGTTGAGCTGCTGGAAGATGTAGCCGATCCGACGGCGGCGCAGTTGGGCCAGCCCGCGGCGGTCCAGGGCCCCCAGCGGTTGCCCCTCGACCCGGACCTCGCCGCCGGTCGGACGGTCCAACCCACCGGCGAGAGCCAGCAGGGTCGATTTGCCGGAGCCGGACGGCCCCATCACGGCGACCAATTCGCCGGGCCGGACGACCAGGCTGACGCCGCGCAGCGCGTGCACCGCCGCCGGCCCGGCGCCGTGGGTGCGGTGGACGGCGCGTAGCTCCAGCACCGCGTCGTCCGATCCGCTCACCGTCTTGCCTCCTCGCCGGTCCATCGAGCCGCGTCTCGCGCGTCGGCGTCATCGGGTCGGGGAGCGGGAGGCGCCGGGCCGCTGGGTTGGTGCCGGACCAGACTGGTCTCGCAGTGGTCCAGCCAGCGCACCTCGGCCTCGGCCTGGAACACCATCGAGTCCAGCACGAGGCGCCAGGGAAGGTCCTCCGGCCGGTTGGTGCCGTACTTCAACCGGGTCAACTCCTGAAGGGCCCGCATCGTCGCGCTGCGTTGGGCCTGCACCACCGACCGGACGTCGACCCCGGGGGTGGTCAGCGCCAGTGCCAGCTTGATCGCCAGCTCGTCGCGGGGGCGGTCGGTACGGCTGATCGGGGTGGCGAACCACAGCGCCAGGTCCGCCCGGCCGGCGTCGGTGATCTCGTACGGGCGCTGCCCGGCCTCGCTCTCCGGCAGCGGGCGCACCAGACCGTCCCGTTCCAGCCGGGACAGCGTGGTGTAGACCTGCCCGATGTTCAGTGGCCAGGTCGAGCCGGTCGACTCCTCGAACGCGGCGCGCAGCTGGTAGCCGTACATCTGGCCGCGTTCGAGCAGGGCGAGCAACCCGTGACGGATGGACATGGCAACGGAGTATGCATACCTGGTATGCGCACCGCAACCGGAGTGGACCGGGTTCAGGTGGGTCGACCGGGAAACGGGACAGTCAGTGGGGTCTGCCCGGCCGTCTTCCGCCACCGGGTGGCCCGCACGGCGTACTCGACAAGGGCGGCCAGCGCCTGGTCCCGGTCGGCGCCGGTGGTGGACGCCAGGGCGGCTCGCCAGTGCGCGGCTGTGCGCTCCTCCACCTCTGCGGCGAGCCGCAGGGCGCTGGCCCGGTCGGTGACCGGGAACGGCAGGGCGTACCCGGCGCGGTCCGGCGGGACGACGCCGCCGGCCGTGGTGAGCTGCACCACCAGCGCGTCGCGCCGGCGTCGATGCGCGGCCTCCGCCTGGCGTGCCGCGTCCCGCGCCGCTCCGCTGAGCCGGACACCGATCCGTCCGTAGGCGTAGATGGCCGCGTACTCGGCGGACAGGGCGGCGGCGAGTGCCTCTCCGGCGGACGGCTGCCTCACTTCAGTGCCTCCTGGTGAGTTGCCCGGGCGGCGACGATCGACCCGAGCAGTGCCGCCCGCTCCGCGGGCGCCGCGGCGCAGGCGGCGGTGGCGGACTGCTGGGCGGTCTTCTCCAGCGCCCGTAGGGCGGCGCGCGCGCCGTTCGGATCGGCGGCCGGGGCGGTGGTCGGTGCGGCGGAGGCCGCCGACGGCACTGTCACGCCGATCACCCGGGCCAGCTCGGTGGCGTGCGCGGTGTGCGTCTCGGCGATCGGGTTGAGCCGGTCGGCGAGCTCGGGATGGGCGGTCGCGCTCGCCCGGTACGCGGCGGCCAGCGCGAGTGACTCGTCCACCATCGGCCGCAGCGGATCGGGCGGTGGGGCTGGTTGATCGTCGCGGTCGAAAAGATCACAGCCGGTCAGCGGCGTCACGGCGCCGCCGAGCACCAGCAGCGCCCCGGCACTCAGGAGCTTTCGCCGGGAATGTCCGGATGCTTGGTCGCGCTGCGTCGTTCTGCCGATCCCCACCGGCCAAGTCAACACCATCCGTGCCGGTCCGGGGGTCACCGGCGTCGGTGCGCCGCCCGGTCCGCCGCCGGGCAGGCGCGTTACGCTCTGCGCAACCACCGGCGTGTCCACTCCGGTGGCGTGCCGGCATGGCGGGACGACCGGTCCCCGTCGACCAGGGAGAGGGTGCGGAGATGACGCAGCGTGGCCGTGCCACCAGGCCGACGGGTCGACCCCGCGGTGCTGCGGGCCCGCGCGGCGGTGACCTCGCCGCCCGGCGGGACCGACTGCGGGCCGTGATCGAGCCGGTGGTCAACGACGCCGGCTACGACCTGGAGGACCTGTCGGTTTCCCGGGCCGGCCGCCGGCACGTGGTGCGGGTGATGGTGGACACCGACGGCGGGATCGACCTGGACGCCGTCGCTGACGTCTCCCGCGCGGTCTCGGCCGCACTGGACGCCGCGGAGGAAACCGGTGGCGACATCGTCGCCGGCGAGTACCAGCTGGAAGTCAGCTCGCCCGGCGTCGACCGGCCACTTACCCTGCCCCGCCACTGGCGGCGCAACGTGGGTCGACTGGTCAAGGTCACCGCCCGGGGCGCGGCCGCGCTGCCGGGCCAGCGGGGCGAGCAGCCCGCCGGTGACCGTCAGCTGACCGGCCGGGTGGTCGCGGCCGACGACGAGGGCGTGCACCTGGAGACCGACGACGGCCGCGCCGCCTGGGCGTACGCCCAGCTGGGCCCGGGCCGCGTGCAGGTCGAGTTCACCCGGCTCGCCGAGCTGGGTGAGCCGGACGACGAAGTCGACGACGCGGACGATTCCGACGAGATCGACGATTCAGACGACATCGACGACGAAGATGATGTGGAGGACGAGGAGAGGTGAACATCGACCTCGCGGCGCTGCGCGCACTCGAGCGCGAGCGGGAGATCCCGTTCGACACGATTCTCGCGGCGATCGAGACCGCGTTGCTGACCGCCTACCGGCACACCGACGGGGCCGAACCGCACGCCCGGGTGGAGATCGACCGCAGATCGGGCGCCGCCCTGGTGTACGCGCAGGAGATGGATGCCGACGGCAGCCTGGTGCGGGAGTGGGACGACACCCCGCACGACTTCGGCCGGATCGCCGCCATGACCGCCAAGCAGGTGATCCTCCAGCGGTTGCGGGAGGCCACCGACGAGGTGCACTTCGGCGAGTACGTCGGCCGCGAGGGTGACCTGGTCACCGGCGTGGTGCAGGCGCACGAGACGCGTACCGAGAAGGGCATCGTCAGCGTCGACCTGGGCAAGCTGGAGGGCGTGCTGCCGCAGTCCGAGCAGGTGCCCGGCGAGCGGTACGCGCACGGCGAGCGGGTCCGCTGCGTCGTGGTGCACGTGGCCAAGGGCATGCGCGGGCCGCAGATCACCCTGTCCCGGTCGCACCCGGCTCTGGTCAAGAAGCTCTTCGCCCTGGAGGTGCCGGAGATCGCCGACGGCACCGTCGAGATCGGCGCGATCGCCCGTGAGGCGGGCCATCGCACGAAGATCGCCGTCCGCTCCACAGTGCCCGGGGTGAACGCCAAGGGCGCCTGCATCGGCCCGATGGGTCAGCGGGTGCGTGCCGTGATGAGCGAACTGCACGGTGAGAAGATCGACATCATCGACTGGTCGGACGACCCGGGCACCTTCGTCGGCAACGCGTTGTCGCCGGCCAAGGCGCTGCGGGTCGAGGTGGTCGACCTGGCCAACCGGGCCGCCCGGGTGACCGTTCCCGATTTCCAGCTCTCGCTGGCGATCGGTCGGGAGGGGCAGAATGCCCGACTCGCGGCCCGATTGACCGGTTGGCGGATCGACATTCGGTCCGATGCGGAGCAGGCGGCGCCGGCCGCGCGTGGGGTAACTGATCACGTGCGGGAGCCGGGCGGCGCGATCTCGGGGAGCTAGGGGTAGACTTCCTCCAGTGGTACGACGCGCGCAGCCGGAGCGCACCTGTGTGGGTTGCCGGCAACGTGCGCCGGCCAGCGAATTGCTGCGGATCGTCGCGGTCAGGGACGAGGCTGGTCACAGTCTCCGGCCTGATCCGCGCCGCAGGCTGCCGGGTCGGGGAGCGAACATGCACCCGGATCCGGCCTGCTTCGCGCTGGCGGTGCGGCGCCGCGCCTTCGGGCGTGCGCTGCGCAGCACCGAGGTCCTCGACCACGGTGCGCTGGCGGAGCACGTCGATGCGCCAACCACTACGTCCGGTCAGCCCGACCGGGCGAGGGTCGCTAGCAGGGTAGGACGACCGACATGAGCACACGATGAAGTCCCTGAAATGACCAGGCTTCAAGTGCACGAGTGAGGTCGCTGCGGGTGCTGCCCGCACGACCTCGGAGTGAGGAGTGCAGTGGCAGGCAAGGCCCGCGTACACGAGCTTGCAAAAGAGCTCGGGGTCGAGAGTAAGACCGTTCTCGCCAAGCTGAAGGAAATGGGCGAGTTCGTGAAGTCCGCGTCCAGCACCGTCGAGGCGCCCGTCGCCCGGCGGCTGCGTAACGCATTCGTCGCGTCCGCCGGAGCCCCGGCTCCGGCCGCCCCGTCGGCGCCCGCGTCGACGCCGGCTTCGAACCCGACCCCGACTCCAACCCCGACCCCGGGCGCGCCCCGGGTCTCGGCCAGGCCGATGCCGCCTCGGCGGCCGGCCGCGCCGGCACCCGGTCCGAAGCCCAAGGGGCCGGTTCCCGGTGCCCCGCAGACGGCGACCCCGGTCGCCAAGCCGGCGAGTGCCCACGACATCGAGGTGGCGGCCGCGGAGGCGCGTGCCGCCGCGCTGAAGGCTGAGCAGGAGGCCGCGGTCAAGGCCGCACAGGCCGCCCGCCAGCAGCAGCGGGACAACCCCGTTCGCCGGGAGCCTCCGGCAGACGGCGGTAACCGGCCCGGTCCTCGGCCGGGTCCCGCGGCGATGCCGCCCCGTCCCGGTTCGCCGGCAGCTCGTCCGAGCACGCCGGCTCCCGGTCCGGGTGCCCGGCCGGGCGGTCGTCCGCCGGCGCGCGGTGCCGGTAACAACCCGTTCGGCATCCAGGGTGGCCAGCAGCAGCGGCCCCCGGCCGCCGGTGCGGGTGGCTCTCGGCCCAACAGCCCGGCGGGTATGCCGCCGCGGCCGAGCCCGAACTCCATGCCGCCGCGGCCCAGCCCGGCGTCCATGCCGAGCCAGCGTCCGGCTGCCGGTCGCCCCGGTCCCGGTGGCGCCGGTCGTCCCGGTGGCGGCGCAGGTCGTCCCGGTGGCGGTGGCGGCGGTTTCCGTGGCGGTCCCGGCGGTGGCGCCGGTGGCGGTGGCGGCGGTTACCGCGGCGGCCCTGGTGGCGGCGCGGGTGCCGGCGGTGGCGGTGGCTACCGTGGCGGTCCCGGCGGCGGTGCGGGTGCTCCCGGTGGCGGTTTCCGTCCGGGTGGTCCGGCCGGTGGCGGCGGTCGTCCGGGTGCGGGCGGTCGTGGCCGTGGCGGCGGCGCCGCGGGTGCCTTCGGGCGTCCGGGTGGTCGGCCGACGCGCGGTCGCAAGTCCAAGAAGCAGCGCAGACAGGAGTTCGACAACCTGTCGGCTCCGACCATGAGCTCGGGTGCTCCCCGGGGTCAGGGTCAGATCGTCCGGCTCTCCCGTGGCGCCTCGCTGTCCGACTTCGCGGACAAGATCAACGCCAACCCGGGTTCGCTGGTCCAGGAGATGTTCAACCTGGGCGAGATGGTGACCGCGACCCAGTCGTGTTCTGACGACACCCTGCACCTGCTGGGTGAGCACCTGGGCTTCGACATCCAGATCGTCAGCCCGGAGGACGAGGACCGCGAGCTGCTCGCGCAGTTCAACATCGACCTCGACGCGGAGGTGGCCGAGGAGCGTCTGGTCAGCCGTGCGCCGGTGGTGACCGTCATGGGTCACGTCGACCACGGTAAGACCAAGCTGCTCGACGCCATCCGTAAGGCGAACGTCGTGGCCGGTGAGGCGGGTGGCATCACCCAGCACATCGGTGCCTACCAGGTCCACGTCCCGCACGAGGGCGAGGACCGGGCGGTCACCTTCATCGACACCCCGGGTCACGAGGCGTTCACCGCCATGCGTGCTCGTGGCGCCCAGGTCACGGACATCGTGATCCTGGTCGTCGCGGCCGACGACGGTGTGATGCCGCAGACCATCGAGGCGTTGAACCACGCCAAGGCGGCCGATGTGCCGATCGTGGTCGCGGTCAACAAGGTCGACAAGCCGGACGCCAACCCGGACAAGGTCCGCCAGCAGCTGACCGAGTACGGCCTGGTCGCCGAGGAGTACGGCGGCGAGACCATGTTCGTCAACGTGGCAGCCAAGCCGGGCATCGGCATCGAGGAGCTGCTCGAGGCCGTCCTGCTGACCGCCGACGCGTCGCTGGAGCTGACCGCTCCGATCGACGGGCCGGCGCAGGGTGTGGCCATCGAGGCGCACCTGGACAAGGGCCGCGGTGCGGTGGCGACGGTGCTGGTGCAGAAGGGCACCCTGCGGGCGGGCGACTCGATCGTCGCCGGTGGGGCGCACGGCCGGGTCCGGGCCATGCTCGACGAGAACGGCAACCAGCTCTCCGAGGCTGGGCCGGCGCGTCCGGTCATGGTGCTGGGTCTGACCGCGCCGCCCGGCGCGGGAGACACGTTCCTGGCCGCGGCGGACGACCGCACGGTGCGGCAGATCGCCGAGCAGCGGCAGGCACGGCGGCGGGCGGCGTCCTTCGCCAACTCCCGTGGTCGGGCCACCCTCGAGACGCTCATGGAGCAGCTCAAGGAGGGCGAGAAGACCTCGCTCAACCTCATCCTCAAGGGCGATGTCTCCGGTTCGGTGGAGGCCCTGGAGGACGCGCTGTTCAACCTCGACATCCCCGAGGAGGTCCAGCTCAAGGTCCTCGACCGGGGCGTCGGCGCGATCACCGAGAGCAACGTCATGCTCGCGAGTGCCTCGTCCGAGCCGGTCACGATCATCGGCTTCAACGTGCGGGCCTCGAACAAGGTCCGTGAGATGGCCGACCGCGAGGGCGTGGAGATCCGGTACTACACCGTCATCTACCAGGCCATCGAGGAGATCGAGGCAGCGCTCAAGGGCCTGCTCAAGCCGGAGTACGAGGAGGCCGAGCTGGGCAGCGCGGAGATCCGCGATGTCTTCCGCTCGTCCAAGATCGGCAACATCTCCGGTTGCATCGTCCGGTCGGGCATCATCCGACGCAACGCGAAGGCTCGCCTGCTTCGGGACGGGGCGGTCGTGGCGGACAACCTCACGATCACCTCGCTCAAGCGGTTCAAGGACGACGCCACCGAGGTCCGCGAGGGCTTCGAGTGCGGTCTGACCCTGGGTGGTTACAACAACGTCCAGGTCGGCGACGTCATCGAGACCTTCGAGATGCGGGAGAAGGTTCGCTCCTGATCCGGCAGTGACACGCTGATCAAGGGGTTTACGCCGACTCGGCGTAAACCCCTTGATCATGCGGGGCGGGTTGGCGGTATCGTCCGGGGCGATGTTCACCGGAACCGCGGTCTTCGACCTGCTGCTGCCGGGCGACTCACGGTCGCTCAAGGCCAAGAGATCATATGTACGGCCGATCGTGGCGGCGCTGCGCCGCTTCGAGGTGTCGGCCGCCGAGGTGGGTGCGCTCGACCTGCATGGTCGAGCGCAGCTGGCGGTGGCCGTGGTGGCCGCCGAGACGGCGCACGTCCGCGAGGTGCTCGACTCCTGTGAGCGCCTGGTGGCCAATCGCCCCGAGGTCGAGTTGCTGTCGGTTCGACGCCGGCTCTACGGCGTGGACGACGACTGACCATGGTGCCGGCTGTGCCGGGCGACCGGAGCGGCCCCGAAGGTAGTGTTCGAGATGTTGGCCGGTCGGCCGGCGGCCTGCGGGCCGCCGGTTCGGCCGGAAGCAGGACGCCGTGGAGGTGGCGAGATGTCTGATCCGGCCAAGGTACGCCGGCACGCGGAACGGGTGCGTGAGCTGGTCGCGTCGGTGGTGCGGAGCCAGATCAAGGACCCGCGGCTCGGGATGATCACCATCACTGATGCCCGGATTACCGCTGACCTGCGTGACGCGACGGTCTTCTACACGGTGCTCGGTGACTCGGTGGCCCAGGCGGACACCGCGGCGGCGCTGGAGAGCGCCAAGGGGCTGCTGCGCAGCACCGTCGGCAAGGCCCTCGGGCTGCGCCACTCGCCAACCCTCACGTTCGTCCTCGACGACGTGCAGGACCAGGTCAAGCACATCGACGACCTGCTCGCCGCCGCCCGCAACGCCGACGCCGAGGTGCAGCGGCTCGCCGCCCAGGCGAAGTACGCGGGCGAGGCCCAGCCGTACCGGGTGGACGACGAGACCGATGAGGCCGACGAGACGGACGAGGCCGACGAGGCCACCGACGTCAAGGAGACCCCGCGGGGTGGGGAAACGCGGTGACCAGCACCGCCAGCGCCCCGTTCGCCGGGGCAGCAGGGCTCGGCCCCGCCGAGGCGGACTGGGCCGCGGCCGAGGCGTTGGTGCGGGCTCTCCCGCAGACCGCCCGGGTGCTCCTGATCTGCCACATCAATCCGGACGGCGACGCGTTGGGCAGCATGCTCGGCTTCGGTCTGGGCCTGCGGCAGTTCGGCGTACACGACGTGCAGGCGACCTTTCCCGGGCCGCCGGAGCTGCCGGAACCGTTCCGGGGGCTGCCCGGGCTGGACCTGCTGGTCCCGGCGGACGCCGCCGACCCGGTGCCCGATCTGGTGATCTGCTTCGACGCGGCGAGCGAGTCACGTCTCGGCGAGTTGGCCGGGCGGTTGTCGTCGGCAGGTGCGGCGCTGGTGCTCGACCACCACGCCTCCAACCCCGGTTTCGGCACTGTCAACCTGGTCGACCCGGGTGCGGCGGCCACGTCGGTCGTGGCCGAACAACTGTTGGCCCGGCTCGGGGTGGTGGTGGATCCGGCCATCGCCGAGTGCCTCTACGTGGCGCTGACCACTGACACCGGCTCGTTCCGGTTCGAGGCCACCACTCCGGAGGTGCATCAGATGGCCGCCCGATTGCTGGCGACCGGCATCTCGCCGGGTGACATCTCCCGGCGGGTCTTCGACACCCGGCCCTTCGGCGCGGTCCGCCTCTTCGGTGAGGTGCTCGGCCGGGCTCGACTGGAGCCGGCCGCCGCCGGAGGTCGGGGTCTGGTCTGGACCTTCGCCACCCTCGATGACCTGGCCCGGCACGACCAGCGGCCGTACGTGCTGGAGGCTCTGATCGACTCCGTGCGCTGCACCGCCGAGGCGGATGTGAGCTGTGTGGTGAAGCAGACCAGGCCCGCCGAGTGGGCGGTGTCGATGCGTAGCAAGGGCGCGGTGGATGTCAGCCGGGTCGCGGTAGCGCTGGGCGGTGGTGGGCACACGTTCGCGGCCGGGTTCACCGGTCGGGGCACTGTCGAGCAGGTGGTCGAGTCGATCCGCGGTCAGCTGGACGCGGCGCTGATCGGCTGACGCGCCCTTCGGTCGCCATCGTTCCGGCGGTCCGGAAGATCAGGGTCAGCTCCGGGGAGTGTTGGTCTTCCCGCGTTCCGTGATACCGGGAAGAATTGCGGGATGGAGCAGCCGCACGACCTCACCGTGGAGGCCCCCCGCGCCTGGGACCGGCCCGCCGTCTCCGTTCCCGTCCTCGTCTGTCTGTCGCTCGTCGGTGGCCGGTTCGCTTCCTTCTCCACCGAGGCGAATCTGTTCACCCTCGGGACGGGCGGGGTGCTGATCTGGCTCGGTCTGAGCAACCGGGTGCCCCGTCGGCCGGCGCCGCGCCGGCTGGGCCCGGGGGCGGCCTGGTGGGCGGTGCCGGTGGTGGTCTTCGGGGTCTTCGAGGGCGTGACCTTCGTGCTGGCTGCCGGCGACGACTTCCCCACCTTCTCCCGGTTGGCCGATCCTCTCCTGGAGGATCAACTGACCCGGTCGGCGGTCTGGTTCGCCTGGTTGTCCGCCTTCTGGGGGCTGGTGCGGCGATGATGCGCGCGCTCGCGATCGGCGGCTTCCTCGCCGCGCTGATCCTCTTCGCGGTGGTCGAGTGGATGGCCCGGCGGGAGGGGTCACGGATCCCCACCCTGGGCGAGGTCTGTGCCTACGTGATGCGCTACGAGGTCGGTCCGGTGCCGGTGGGCCGGATCGGTCTGTTCGGGTTCTGGTGGTGGCTGGGCTGGCACTTCCTGGCTCGCTGAGCTGGGCTGCCGACCGTCCAAATGGCGGGAACCGTAAGCAGTATGTGGACCTGAACGATAACTTGGGAGAAGGCCGGTGCCGCGTAGCGGTGCAGGTCATGGGCGGTGGTGCCACACCCCGTGCCGCCTCCCTCCAGGGTCGGATCGACCCGGGCTCACGCTGCCCAGTCGGCTGCTCCGGTAACCCCGGACCGCCGTGGGGCCTCAGCAGGACCGCCCGTGAGGGCCGCCGCGTGCCGGCGGCTCACGCCCTGGGAAGAGGAGCGCCACCATGCCGAACAAGCCCAAGCCGGAGACCACCACCGACGACGCCCGCGAGCAGGCCCGCCGCGCGCTGCAGACGTCGATGGACACCCGTCAATGATCCGACCCCTCCGACGGTGATCCCTCAGATCGGTGCGGTCGGGAGGTTCGGCCAGTTCCTGGTTCGCCTTTGGAGCTGAATCGTCTGCGACATCACGACATCGTCTGCGACATCACGACATCGTCTGCGACATCACGACGTGATTCGTCTACGACATCAGCTCCAAAGCGTCCGACCCGACAAGCCGACGCCCCGACTGCCCGCCGGCAGGTGCTGCACGGGGGCCTGGGACGAGCCGGAGGGGCCACCCGTCGACGGGCGCCACCGGCGAAGGTAAGTAGTCGGTGGGATTGCGATCCTTACCGCAGCCGTGCCAGGATCGGCGGCGATGAACCACGCCACCCCCGCTCACCGACCCGCCTCGCCCCGGCGGATCGCCGCGCTCGCGCTGCCGGCCCTCGTGGTGCTCGCCGCCGAGCCGCTCTACGTGCTGGTCGACACCGCGGTGGTCGGTCACCTCGGCCGGGTGCCGCTCGCCGCGCTCGCGGTCGGCGGCACTGTCATGACGCTCACCGCCTGGGTGGGCACCGTGGTCGCCTACGGCACCACCGGCCGCGCGGCCCGCCGCTTCGGCGCGGGTGACCGGGCCGCCGCGGTCGCCGAGGGCGTCCAGTCGTCCTGGTTGGCGTTCGGTGTCGGTCTGCTGATCGCGGTCGGCATGCAGGTCGGCGGTGGCGCGCTCGCGCGTACCCTCGTCGGTGGTGGTGGCGAGGTCGCCGACGCCGCCGCCCAGTGGTTGCGGATCGCGGCCCTCGGCGCTCCCGGCCTGCTCCTCGCCGCCGCCGGCAACGGCTGGCTGCGCGGCGTGCAGGACACTCGCCGTCCCCTGTTCTTCGTGCTCGGCCCCAACCTGCTCTCCGCGCTGCTCTGCCCGCTGCTGGTCTACCCCGGCGGGCTGGGTCTGGTCGGTTCGGCCGTGGCGAACGTCGTCGCGCAGACGCTCTGCGGGGTGCTCTTCGCCGCCGCCCTGGTCGGCGAGCGGGTGTCGCTGCGACCCCAACCCCGCGTGATCCGCCAACAACTGGTGCTCAGCCGCGACCTGCTGATCCGTGGGCTGGCGTTCCAGGCGAGCTTCCTGTCCGCGACCGCCGTCGCCGCCCGCTTCGGCGCCGCCGCCGTCGGCGCCCACCAGATCGCCCTGCAACTCTGGTTCTTCACCGCGCTGGTGCTCGACGCCCTCGCCATCGCCGCGCAGTCCCTGGTCGGTGCCGCGCTCGGCGCCGGCGACGATTCGGGTGCACGGGCGCTCGCCCGGCGGGTCGGGCTGCTCGGCGGCGTCTGCGGCGTGGGCTTCGCGCTGCTCGTCGCCGCCGGCGCGGACGTGGTGCCGTCGTGGTTCAGCTCCGACCAAGGGGTACGCGAGCAGGCCATGGTGGCCTGGCCGTGGTTCGTCGTCATGCTGCCGCTGGCCGGGGTGGTGTTCGCCCTCGACGGGGTGCTGATCGGCGCCGGCGACGTGCGTTACCTGCGCAACCTCACCATCGTGGCGGCGCTCGGTGGCTTCCTCCCGGCCATCTGGCTGGCGTACGCGCTCAACCTCGGGCTGGGCGGCATCTGGGCCGGGCTCACAGTGTTCGTGGTGATCCGGCTGGTCGCCCTACTGCTGCGACTGCGCAACGGCAGGTGGGCGGTGACCGGCGCGGTCCGCTGACCGGTCGCCGGAGCCCGCCGGTCAGCAGCGCGTGGTGGTCGGCGCGGGCGCGTCGAGGTCGAAGATGGTGCCCGGGTCGCCCGCGGGTATCCGGTCCTGGTGCACGTCGGCCACCCAGAACTGCTCCTGCACCCAGCCCTCACGGAGTTGGGCGCAGTCCGCGTTCCAGGTCACGGCCTCCGCCGAGCTGACCCAGAGGCCCCGGGCGGAGGTCGGCACGTCGTCCGGGTGCGGCACCTGCCACACAACCTGGTCGCGTAGCGCCACCACTGTCGCGCCGGCGGGCGCCCGCAGGTCCACGTCGAACGGGTACGCCCAGACGAACTCCGTGGAGACCTCCAGCAGTCGGACGCCGTTCTGCATGGTGGCCCGGTAACTGACCCGGCCGTCGGCGCGGACGCCGAACTCCCACTCCGACGGTGACGCCATCCTCGTGGCGTACCGCAAGAAGCTGCCGTTGGTGAAGTCTCCCCGGAGCCGTTCGCGAGCGTCCGGGGCGAGCAGCGCGAGGAACGGCTCCGGATCCCCGGAGAACATCGAGATGTCGACCCGGCTCTCGATCAGTGCCTTGCGCACCGACTCCAGCGCGGTCCGCACCTGGGCCGCGGTGAACGGCCCGGTGCTCTTGGCCGCAGGCATCCGCACGGCCTCCTCGGCTGGCGCGAAGGAGGCCGCCGGCGACCCGGCGAACAGATCCCGTGCTTCGCCGACCCTGCTCACCGGCGGGGTCGGGGTCGGTGTGGGGCTCGCCGAGGCGGACGTACGGACACCATCGGCGACCCGACCGACCAACACCACCCCGCCGACGACCATCAGCAGTGCCATCACCAGCCCGAGGCCGAGCAGCAGGGCCCCGTTGTGCCGGGCCGAGAAGAAACGGACCCGGTCCCACCCGGTGGGCTGGTGCTCGGTCTGCGATGACCGTAGCCAATCCGGTAGCTGCACCGGGTTGACCTGCGCCACCGCGGCGGGCGGCGGTGGCGGGTCGACCGGGTCCGTCGGTGTGGGCTCGCTCGACGACGTGCTGTCCATGGTTCCCCCGTCAGTTTTCGCCGCTGGTGGCCGGCGCGAGCAGATAGTAGGCGCCGGTCACCAGGGCGGCCCCGAGGGCGGCGGCCACATCTGGCAGGCTTGGCCGACGTGAGCACCGATGGTCTGATCGTGGTCGACAAGCCCGGCGGCATGACGTCGCACGACGTGGTGGCGCGCATCCGCCGACTGGCGAAGACCCGGCGGGTCGGGCACGGCGGCACCCTCGACCCGATGGCGACCGGCGTGCTGGTGATCGGCGTCGGACGGGCCACCCGGCTGCTGACCTACGTGATCGGCGCGGGCAAGAGCTATGCCGGCACCATCCGGCTCGGCCAGACCACAGTCACCGACGACGCCGAGGGCGACGTCACCGCCACCGTGCCGGCCGGGCAGGTCACCGACGACGCGATCCGGTCGGTGCTGGCCGGGCTGAGCGGCGAGGTCGACCAGGTGCCGAGCGCGGTCAGCGCCATCAAGATCGACGGGCAGCGGGCGTACAAGCGGGTGCGCGACGGGGAGAGCGTCGAGCTGCCGGCGCGGCGGGTCACCATCTCCCGGTTGGAGGTGCTGGCGATCCGCCGCACCGAGCCGGACGTGGTCGACGTGGACGTGGACGTGACCTGCTCCTCCGGCACGTACATCCGGGCCATCGCCCGGGACGCCGGCCTGGCGCTCGGCGTCGGCGGGCACCTCACGGCGCTGCGGCGTACCGCGGTGGGTGGCTTCACCCTCGCCGAGGCGGCGACGCTCGACGAGTTGGAGCAGCGCGCCCCGGACGTGGTGAACCTGCCACTGGACGCGGCGGCCGACCGGTTCTTCGCGCGCCGGGTGGCCACGCCGGACGAGGCCCGGGTGCTCGCCCACGGGGGGCCACTGGACCCGGCTGGCCTCACCGGGCCGTACGCCGTCTTCGGGCCGGCCGGCGGCCTGATCGCTATCGTCAGCGAGCGGGACGGGCGGGCCCGCGCGGAGATCGTGCTCGCACCGGCCTGACAGCGCAGCGCAGGTCCGCCGGCCCGCAGCCGGCGGTGTCGACCCGCCGGCCGGCGGGACAGCAGAGAGGAACGGCATGCAGCGGTGGCGGGGCTACGACGCGGCGCCCGGCGGGTGGGGACGCTCGGTGGTCACCATCGGCGTCTTCGACGGCGTGCACAAGGGGCACCAGGCGACGATCGGGCACGCCGTGGCCCGGGCCCGCGAGTTGGGCGTGCAGTCGGTGGTGGTCACCTTCGACCCGCACCCGGCCGAGGTGGTGCGCCCCGGTTCGCATCCGGCGGTGCTCACCGAGCCGGCCCGTAAGGCCGAACTGATCGAGGCGCTCGGCGTGGACGTGCTCTGCGTGGTCCCGTTCACCCCCGAGTTCTCCCGGGTGCCGGCCGAGCAGTTCGTGCACGACGTCCTTGTCGAGCACCTGCACGCGGCGTTGGTGGTGGTCGGCAGCAACTTCCGCTTCGGGCACCGGGCCGCCGGCGACGTGGCGTTGTTGGAACGGCTGGGTCAGACGTTCGGCTTCGCCGTGGAGGGCGCCCCGCTGGTCGCCGAGGCCGGCACCGTCTTCTCCTCCACGTACATCCGGTCCTGCGTCGACGCGGGTGACGTCGGCGCGGCGGCCGCCGCGCTGGGCCGCCCACACCGGGTGGAGGGCGTCGTGGTCCGCGGCGACCAGCGGGGCCGGGAGCTGGGCTTCCCCACCGCCAACCTGCTCTGCCACCGGTACGCGGCGGTGCCCGCCGACGGCGTGTACGCGGCCCGGCTGATCCGCCGCGGTCAGCACGAGCCGCTGCTGGCGGCGGTGTCCGTGGGCACCAACCCGACCTTCTCCGGCCGGGAGCGGCGGGTGGAGGCGTACGCGCTGGACTTCTCCGGCGACCTGTACGGCGAGCGGCTCGCCCTGGACTTCGTGGCGCACCTGCGTGGTCAGATCCGGTACGACTCGATCGAGCCGTTGATCGCCCAGATGAATCAGGACGTCGAGCGCACCCGACGCGTACTGGGCTGATCGTGGAGAGGTGGCGGGCCGCCACCGAGGCCCTTCGCCGGGTGTTACCGGCGAGTGCTGGTAGTCTTGCCGGGACGTCGGGTGACCGGCGTGGGGCCTCGCGTGCCTGCTCGACGCCGCGGGTGCGAGGTACCGGTCCGTTCCCGGTCCATCGGGACGACGGACACCCACTTGATCAACCCATCGAAACAGGGAGAACATGGCGCTCGATCAGGAAGCCAAGGCCAGCATCCGCGCGGAGTACGCGACCGCCGAGGGCGACACCGGTTCGCCGGAGGTCCAGGTCGCGGTCCTCACCAAGCGGATCGCCGAGCTGACCGAGCACCTGAAGGTGCACAAGCACGACCACCACAGCCGCCGTGGGCTGCTGCTGCTGGTCGGCCGGCGCCGTCGGTTGCTCAACTACGTCCAGAAGAAGGACATTGCCCGCTACCGGTCGCTCATCGAGCGGCTCGGTCTGCGCCGGTGACGTGACGGGGGAGTGGCCGGACGGCCGCTCCCCCGTACCGCGTCCCACCTGAAGAAACACGGGCCGCGCGACCACCCGAGAGGGAGCCGGTCAGCGTACCGGTCTCCGGTAGTGGCCCCCGGGAACCCCGGCATCATGCCGGCCACCCGGGCGCTTCGATCGAAGACCGGCCGGCTGAGCAGCTCCCCGATGTCGTGGGCCCACGACGCGAAGGAGCACGACAGCACATGACCGAGACCAAACTCGGCACCGAATCCCGCACCGCCGTGATCGACAACGGGTCCTTCGGCACCCGCGAGATCACCTTCTCCACCGGTCGGCTGGCTCGCCAGGCCGCCGGTTCCGTCATCGCCCAGCTGGGCGAGACGGTCGTTCTCTCCGCCACGACCGCCGGTAAGCACCCGAAGGAGCAGTTCGACTTCTTCCCGCTGACCGTCGACGTCGAGGAGCGGATGTACGCCGCGGGCCGCATCCCCGGCTCGTTCTTCCGCCGTGAGGGTCGGCCCAGCGAGGACGCGATCCTCACCTGCCGGCTGATCGACCGGCCGCTGCGCCCGTCCTTCGTCAAGGGCCTGCGCAACGAGGTCCAGGTCGTCGAGACCATCCTCGCGCTCGACCCGCAGCACCCGTACGACGTCGTGGCGATCAACGCCGCCTCGATGTCGACCAAGCTCTCCGGCCTGCCGTTCTCCGGCCCGATCGGGGCGACCCGCGTCGCCCACATCGACGGCCAGTGGGTCGCCTTCCCGACCCTGGAGGAGCTGGCTCGCGCCACCTTCGACATGGTCGTGGCCGGCCGCACGCTCGAGGACGGCGACGTCGCGATCATGATGGTCGAGGCCGAGGCCACCCCGAACGCCGTCGCCCTCATCTCGGCCGGTGCCACCGCACCGACCGAGGAGGTCGTCGCCAGCGGCCTGGAGGCCGCGAAGCCGGCGATCCGTGAGCTGTGCCGCGCGCAGAGCGAGCTGGCCGAGGTCGCCGCGAAGCCGGTCACCGAGTTCCCGGTCTTCCTGGACTACCAGGACGACATCTACGACGCCGTGTCCGAGCTGGCCCGCGCCGACGTGGCCGAGGCGATCACCATCGCCGGCAAGGCCGACCGCGAGGAGGCCCTGGACCGGGTCAAGGCCCGGGTCGCCGAGGAGCTGGGCGCACGGTTCGAGGGTCGCGAGAAGGAGCTCAGCGCTGCCTTCCGGTCGCTGACCAAGTCCGAGGTGCGCAACCGCGTGCTGCGCGAGCAGGTCCGCATGGACGGGCGTGGCCCGCGCGACATCCGGGCGCTGACCGCCGAGGTCGGCGTGCTGCCCCGGGTGCACGGTTCGGCGTTGTTCGAGCGGGGCGAGACCCAGATCCTGGGCGTCACCACGCTGAACATGCTCCGCATGGAGCAGATGGTGGACACGCTGTCCCCCGAGAACCGCAAGCGCTACATGCACAACTACAACTTCCCGCCGTACTCGACCGGTGAGACCGGCCGGGTCGGCTCGCCGAAGCGTCGCGAGATCGGCCACGGCGCCCTCGCCGAGCGCGCGCTGATCCCGGTGCTGCCGTCGCGCGAGGAGTTCCCGTACGCCATCCGGCAGGTGTCGGAGGCGCTCGGCTCCAACGGCTCCACCTCGATGGGTTCGGTCTGCGCCTCGACGCTGGGTCTGCTCTCCGCTGGTGTCCCGCTGAAGGCGCCGGTCGCCGGCATCGCGATGGGGCTCATCTCCGACGAGGTGGACGGCAAGACCCAGTACGTGACGCTGACCGACATCCTCGGTGCCGAGGACGCGTTCGGTGACATGGACTTCAAGGTCGCCGGCACGCCGGAGTTCGTCACCGCGCTCCAGCTCGACACCAAGCTCAACGGCATCCCGTCGGACGTGCTGGCCGCCGCGTTGCAGCAGGCGAACGAGGCCCGGCAGGTCATCCTCGGGGTCATGAAGGCGGCGATCGAGGCTCCGGCCGAGATGTCCGACTACGCGCCGCGGGTCACCACCGTCAAGATCCCGGTGGACAAGATCGGCATGGTGATCGGCCCGAAGGGGCAGACCATCAACGCGATCCAGGACGAGACCGGCGCCGAGATCTCCATCGAGGACGACGGCACGATCTACGTCGGCGCCACCAACGGCCCGTCGGCCCAGGCGGCCGTCGACCGGATCAACGGCATCGCCAACCCGACGCTGCCGAAGCAGGGCGAGCGGTTCCTCGGCACGGTGGTGAAGACCGCCGCGTTCGGCGCGTTCATCTCGCTCCTGCCGGGCCGTGACGGCCTGCTGCACATCTCCAAGGTGGGCGACGGCAAGCGGGTCGAGCGTGTTGAGGACTTCCTCAACGTCGGTGACCGGGTCGAGGTCGAGATCGCGGACATCGACGCCCGCGGCAAGATCTACCTCGACAAGGTCCGCCCGGAGGGCACCGAGGCTCCGGCCGCCGGTGAGGCCGCCGCTGGCGACCGGCCGGCTGGTCGGGACCGTGGCGACCGGGCTCCGCGTGACCGCGGCGACCGTGAGCGTGGCGGCGACCGTGGCGGGCGTGGCCCGGAGCGCGGCGGCGAGGGCGGCAACGGCGGCGGCGGCGAGGGTGGCGAGGGCGGCGAGCGTCCGCGCCGTCGGACCCGGCACAGCTGACCGTCGTACAACGCATCACCCACCCCTCGTCGAACCGGGAGCAAGTCGTGAGTCGGGCCATCAGCGCGCCGTTTCCACCGGATCGACGGGGGGTGGCCCCTTCTCGGGACACCGGGGCGGGCCGCTCCGGCGGCACCGCCCGCGCGGTGACCCGGACGCTCAGCGACGACCCGCTGGGCGGCACGGTACGTCGTACCGTGCTGCCCAGCGGCCTGCGCGTCCTCACCGAGGCGATTCCGGCGATGCGCAGCGTCTCGTTCGGCATCTGGGTGGCGGTCGGCTCGCGTGACGAGACCGGCCCGCAGGCCGGCGCCGCGCACTTCCTCGAGCACCTGCTCTTCAAGGGCACGCACAAGCGCACCGCACTGGAGATCTCCTCGCAGATCGAGGCGGTGGGTGGCGAGACCAACGCCTTCACCACGAAGGAATACACCTGCTACTACGCCCGCGTGCTGGACGAGGACCTGCCGCTGGCGATCGACGTGATGTGCGACCTGGTCGCCGACTCGCTGTTGGAGCCGGCCGACGTCGAGACCGAGCGTGGCGTGATCCTGGAGGAGATCGCCATGCACGACGACGAGCCGGGTGACGAGGTGCACGACCTCTTCGTCCAGGCCGTCTACGGCGATCACCCGCTGGGCCGGCTGATCTCCGGCACCGCGGAGACCGTCACCCCGATGGCCCGGCGGCAGATCCAGAGCTTCTACCGGGGTCGCTACACCGCGCCGCAGATCGTCATCGCCGCCGCCGGCAACCTCGACCATGCCGCGGTGGTCAAGCTGGTCCGTCAGGCCGTGCGCGGTACCCCGCTGGACAGCGACCCGGCCAGCCCGGCGCCGCACCGCGCGGCGACCCCGGCGGTACGCACCAAGCCGGCGACCACCCTGGTGGAGCCGAAGGAGACCGAGCAGGCACACGTCATCCTCGGCTGCCCCGGCATCGACCGGCTCGACGATCGGCGGTTCGCCCTCGGGGTGCTCAACAACGTGCTCGGCGGCGGCATGTCCAGCCGACTGTTCCAGGAGATCCGCGAGCAGCGCGGCCTCGCGTACTCGGTCTACTCCTACGCCAGCCAGTACGCCGACACCGGCCTGTTCGCCGTCTACGCCGGCTGCGCGCCGGGCAAGGTGGACGAGGTGCTGGCCCTGACCCGCGCCGAGCTGGCCCGGGTGGCCGCCGACGGGTTGACCGAGGCCGAGGTGGCCCGGGGCAAGGGGATGAGCAAGGGCTCGTTCGTGCTCGGCCTGGAGGACACCGGTTCGCGGATGAGCCGGCTGGCCAAGGGTGAGCTGCTCTACGGCGACCTGATGCCGGTCGACGAGCTGCTCCGCCGGGTCGACGAGGTCACCGTGGAGGACGTGAACGTCCTCGCCGCCGAACTGCTCAGCCGGCCGATGTCGCTGGCCGTGGTGGGCCCGTTCGGCGCCGGCGACTTCACGGTCTGAGGTCTGCGGCCCGGCTCGGCCGAGGCACCCCGGTCGGGCGTCCCGGCCGGTGGAGCACAGCGGATCCGGCCGGAAGGGCCCGTCCCGATTGGGATAGGTTGTGCCCCGTGACTGACGAGCAGGGAAAGACCCCGGCCCAGCAGCTGCGGGTCGGCGTGTTTGGTGCGCGCGGCCGGATGGGCATCGAGGTCTGCAAGGCGGTCGACGCCGCCGACGATCTCGCCCTGACCGCGGCGGTCGACCAGGGCGACAGCCGCTCCTCCGTCTCCACGGCCGAGGTGGTCGTCGACTTCACCACGCCGGACGTCGTCATGGACAACCTTCAGTGGTGCATCGAGCAGGGCATCAGCGCGGTGGTCGGCACGACCGGCTTCACCGAGCAGCGGCTGGAGCAGGTGCGTGGCTGGCTGGCCGACAAGCCCGAAGTTGGTGTGGTCATCGCTCCGAACTTCGGCATCGGCGCGGTGCTGATGATGCAGTTCGCCGCGCGGGCTGCCCGACACTTCGAGTCCGTCGAGATCATCGAGCAGCACCACCCGCGCAAGCTGGACGCCCCGAGTGGCACCGCCACCCACACCGCCCGGCAGATCGCCCAGGCCCGCGCCGAGGCCGGCCTCGGCCCGGTCCCGGACGCCACCAAGGACGAGGTGCCGGGTGCGCGCGGCGCCGACATCGAGGGGGTACGCGTCCACGCGGTGCGCGCCACCGGCCTGGTCGCCCACCAGGAGGTGCTGTTCGGTGGCACCGGCGAGACGCTGACCATTCGGCACGACTCGTACGACCGGGTGTCGTTCATGCCGGGTGTGCTGCTGGCCGTCCGCGCGGTGCGCAACCGCCCCGGCCTCACCGTCGGCCTGGACGCCCTGCTCGACTGACCGGGCCGCTCGTCCGCTCCTCCACGTCGCGGCACCGTAGATCTTGGACAGTTTTCGTTCCCAGGGCGGGCTGACGAAGGTGTCCAAGATCCGCAGGCCGGGTAGCATCCGTCGGATGATCAGTGCAGGGCACCTGGACCGGCGCGGGCGGCGAGTCACGCTCCGGCCTGTCGACGACGACAACTGGCGGGCGGTGGCCGACGTCGCCCCGCGAGACGACCAACGCCGTTTCGTGGCCGCGCTGGGCGCGCGCTATCTGCTGCTGAGCACCCGCTCCGAGGTGTGGAACTCCCTCGCCGTGTACGCCGACGAGACCGTCGTCGGCCACGTCATGTGGGGCGTGGACGACGACGGTTCGCACTGGATCGGCGGAATGCTGGTCGACGCCGCCGAGCAGGGCCAGGGCGTCGGCAGGGCCACCGTGCAGACGCTGGCCCCCTGGCTGGCGGCCAAGGCCGGCAACCCCCCGGTCCGCCTGTCGTACCACCCCGACAACACCCAGGCTGCCGCCCTCTACGAGTCCCTGGGCTTCCACCCCACGGGTGCGATCGACGACGAAGAGCTGATCGCCGAACTCACCCCCTGACCCCCGCGATCTAGCACTTCCTGTCGCGACATAGGAAACATCTCACCCATAACGGCAACCGAAACTGCAAGATCGCCGGGGCGTCCGGCCGGGCCGGCGGCGATCATGGAGTTGTGGTGTCTCTTCTACACATCTCCGAGCCCACGAGACGCGTAGTA
>NZ_QGSY01000121.1 GCF_003857035.1 Micromonospora arida
GTCGGCAGCGTCAGAGGTGTATAAGAGACAGGCCGCTGACAGGGGGCGATCGCGAGCGTCACAGCACCCGGCTTGGGGCGTGGGGGAGCCGGTGCGGGAGACTGGGTGACATGGCGGCTCGTGGCTTCCCGTACACCGATCTCAAGGACTTCCTCGCGGCGCTGGAGCGCGCGGGGGAGTTGCGCCGGGTCGACGTCCCGGTCGACCCGACTCTGGAGATCAGCGAGGTGGTCACCCGCACGGTGCGGGCCGGCGGCCCGGCGCTGCTCTTCGAGCGTCCGACCCGGGGCGAGATGCCGGTGGCGATCAACCTGTTCGGCACCGAGAAGCGGATGGCGATGGCACTCGGGGTGGAGAACCTCGACGAGATCGGCGCGCGGATCGGCGAGATGCTCAAGCCGGAACTGCCGCAGGGCTTCTCGGGCATGATGGGCGGGCTCGGCAAGGTCATGCAGCTCAAGTCCATGCCGCCGAAGAAAGTCAAGACGGCCCCCTGTCAGCAGGTGGTCTACCGCGGCGACGACGTCGACCTCAACCGGTTGCCCGGGCTGCAGGTCTGGCCGGGCGACGGCGGGATCTTCCACAACTTCGGGCTGACCCACACCAAGCACCCCGAGACGGGCAAGCGCAACCTCGGGCTCTACCGCCTGCAGCAGCACTCGCACAACACCATCGGCATGCACTGGCAGATCCACAAGAACTCCACCGCGCACCACGCGGTCGCCGAGCGGCTCGGGCAGCGTCTGCCGGTCGCGATCGCCATCGGTGCCGACCCCGCGGTCGCCTACTCGGCCAGCGCGCCACTGCCTGCGGACATCGACGAGTACCTGTTCGCCGGTTTCCTGAGCGGCGAGCGGGTGGAGATGGTCGACTGCCTGACCGTGCCGCTGCAGGTGCCGGCGCACGCGCAGATCGTGCTGGAGGGCTACATCGAGCCGGGCGAGCGACTGCCGGAGGGCCCGTTCGGTGACCACACCGGCTTCTACACGCCGGTCGAGCCGTTCCCGGTGATGCACATCGAAGCGATGACCATGCAGCGCAACCCCGTCTACCACTCGATCGTCACGTCGCAGCCGCCGCAGGAGGACCACGGCCTCGGTAAGGCCACCGAGCGGATCTTCGCACCACTGCTGCGCTTCCTGATCCCGGACATCGTCGATTACAACCTGCCCGCCGCCGGGGTCTTCCACAACTGCGCGATCGTGTCGATCCGTAAGCGCTACCCGAAGCATGCCCAGAAGGTGATGAACGCGATCTGGGGCGCGCACATGATGTCGCTGACCAAGCTGATCGTGATCGTCGACGAGGACTGCGACGTGCACGACTACAACGAGGTGGCCTTCCGCGCCTTCGGCAACGTCGACTACTCGCGCGATCTGCTGCTCACCGAGGGCCCGGTGGACCACCTCGACCACGCGTCGTACCAGCAGTTCTGGGGCGGCAAGGCGGGCGTCGACGCGACCCGCAAGCTACCCACCGAGGGCTACACCCGCGGCTGGCCAGAGGGGATGAGCATGAGTCCCGAGGTCACGTCCCTGGTCGACAAGCGCTGGAAGGAGTACGGAATCTGATGGCCGTCCTCGACGCACCGGCCGCGACGCCGGGCCGGACCAAGTCCTTCCTGAAGCTCGTCGCCGTCGAGCACTCCGTCTTCGCGCTGCCGTTCGCGTTCCTCTCCGCGCTGGCCGCCATGCAGATCAACGGCGGCCGGGTACGGTGGCTCGACCTGCTGCTGATCACCGTGGCGATGGTCGGGGCGCGGACGTTCGCGATGGCCGCCAACCGGATCCTCGACCGCAAGATCGACGCGCGGAACCCGCGTACCGCCGGTCGGGAACTGGTCACCGGAGCGGTGAGCGTGCGGACGGCCTGGACCGGCGCGGCCGTCGCACTTGTGGTCTTCCTCGTCGCCGCCGCCCTGCTCAACCCGCTCTGCCTGGTGCTCGCGCCGCTCGCCGTGGTGCCGCTGGTCGTCTACCCCTACGCCAAGCGGTTCACCAACTGGCCGCACGCCATCCTCGGGATCGCCCAGGCGGTCGGCCCGGTCGGCGCGTGGCTGGCGGTCACCGGCACCCTGGACGGCTCCGGGCCGGCCTGGCTGCTCGGCGTGGCAGTGGGGCTGTGGATCGGCGGCTTCGACCTGATCTACGCCTGCCAGGACTCCGAGATCGACCGGGAGATCGGCGTGCACAGCGTGCCCGCCCGGTACGGTCGGCGCTTCGCGCTGCACGCGTCCACCGTCGCGCACGTGGTGACCTTCGCCCTGTTCATCTGGTTCGGTGCGCTGATCGGTCTCGGCTGGCTCTGGTGGATCGGGCTGGCGCTGACCGCTGTGGCGTTCGGCTACCAGCACCTGGTGGTCACGCCGACCGACCTGAGCAAGGTCAACCGGGCGTTCTTCACCGCCAACGGGTTCGTCGGCATCGCGCTGTTCCTCTTCGCCCTGCTCGATCTTGTGGTGCGGCTCGGCCTGCGCGGCTAGTCCTGGCCGCTGTGGCGGCGGCAGGCGGCGGCGGTGCTTTCGGCACCGCCGCCGTCGGCGTTCCGTCCGGGCATTTGTTCTATCAACACTAGAACAAGTAGCCTTTACGCATGCTCTTCCGCATCGACCCCTCGCTGGATGAGACGCTCTTCGCCCAGCTCGTCACGCAGGTACGCCTCGCCGTGGCCCAGGGTGTGCTCCAACCCGGTGAGCGGCTGCCCGCCGCCCGCGAGCTCGCCGCCTCGCTCGACCTCAACGTGCACACCGTGCTCCGGGCCTATCAACTGCTCCGGGACGACGGGCTGATCGAGCTCCGACGGGGTCGCGGCGCGATCGTCACCGCCCGACCCGCGGCCGACCACGCGAAGCTGCTGGCCGCCATCGACGAGGTGGTGCGCGAGGCGCGTGCCCTGCGCTTCTCCCCGGAAGCCACCGCCACACTCCTCAAGGAGGCGTTCTCATCATGACCACCGGCACCGAGCCTGCCCGTGCCCAGCGCCAGCGGATGCGTCTCGTCGGCCTGGCGGTCACCACCTGCGGGCTCGCGATCCTCGCCTTGGCCGCCGCCGTCGCCCTCTCCTGGCGTGGCGACCTGCCCGATCCGGTCGCGACGCACTGGGGAGCCCAGGGCAGCCCCGACGGCTTCATGTCCCTCGGTGCCTTCCTCTGGGCCGGCTTCGGTTCGGGCGCCCTCCTGGTGCTCGGCTTCGGCGCGGTCACGACGCTGTGGGGGCAGTCGGCGGCGAGCCGCCGCATCGGCGCGGGGACCACCATCTGGTTGGCGCTCTTCCTGGCACTCCTCCAGCTCGGCACACTGCACGTGCAGCTCGGTCTGGCCGACGCGCGCGAGGCCGGCGGAATCGGCGGCGCACTCACCCTGGCGACCGTTGCCTCCCTCGTCCCCGCCGTGCTCGTCGGCCTGCTCCTGCCCGGCGACCCGCCTCAGCCGGCCGACGCCCCCGTCTCGCCCGAGGCTTCCCGCGTCCCCCTGGCACCGAACGAACGGGCGGTCTGGATCGGGCACACCGGCGCCGGGCCGGGGATCGCCCTGGGCGCGGTGGCCATCGTCGTCCTGGTCGCGCTCGCCGTCGTCAGCGGTGTGTGGGGTCTGCTGATCGTCGCGGCGCTGCTGGTCGGGGTCTTCGTGGCGATGTTCGCCTTCACCGTCCGGGTCGACGAGACAGGCCTGCTGGTCCGGTCGTCGGCCGGCTGGCCGCGCACTCACGTCCCCCTCGACGAGGTGCTCCGCGCCAGCGTTGTCCAGGTTCACCCGCTGCGCGAGTTCGGCGGTTGGGGCTGGCGGGTGGGCCGCGGCGGCCGGGTCGGCATCGTCCTGCGTGCGGGCGAGGGTCTGCTCGTCGAGCGGACCGGCGGGCGCTCGATCGTCGTCACGGTCGCCGACGCCGGCACCGCCGCCGCCCTGCTCAACACCCTCGCCGACCGTCACCGGCGGACCCTTTGACCCGGTAGCCCACCCCCCCGGGGTCAGCTCCGGGACGCCGAATATCGACTGCTCTCCAGCGACCAGTCGATCGTGCCGCGCACCGAGCGGGCGACCCCCTCCACGTGCGCGGCCACCGCCGGATCCAGTTCCGGGCCGAAGGACGGGATCCTGGCCCGCAGCTCCATGAACCGCCCCATCGCCGTGCGCCAGCGATCCACCGCCGCTTCCACGGCCCGCTCGTCCGGCAGGCGCTGCTCCCTCGCGATGGCCAGCACCAGGTTGTGCCCGCCTGAGATGACGCGGTCCTTCTCCAACGACACCAGGTCGTTGAACCAGGACAGCAGGTCGTTGCCGGTTGCGGCCAGCGCCCGTAGCGCCGGGTGGTGGTAGACGGGGTCTGGCAGCGCGTGACCGGTGACGAACTCGATCATGGTGTACGACACGTACGCCGCCGAGGTCGCCCGGCGCAGCGCAACATATTCGGCGACAGAAGGGACGTGGCTCCTGGTCTTGTTCTCCGCCTCCGTCCGGTCGCCTTCCAGGTGGTGGGCGACCGCGTCGGCGAAGCGCTGCTGCCAGGGCGGGGGCATCCGGGCACGCGGCGCTTGCCACGCGTCCGCGAGCATCCGGCGTAGCGGTCCCCGAAACCCCGCCGTGCGGGCGCCAGGGCCGTGGCGCAGCACGCGGAGCACGCCGTCCCGCAGGGCAGCGACGTCCGCGCCGCTCGCGCCGTGGGGTCCGTCGCAGGCGTCGTCGAGCAGGAAGAACCAGGTCCAGAGGGCGGCGACCGTACGCAGGTCGGCGGCGCCGGCGTCAGGGTAGAGCCGACCCGCATACCAGGCGATGCGACCGGCGTCCAGCCGACACAGCTCGTCGTCGTCCAGCGGCAGGTCGAAGCGGCGCACCCAGCCCGCCAGCCACTCCTGGGTCGCCTCGGCATGCGGCGAGCACCGCGAGGGAAGGGGACATTCGGCACGTAGTGCGCGGGCTGCCGCCACCGTCATGGGTCGTACCGTCCCTCCGGTCGCTGCACAGAGGTTTCCCCCATCCGAGCATGTCAGAGATCGGCTGTCGATGATGTCCGTCGTGGGCCGGGAGGACGACGGACGGGCGAGGGCGGGGGCCACGGCACGGCGCCCGGCCGGACCAGGCAGGCTGGGGGCATGCGGGAACCATGGGTGGTCGGGGTCTCCGGTGCCTCCGGTACGCCGTACGCGGCGGCCGTCATCGGCGGACTGCTCGACGCGGGCGAGCCGGTTGACCTGATCGTGTCCCGGGCGGCACGACTCACAGTGCTCGACGAGACCGGCCGGCCCTTCCGTGACGGGCACTGGGCCGAGGACCTCGCCGCCTGGCTGGATCGGGACCTGACCACGGCGGATGTGCGGCACTGGCCGGCCGGCGACCTGGCCGCCGGGCCGAGCAGCGGCTCCTACCGGGTACGCGGGATGGCGGTGGTCCCGGCCAGCACGGCCGCCTGCGCGGGCATCGCGATCGGGCTCTCCAAGGACCTGTTGCAGCGCGCCGCCGAGGTCAACCTCAAGGAACGCCGTCCCGTGGTGCTGGTCCCCCGGGAGACACCGGTGACGCGCAGCCACCTGGAGCACCTCATCGCCCTTCACGACGCGGGCGCTGTGGTGCTGCCGGCCAGTCCCGGCTTCTACGGTGCCGGCGCGGCGGCCAGCGCGCAGCAGCTGGTCGACTTCGTGGCCGGCAAGGTGCTGGACGCGCTCGGCGTCCCGCACACCCTGTTCCGGCGGTGGTCCGGCCAGCTCGGCGCAGCCCGAAGCTGAGCCGTCCCGCTCGTGCTGGGTCGTCCGCTCGTGCTGGGTCGTTCGCTCGCGCTGGGTCGTCCGCTCGCGCTGGGCACCGCTGTGCTGCTCAGCACGAGCGGTGCTGTCCGCCGGAGCGGGACGCGGACCGGACTGGTGTCCGGTCCGCGTGGCGTTGTCCGCACCAGTTCAGTACATGCCGGCGTTGGCCGGACCCGGCCCCGTGGATGCCGCCGGCCCCACGTTGCGTGGTTTACCGACCTCATCCACCTCGTCCAGCATGCCCTCCCCCTCAAGCAGGGCTCGCACCTCGGATTCCCGAAACCGGCGATGCCCGCCTGGAGTCCGGATGCTTCCTATCCGGCCGGCCGCCGCCCATCTCGTCACAGTTTTCGGGTCTACCCGAAACAGCGCGGCGACCTCACCCGGTGTCAGCAGGCGATCTCCAGTGTCCACAGCCCCCTCCTCGCGTCGACGAAGCCCCCGGCTGAACACACTGCCCCCGGCTGGTGCGTAGCCCAGAGCCGTCATGAGGGACGTATGGCAATTACAGCACCAGGGACATGGCCTGTCCGCCCAAACGCGAAAAATGCACTGAGTGGGGAGTTAGTAATGTTACTGGTGCTACCTCTGCCCTGACCGGCGGTTTATGAACAGTGACTCACCGCTCAGTCCAACGGGTGCCGAAGGCCGCACGTTACGTGTGAACGGTTAAGGTCACTCTCTGTGGATGCCATCGACCTGAGCCTCGTCGACCTGCTGCGCGGCAACGCACGCCTCTCGTACGCCGAGTTGGCCCGACAGGTGGGCCTCTCGGCCCCGGCCGTGCACGAGCGGGTCGGCAAGCTGGAGAGCAGCGGCGTGGTCCGGGGCTACCGGGCGGACGTGGCCCCGGAGTCGATCGGGCTGGGTGTCACCGCGTTGATCGGCATCGTCGAGGACTCCGGTGCCGACAGCGACGACATGCTCGAGTCGCTGCGGGTGCTGCCCGAGATCGAGTCCTGCTACTTCATGGCCGGCGTGGAGTCGTTCCTGCTCAAGGCGCGGGTCGGCACGATCGCCGAGCTGGAGCAGTTGATCGTGCGGCTGAACCGGACGCCCGGGGTGGCCTCCACCCGTACCGCCATCGCGCTCTCCACCAAGTGGGAGAACCGCCCCCAGCCCGTCGGCCCGCCCGCGGCCTGACCGCCGCGTACCCCTGGTGTCGCCCCGGCGGCCGGCGGTAGCGTGCGCCGATGACCCCGCCAGCGCGTCCCGTGGCCGTGGTGACCGGCGCTGCCGGCGGCCTGGGCCGGGCCATCGCCGCCGCCCTGCACGCCGACGGCTGGTCGGTGCTGCTCACCGACCTCGACCCGGTGGCGGTGCAGAGCGCCGCTGCGCCGCTCGGCGGCTGGTCGGCCGCCCTGGACGTCCGCGACGAGGAGGCCTGCGCCGCCATCGCCGCGAACGCGGCAGGCCGGGGTGAACTCGCCCTCTGGGTCAACAACGCCGGCATCCTGGTCACCGGGGCGTCGTGGGAGCACGACGCCGCAACCCGCCGTCGGGTGCTCGATGTGAACACCCACGGCGCCATGAACGGCACCCTCGCCGCGCTGACCGTGATGCGCGGGCAGGGCCACGGCCACGTGCTCAACGTCGTCTCGTTGGCCGGGCTGGTCGCCGCGCCCGGCGAGACGGTGTACGCGGCAAGCAAGCACGCCCTGCTGGCCTTCAGCCTCGGCACCCTGTCCGACCTGCGGATGGCCGGGTACCGGCGGGTGCACGTCTCCTGCCTCTGCCCGGACGGCATCTGGACCCCGATGCTGCACGACCGGCTGGACGACCCGGGGGCGGTGGCCTCGTTCACCGGATCGATGCTGACCTCGCAGCAGGTGGCTGCCCGGGCGGTCCGGCTGGCCCGCCGGCCACGTCCGGTGGTCAGCCTGCCCCGCTGGCGGGGAGCGCAGGTGCGCCTGTTGGACGCCCTGCCCAGGTTGGCCGTCGCGCTGACCCCGCTCATCCGAGCCGCCGGCCGGGCCGGTCAGCGCCGCCAACACCGCAGGTCAACGCCGCCAGACCGGCGCTGACCACCGCTGGCCCGCTTGCTAGGTTTCCGAACGTGACTCATCTCGACCGGTGCGACGAATCCAGCCGAACCTGGGTGACCGAGGCGATCGCCGCCGTCGAGGCAGACGCGAACCGGTCCGCCGACACCCACCTGCTGCCGTTCCCGCTGCCTCGGGAATGGGGGATCGACCTCTACCTCAAGGACGAGTCGTCCCACCCCACCGGCTCGCTGAAGCACCGGCTGGCCCGCTCGCTGTTCCTCTACGGGCTGTGCAACGGCTGGATCGGGCCGCGCACCACGATCGTCGAGGCGTCGTCGGGTTCCACGGCGGTCTCCGAGGCGTACTTCGCCCGGATGCTGGGCCTGCCGTTCATCGCGGTGATGCCCGCCTCCACCTCGCCCGAGAAGATCACGCAGATCGAGTTCCAGGGCGGCCGGTGCCACCTGGTGGACGACCCGGCGAGCGTGGTGGTCGAGGCCCGCTGGCTCGCCGAGGACTCCGGCGGGCACTTCATGGACCAGTTCACCTACGCCGAGCGGGCGACCGACTGGCGGGGCAACAACAACATCGCCGAGTCGATCTACGCGCAGTTGGAGCTGGAGCGGCACCCGATCCCCGCCTGGGTCGTGGTGGGCGCCGGCACCGGGGGCACCAGCGCGACCATCGGCCGCTACGCCCGGTACCGCCGGCTCGCCACCAAGCTCTGCGTCGTCGACCCGGAGAACTCGGCGTTCTACCCGGCCTGGCTGGCCGCCGACTGGTCGGTACGCACCGGGAAGGGCTCCCGCATCGAGGGGATCGGCCGACCCACCGTGGAGGCGTCGTTCCTGCCCTCGGTGGTGGACCGGATGGTCCAGGTGCCGGATGCGGCGTCGTTGGCCGCGATGCGCGCCGGATCGGCGCTGCTCGGCCGCCGGGTGGGCGGGTCCACCGGCACCAACCTGTGGGGAGCGTTCGGCCTGATCGCCGCGATGCTCGCCGAGCGTCGGACCGGCTCGGTGGTCACCCTGATCTGCGACCCGGGCGACCGGTACGCCGACACGTACTACGCCGACGACTGGGTGGCCGCCCAGGGCCTCGACCTGACCCCGCACCTGGCCACCATCGATCGCTTCCTGGCCAGCGGGACCTGGCCCGCCTGAACCGGTCAGAGGGATCCTGGTCCGCCTGAACCGGTCAGCGGCACCCGGTCCGCCTGAGGCCCATCGGCCGGCCCTGGCCCGCCGGGCCGGGGTGCTGATCAGCGCGGGTCGATCCGTTCGGCCAGCCCGGGGTAGCGCACCACGTAGCCACTGTCGTCCAGATCGATGTCGGCCGTGAAGGTGCCGCTGGCGAAGCGCACCCGACCCGGCCCGAGCCCGGTGTAGATCTGCTCGGCCGGCACCACCTCCAGGCCGGGCAGCAGCACCCAGGCAACGGTGATCCGGTGTGCCACGTCGGCCGGCTCGGCCGCCATCCGAAGCCGGTGGACCGGCAGGGTGTTGAACAGCGGCGAACCGCTCAGGTCGACGTCGAGCGCGTCGGCCAGCCGGTCCGGGTCGTCCGTACCCGGCAGACCGGCCCGGCGATGACCGGCCGCGACCAGGGCCGCGTCCAGGTCGCCCTGCTCGGCGGTGGTCACCCGCCAGCGGCCGGCGGCCCGCTCCAGGGTCACCCGGCGCAGCCAACCGAGACCCTCGGCCTCGACCTCGACCCGGGTGGTGGCCCAGTCCGGCGTGGTGGTCAGCTGGTAGCGGGCGGTCCACGGGATCGGGTCCACGGCGAGCAGAGTGCCCCGGGCCGCCAACCCGTGGCCGTCGTCGAGCAGGACCTGCTCGCTGCCGGCGGTGTCAGTCCGGGACCAGAAGATTGACTTCGGCATGGTCGGCATGAGCCGGACGTTACGCGACCTGCTCGGTATCGGCAGGGCATGCGCGAACGCCGCCGCGAAGCCTGGGCTTCACGACGGCGTTCGGTGGATCAATCAGTGGGTACGCGCTGCCGGTCGCCCGCCGAAACCGCGCCGGTCGTCACGCGGGCGGTCCTCGCGGGGCCGGTCGTCGCGGGGCCGGTCGTCCCGGACCCGGCTCTCCGGGCGGAACCCACCCCGAGCGTCCCGGTCGCCGAAGCGCCGCTCGCCGGTCGGTCGGTCGCCCCGACCGTCGCGGTCACCGAACTGCGGCCGGTCGCCGAACCGACGCTCGCCCTGCGGCCGGTCGCCGTAGCCGCGGGTGTCCCGGTCGCCGTAGCTCCGGTCGCCCTGCGGCCGGTCGCTGTGCTGGCGGTCGCCGAAGCGGCGCTCACCCTGCGGGCGGTCGCTGTAGCTCCGGTCGCCCTGCGGACGGTCGCCGAAGCGGCGCTCACCCTGCGGACGGTCGCTGTAGCTTCGGTCGCCCTGCGGGCGGTCGCCGAAGCGGCGCTCGCCGGTGGGCCGGTCGCCGTAGCGGCGCTCGCCCTGCGGGCGGTCGCTGTAGCTCCGGTCGCCCTGCGGACGGTCGCCGAAGCGGCGCTCGCCGGTGGGCCGGTCGCCGTAGCGGCGCTCACCCTGCGGGCGGTCGCTGTAGCTCCGGTCGCCCTGCGGGCGGTCGCCGAAGCGGCGCTCGCCGGTGGGCCGGTCGCCGAAGCGCCGGTCGCCCTGCGGACGGTCGCCGTAGCGGCGCTCGCCTCCCGTGCGGTCACCGAACCGGCGCGGGCCGCCGGAGCGGTCGCCGTAGCCCCGGGGCTCCGCCTCGACGCGGACCGGGACGCCGCTGGGCTCGCGGGCGCCGACCAGCTCGGCCAACGCCGCGTCCCCGACCCGGACCCGGGTCTCGGCCGGCGCGACGCCGGCCTTCTCCATCATCGCCAGGGTGGTACGGCGCTGCTTGGGCAGCACCAGCGTGGCGACCGCGCCCGACTCGCCGGCCCGGGCGGTACGCCCCGCGCGGTGCAGGTAGTCCTTGGGGTCCTTCGGCGGGTCGACGTGCAGCACCAGGGTGACCCCGTCGACGTGGATGCCTCGCGCCGCCACGTCCGTGGCGACCAGCACGTTCATCCGGCCCTCACGGAACTCGGCGAGCGTCTTGGTGCGCATCCGCTGGGTCTTGCCGCCGTGCAGCCCACCGGCGCGTACGCCGACGGCCGCGAGCTGCTCGACCAGCCGGTCCACCCCGAGCTGGGTACGGGCGAAGACCATGGTCCGGCCGTCCCGGGCGGCGATCGAGGCCGCCACCGGGAACTTCTCGTGCGGCGGGATCAGCAGCATGTGGTGGTCCATGGTGGACACCGAGGCGGTGGACGGTGCCGTGGAGTGGGTGACCGGGTCGGTCATGAACCGCTTGACCAACGCGTCGACGTCACCGTCCAGGGTGGCCGAGAAGAGCAGCCGCTGACCGTTCGCGGGCGTCTTCGCCAGCAGATCGGTCACCTCGGGCAGGAAGCCCATGTCGGCCATCTGGTCGGCCTCGTCGAGCACCGTGACCTCGACGTCGTCGAGCTGGCAGATGCCCCGCTCGATGAGGTCGCCGAGCCGGCCCGGGGTGGCCACGATGATCTCCACGCCGCGGCGCAGCGCGTCGATCTGACGGTCGTACGGAACGCCGCCGACGGCGGTCTTGAGGAAGATGCCAACGGACTTGCCCAGCGGCACCAGGGCGTCGTTGACCTGCATGGCCAGCTCGCGGGTGGGCACCAGGACCAGGGCGCGCGGACGCATCGGCCGGGCCCGGTTGCGGTGGGCCAGCCGGGCGATCATCGGCAGCCCGAAGGCGAGCGTCTTGCCCGAACCGGTCTGCCCGCGGCCCAGCACGTCGCGGCCGGCGAGCGCGTCCGGAACGGTGGCCCGCTGGATCTCGAATGGGCTGGTGATGCCCTGCTGCGCCAGCGCGCGAACCAGCGGCTCGGGCAGGCCGAGGGAGGCGAAGCTGATCGGTTCGGCGGTCTCGGTCGGCTCGGCCTGCGCGGTCGCCACCGGCGCGGTGTCGGCCTCGATCGACGGGACGTCGAGCTGCTCCCGGGCGGTGTCGGTCGCCGGGACTGAGTTGAAAACGGACGTAACGGTGCTGGGGTCAGCAGAGGTGGTCAACAAAAACCTTTCGAGCGGGGCGCATCTTCGCGATGGCCTGCCGCGGCTGAACCGCCGGATCGCCCGCAAGATCGCCCAGGGGCGCACACCACGCGCGCCGGGTCAGTGATCTCAACCAGTGTACGGCGGTCTGGCGAAGCCGCCAGCCGGTTGACCGACCGTAGTGGGCGGACTCACCATCGCTGGCACTCGCTGGCTCACCCCTTGAGCACGCTGCCCACCAGACCGTCCAGGGCGTCACCAGCCAGCAGAACGACCATGACACTGATCGCCACCAGCAGCCCCAGAGCGGCGGCCAGGACGATCATCACCCGGGCGTTACTGGACCGCTCGGCCGGCGTGTCGGACCAGCCCTGGGCCAGGATGTGCCCGGTCAGCGAGCCGGAGTTCTCCACCGCGTTGGCGGGTATCGCGACAGTGGTGAAGCCGGCGCCCTCGCCGTTGCCGTAGACGGTGCCGGCCAGGTCGGTGCGACCGTCGTGCCGCCCACCACGGGCACCGGCAGCCTCCCGTCGGGCGGAACCAGCCGGTGGGCGGCTCGTTGACGCGGTCACCCGGGAGTTTCCGCTGTTGCCGGTCGACGAAGGGGCCCCGGCGGTGGACGGTGGCCAGCTCGGCAGCGCTGGCGCGGGCACCACCGGCGGCGCGGAGGCGGGTGCCCCGGCCCATCCGGCACCGGACGTCGGGCGGGTCGCCCCACCGGGGGACGGCCACCCGGCCGGTGGTGCGGAGACCGGAGCGCTGGCCCGTACGCCGGGCGTGTCGGTCATCGCCGGCGGCGGCGGAAACGGCGGTGCCGGCATCGGGCCGGGCGGGGCCGGTGGTGCCGGCACCGGCGGACCGGGTGGCGGCAGCGGCGGGCTCGGGACGGGCGGCGTCGGTGGGCCGGGAAT
>NZ_QGSY01000318.1 GCF_003857035.1 Micromonospora arida
GAGGGTCGCCGCTCACAGGTCGAGCGTAGGCGATCCGGGCACCGGAGTGACGGCACGCAGGAAGCCTCGAGCGTCGAGGAAGTCACCGAGGCTGCCCCGGTGCTGGGCGCAGGCCAACCAGGTCTTGCGCCGATCGGCGTCGTGCAGACGGGGATTGTTCCACTCCAGCGCCCAGATGGCGGCGGACCGGCAGCCCCGGGCCGAACAGACCAGGGCCTCGTCGGTGGGGGAGGGGATGCTCATCCCGGCCAGTCTAGGGCGGCGGGACGGAGAAGTTGATCGCCGGGCGACCACGGGGGGAGCCGCCCGGCGACGGGGTGAATCGTACACGCGGCGGGCCGCTTCGTGCATACCCGCGATGCGGGATTCGGCTGCTGGGGACGGCGCGGTCAAAATCGGCTTCTCCCCACCTCGACACTCAGCAAGGCGTGCGAGTCTTGATACCGCACGAGCCGCGACGACCGACAAACGCTGTGGAGGACCGGTGGCCCAGCCGACCATGCCCGACGCCCCGACGCCGAACGGAGCGGCACCTGCCCCGGTGACCACCCCCGCGCAGGACGCCAGCCTGCTGGAGAAGGGCCTGTTCGAGATCAAACGTGTGATCGTCGGGCAGGACCGGATGGTGGAGCGGATGTTCGTCGCGCTGCTCGCCCGCGGTCACTGCCTGCTCGAAGGTGTGCCCGGGGTGGCCAAGACCCTCGCGGTGGAGACCCTCGCCAAGGTCGTCGGTGGGTCCTTCGCCCGGGTTCAGTTCACCCCGGACCTGGTGCCCGCCGACATCATGGGCACCCGGATCTACCGGCAGTCGAGCGAGAAGTTCGACGTCGAGTTGGGCCCGGTCTTCGTCAACTTCCTGCTCGCCGACGAGATCAACCGAGCCCCGGCGAAGGTGCAGTCCGCGCTGCTGGAGGTCATGAGCGAGCGGCAGGTGTCCATCGGTGGGGAGAGCCACCGGGTGCCGGACCCGTTCCTGGTGATGGCCACCCAGAACCCGATCGAGCAGGAGGGCGTCTACCCGCTGCCGGAGGCGCAGCGGGACCGGTTCCTCATGAAGATCGTGGTGGGCTACCCGACCGACGCGGAGGAACGGGAGATCGTCTACCGGATGGGCGTGGCCGCGCCCGAGCCGACCGCGGTGTTCGACACCCCGGAGCTGATCGCCCTGCAACGCAAGGCGGACCAGGTCTTCGTCCACAACGCCCTGGTCGACTACGCGGTCCGGTTGGTGCTGGCCACCCGGGCCCCGGCCGAGCACGGCATGCCCGACGTCGCGCAACTGATCCAGTACGGGGCCAGCCCGCGCGCCTCGCTGGGTCTGGTCCGGGCCACCCGCGCCCTGGCGCTGCTGCGCGGGCGTGACTACGCGCTGCCGCAGGACGTGCAGGACATCGCGCCGGACATCCTGCGGCACCGGTTGGTGCTCAGCTACGACGCGCTCGCCGACGACGTGCCCGCCGACCACATCGTGCAGCGGGTGATGTCGACGATCCCGCTTCCGGCGGTCGCTCCCCGGCAGCAGGCCACCCCGCCGTCGATCGCGCCGCCGCCGGGCGCTGGCTGGCCCGGGCAGCGCCCGTGACCTCACCCACCCCTCGTCCGGCCCCCCTCGCCGACCGTAGCGAGGCCGTGCTGTCCCGGCTTCAGCTGCTCGTCACCCGCAAGCTCGACGGTCTGCTCCAGGGCGACTACGCCGGCCTGCTGCCGGGACCGGGCAGTGAGGCGGGTGAGTCCCGGGAGTACCGCCCCGGCGACGACGTGCGCCGGATGGACTGGCCGGTCACGGCCCGGACCACCACACCGCACGTGCGGCGTACGGTCGCCGACCGGGAGCTGGAGACCTGGCTCGCGCTGGATTTCTCCGCCAGCCTGGACTTCGGGACCGGGCAGTGGCTCAAACGGGAGGTCGTGGTGGCCGCCGCGGCCGCCATCACCCACCTGACCGTGCGCGGGGGTAACCGGATCGGCGCCGTGATCGGCACCGGCGGCGGGGCGTCCGCCCCGGCCCGACGGTGGCGGGGCGGACCACCGCCGGCCGGGCCCGGGGTGCTCACCCGGCTGCCGGCCCGCTCCGGGCGCAAGGAGGCGCAGGGCCTGCTGCGTGCCGTCGCCGGCACCGCCATCCAGCCCGGCCGTGGTGATCTGGGCGCCCTGATCGAGATGCTCAACCGTCCGCCCCGCCGTCGTGGGGTGGCCGTGGTGGTCTCGGACTTCCTCGCGCCGGCTGAGCAGTGGGCGCGGCCGATGCGCAAGCTGCGCGTCCGCCACGACGTGCTGGCGATCGAGGTGGTCGACCCGCGCGAGCTGGAGCTGCCCGACGTGGGCGTGTTGCCGGTGGTCGACCCGGAGAGCGGTGAACTGCACGAGGTGCAGACCGCCGACCCGCGGCTGCGGCAGCGCTACGCCGAGGCCGCCACCGCCCAACGGGCCACGATCGCCGCCGCCCTGCGCGGCGCCGGCGCGGCCCACCTGCGTCTGCGTACCGACCGAGACTGGCTGCTGGACATGGTGCGATTCGTGGCCGCGCAGCGGCACGCGCGTACCCGGGGGACGACACGATGATCCGTTTTCTGCAACCGTGGTGGCTGCTGGCTGTGCTGCCGGTCTTCGCCCTCGCCGCGTTCTACGTCTGGCGGCAGCTGCACCGCCGGGCGTACGCGATGCGGTTCACCAACGTGGATTTGCTGCGTACGGTCGCGCCGAAGGGCCTGGGCTGGCGTCGGCACGTCCCGGCGACCGCGTTCCTGCTCTGCCTGCTGGTGCTGGCCACCGCGCTGGCCCGTCCCGCGGTGGACACCAAGGAGCCGCTGGAGCGGGCCACCGTGATGCTCGCCATCGACGTGTCGTTGTCGATGCAGGCCGACGACGTGGCACCGAACCGGCTGGAGGCGGCCCAGGAGGCGGCCAAGCAGTTCGTCAGTGAGCTGCCGGAGAGCTACAACCTGGGCCTCGTGTCGTTCGCCAAGGCGGCCAACGTGCTGGTGCCGCCGGGCAAGGACCGGGACGCGGTGACCAGTGCCATCGACGGGCTGGTGCTGGCCGAGGCGACTGCGACCGGCGAGGCGGTGTTCACCTGCCTGGAGGCGATCCGGTCGGTGCCGACCGACGGCGCGGCGGGCATCCCACCGGCCCGGATCGTGCTGCTCTCCGACGGCTTCCGGACCTCCGGTCGGGCGGTGGAGGAGGCGGCGGCGGCCGCGCAGGCGGCCAACGTTCCGGTCTCCACCATCGCCTTCGGCACCGACACCGGCCAGGTCGACATCGGCGGGCAGTTGCAGCGGGTCCCGGTGGACCGGTTGGCCCTCGCCGAGCTGGCCGAGACCACCGAGGGTTACTTCTACGAGGCGGCCTCGGTGAGCGAGCTGAAGCAGGTCTATCAGGACATGGGCAGCTCGATCGGGTTCCGCACAGAGCCGCGTGAGGTGACCCAGTGGTACGCCGGGGTGGCGTTGCTGCTGGCGCTCTGCGCGGGCGCGTTCAGTCTGCTGTGGTCGTCCCGGATGCTGTAGCCGGTGCGTGCGGGCGGCGGGCAGGGTCGGCCGCTGCTCGCTGGATGTGCGTTCCTCCTCCACACTGATGCGCCTTGACTATCTCAGGGGGCGCACGGTGGCAACCACGGGCAGGGAGGGCCGGCACCGGCCAAGCTCACAGACGGTGCTCACAGTGGCAGCGCTCATCATGAGCGTCGTCGCCACCGGGCTCGTCTGGTTGATACCAAACCCTGGTAAACGTCCGACGCCCGAGCCGACCGGTGGTGCTGCCAACACGAGCCCGTCCGAGCAGTTCGAGTGCCAGATCAAGTTGCAGGACAGCCGGCGAGCACTCTTCGAAGGCAACGTGTACGTCACAGCCAATCGAGAGGTGGAGGTAGGCCGGTCGTTTCTGGTCCGGGTCGGGCTCTGCGGTCCGGAGGCTCGCGAGCGGGCGTGGTGTGCCAGTGAGGTTGGGCCATCGGGCGTCGGTCAGTCCCCGGCTGGGAAGGTTCTGCTCGGAGGCCGTGTTCAGGTACGCCTGGTCTCGACCGACGATCACCTCCGGGTCGTTGGTGCTGATCCCGCCCAGGACGAGCCGCAGCCGTTGACCGGTCCTGGCGACGTCGGGGTTTGGACCTGGGAGGCGGAGGCGAAGACGCCCGATACCTACACGATGTTGTTGATAGTTCGCCTCCTGGACGGGCAGAGCGACAACCCGTTGGTGCCCGACGACTACCTCCCGATCGAGCTCACCGCACGGCGGGTTGCGGCCAACACCCAGCCGAGTTCTGGGGAAACCGGTGGAGGCCCGACCGTTTCTGCCTCGCCGAGCCCGCCGGCCACGAGTCAGGTGGCCGCCCAGCCCACTCAAGGCGACGCCGGGCCGTCCACGTTCGACCGGGTCGTCCTGGTCCTGGCGCAGGTGGTCGTCCCGATCGTCGTGGCGCTCATCGGAGCCGGCCTGCTGCGGAACCGCACACGTCGCCGCGCCTCTCCCGGCGGTTCTCCGTCAGCGGACCAGCCCCCAACCACCTCACCCTGAGCACCGTGGCGGGCGGTCACGACCACACCTCCGCCACCGAGTTGACGAACCGAGTCAGCGGGCGCAGTTGACGGTGTCGACGCGGCCGCTACCGGCACGGGGCAGCGTCGACCGCCGGGTGGCGCGGCTCAGCGACCGCGGCCGGCCCGGAGCGGTCAGTGACCGCCACCGGCGAGCACGAAGACGATGGCCACCCAGACGGCGGCGAGGGTGAAGCCCAGCGGGGCGACGTAGCGGCTCATGGACGGCTCCGGGTGGCGGCTGGACGGTCCGCGTGCGGGGGCGGACCGCAGGGGGTGGGGACGCGCACACGAAGTCGTGACCGGGCGGCTCCCGGCGACCGCCCGGGATCGGGCGGCGCGGCACACTCACCTCGGCAGTTGCCGACGTGGTGGGGAGCGGAGCGGGGTCAGCTCACCGGACTGAGTCGTGGCTCAGCGGGACTGACCATCGGCCCGGCCACGACTGGGAGGATCGCTATCTCGCACAGCGATCACCTCCTGCAAGTCGGGCGGGCCGGAACGTCGATGATCGTACACGTGCGGTGCCGGCGGAACGCACTCGGCCGACCGGCCGGCGACCCCTCCACCGCCCGGTTGGCGACGCCGCTCGCCACCAGCGCGTACGCCTCGCCGGAACGACCTCGGCTGCCCGACCCGCACCACCGTGACCAGCACCACGGCGAGCAACGGCAGCCAGCAGCAGCGCGCCAGCACCCACCCCGGACCGTCCGGGGCGGTGTGCAGACCGGGCAGGGCCAGCCCGCCGCGGGCGGTGAGCGCGGTCACCGCCACCAGTACCGGCTGGTGCCACAGGTAGATCCGGACGGCGGACCGGTTCACCTCGGTCACCGCTGCGCCCGGCAGCGGCCGGGTCAGCAGCCGGTGCAGTGCCGGCCGGGCGAGCAGCCCCAGCCCGACCTGGGTCACCGCCAGCGCCACGACCATCAGCGACGGCGGGTTCAGGTTGGACACCCCGGCCCCGGGCACGCCGACCGCGCTCACCGGGTAGCCCAGTGCCAGCAGCGCCGCCAGCGCGACCGCCCCACCGGCTGCCAGCGTGCCGCCCGCCCGCCGGCCCTCCAGCCGCCCGTCGGCGTGCGCCACACCCAGCAGGTACGGCACCGACCAGGCCGCCAGCACGGTGACCGGGGGCAGGTCGGTGCCGGACGGCAGCAGCCGGACCGCCAGGTCGGCCGCGGCCACCACGGCGACCGCCGGCACCCCGCACCGCGCCACCCCCCACCGGCGTACGGCGGCGCGCAGCGGGCCGGTCAGCGCGACCAGGATCACCAGCGGTAGCAGGAACCACAGCGGGCTGACCGCCAGCCGCAGCGCGACGGCGAGCGTGTCGTCCGAGGTGCCGAGGACGGTGGCGGCGAGCAGCACGGCGGCCCCCACACCGAGCAGCGCCACGGTGGGCAGCAGCAGCCGCCGCAGCCGCCCGGCCAGCCAACCGCCCGCGCCGCCCGGACAGCGGGCCAGCGACCGGGTCGAGCCGAACCCGGCGGTGAAGAAGAACAACCCGAGCGTCTGCAACACCCAGGTCATCGGCGCCAGGTCGGGCAGGGCGGTCAGCGGGCTGGCCTGGTGCAGCCCGCCGTCGCCGGTCAACACCAACCCGGTGACCAGCCAGTGCCCCAGCACCACCCCGCCGATGGCGTACGCCCGCAGCGCGTCGACGGCACGGTCCCGGCTCACCGGGCGTCCCCGATCCGGTCGGCGTCGACGCCGCCCAGCACGACCGCCGCCACCGCGACCAGCGCGGCGCTGCCCGGCGTGAGGTAGCCGTCGTGCCCCGCCACCCCACCCACCGGCAGGGGCCGGGCACCGAACGCCGGATCACCGGGTCGCCGGCCGAAACCCAGGCCGGGCAGGCGCACCGGCGGTACCCGGCGGATCCAGTCGGTCGGCGCCTCGGCCGCCCAGAACCGCCGACCGCCGGGCAGGTCGTCGGCGCGCTGCACCCCGGCGCCGACGCCGCCGAGGCTGACCACGTCGGCGACCTGGGACGGTGCGTCCGCCGCCGCCAGTGACACCACCAGCGACCCGTAGCTGTGCCCGACCAGCGTGATCGTCGCCGCCGGACGCCGCCCGGCCAGCTCCCGCAGCAGCGTGGCCAGCCCGGCCGCGCCGCGCCGCGCGCTGACGCCACCGGCGGCGGTCAACACCCCGTCGGGCGGGTCGTAGCCGAGCCAGGCCAGCACCGCGACCCGCGCCTTCGGGTCGGTCGCCCGCAGCTCCCGGTAGAGCTGCCCGGCCTGCACCGCCGGCGCCCGCCGGGCCACCCCGCCCAAACCCCGGTCGAAGTCGGCGAGGGTGCTGCCGACCCCCGGCACCAGCACCGCGATCCGGTCCGCGTCGGCGAGGTCGCCGAACACCTCGACCGCGCGGCCGTCACCGCGCTCGTCGAACAGCAGGAACCGGCGTCCGTCGGCCGCCCAGTCCGCGTACGGGGGGCCGGCCGCGTGCATCGCCGCCGCCGTCACGGGGTACGCCTCGACGAACCCCGCCGCCGTGGCCGGCTCGGGTCGGGTCGGCAGAACCAGGTTCACGCCGAGCAGCGCGGCCATCGCCACCCGGCTGGCACCTCGTCGTCGCATCACGTTCTCCCTCCGGAATGTCGTCCGGAGGGAGAGTGCGCCCAGGGGCGGGGCCCGGTCGTCGTCCCGCAGAGCCGTTCCCGGGCTGGCTCCACAGGGCTACTCGCCGGCGGCCACCAGACCCGTCTCGTACGCCAGCACCACGGCCTGGGCCCGGTCGCGCAGACCCAGCTTGGCCAGGATCCGCCCGACGTGCGTCTTCACGGTCTGCTCGGCCACCACCAGGTCACCCGCGATCTCCGCGTTGTTGCGGCCCCGGGCGATCAACCGCAGCACCTCGGTCTCGCGCGGGGTGAGCCCGGCCAGGTCGGTGGGGCGCGGGCGGCGGCGGTCCGGACGGGCCGCGAACTCGGCGATCAGCCGACGGGTGACCCCCGGGGCGAGCAGCGCGTCCCCGGCCGCCACCACCCGCACCGCCTGCACCAGGTCGGCCGCGGGGGCGTCCTTGAGCAGGAACCCGCTGGCCCCGGCGCGCAGTGCCTCGTACACGTAGTCGTCCAGGTCGAAGGTGGTGAGGATGAGCACCCGGGGTCGCTGCGTCGACCGGTCACCGAGCAGCTTGCGGGTGGCCTCCAGCCCGTCCATGACCGGCATCCGCACGTCCATCAGCACCACGTCCGGGTCGAGGTGGCGGGCGGCGGCCACCGCCTGCGCGCCGTCGGCGGCGTCGCCCACCACCAGCAGATCCGGTTGGGCGGCGAGCAGCGCGCCGAAACCCTGCCGGACCATCGCCTGGTCGTCGGCGATCAGCACCCGGATCATCGGTCCCCGCCCTCCGCGTCGTACGGCAACTCGGCCGCCACCGCGTAACCCCCGTCGGGCAGCGGCCCGGCGGTGAACGTACCGCCCAGCGAGGTGGCCCGTTCCCGCATCCCGGTCAGCCCGTGCCCGGAGCCGCCGTCGGCGGTCGGTCGGACGTCGGCCGGGGAGTTCTCGACGCGTACCCCAAGACCAGACCGGCCGATGCGGACGGTGACCCGCACCGCGGCGCCCGCAGCGTGGCGGGCCGCGTTGGCCAGGCCCTCCTGGACGATGCGGTACGCGGCCAGCCCGACCGGCGCGGGCACCCGGTCGTCGTCCACCGGCTCGACGTCCAGGGTCACCGGCAGCCCGGCCCGGCGTGCCGCGTCCACCATGGCACCCAGGTCGGTGAGGTCCGGTTGCGGTGCGGTCTGCGGTCCGCTCGTCTCGCTGCGCAGCACCCCCAACAGTCGCCGCATGTCGGTGAGCGCGTCGCGGGCCGACGCGGCGATGGCGACGAACTCCGCGGCTGCCGGGGCCGGCACGTCCGTCAGCCGGTACGGGGCGGTCTCCGCCTGCACCGCGATCAGTGACATGTGGTGGGCCACCACGTCGTGCAGCTCCCGGGCGATGCGGGTTCGTTCCTCCAACACCGCGCGGCGCTCCTGCTCCCGCTCGCTCAGCTCGGCCTGCGCCGCCAGCGCGCGCCGGGACAACCGGTTACGTCGGATCAGGTCGCCGACGATCGCCGATGCGCCGAGCAGCGCGAGCACGGCCGGCCGGTTGTCGGGGTGCACGAGGGTGAGCACCGGCACGGTGCTGATCGTCACCACCCAGACCAGCACCGGCCGTTCGACCCGTGCGACGACTCCCGCGAGCACCGCCACCGAGCCGAGCGCCAACGGCGGTGTCCACGGCCACGGCTGGTCGGCTGGCGCGTTGAACGTGCACACCAGCAGGGCCAGCACCGTCAGCCGCCAGGCCAGCAGCGGATGCCGGGGCAGCGCCAGCAGCGGCGCCACTGTCATCGCCGCGAACAGCACCGCGATCGGCGTCGGCAGGCCCCAGTCGCTCTCCACGGTCACCGTGATCCAGAAGAGGCCGAGCGCGGCGAGCAGGCCGACCGGGCCGGCGTGGCGGGCCAGCCTGGGCCACCGGGCCAGCAGCGGCCGTTCGGGCCGGGCGTCCGGGCCGAGCACTGTCTGCCGAAGGGCCCGCAGGGCCACCGCGATCGGATGCCGGTTCACCACCCGGAGGCTACGGGCCGACCCGCCGCGAGGCGTGCCACCAGGGGTTGATCCCGGTGTCGTACCCCAGTGTGACGCGACTCCCGTTAGCGCTTACCTGCCGGTAACGCCTAGGCTCCGACGCGTCCGTGCTGACCATTCGCAAGGGGGAACAGTGGCCCGTACCGTGCTGGTGACCGGGGGCAACCGGGGGATCGGCCTGGCCATCGCGCAGGCCTTCGCCAAGCAGGGCGACCGGGTGGCGGTCACCCACCGCAGCGGCGAGGCACCCGACGGGCTGTTCGGCGTACGCGCCGACGTCACCGACGCCGCCTCGATCGACGCCGCGTTCGCCGCCGTCGAGGCCGAGCTGGGTCCGGTCGAGGTGCTGGTCGCCAACGCCGGCATGACCGCCGACACACTGCTGCTGCGGATGTCCGAGGAGCAGTTCACCGACGTGGTGGACACCAACCTCACCGGTGCGTTCCGGGTCGCGAAGCGGGCCTCCGGCAAGATGCTCCGCGCCAAGTGGGGCCGCATGATCTTCATCTCCTCGGTGGTCGGCCTCGCCGGCGGCGCCGGGCAGGTCAACTACTCCGCCAGCAAGGCCGGCCTCGTCGGTGTCGCCCGCTCGATCACCCGGGAACTGGGCAGCCGCAACATCACCGCGAACGTGGTGGCGCCCGGCTTCATCGACACCGACATGACCGCCGGCCTCTCCGGCGACCGCAAGGCGGAGATCCTCAAGTCCATCCCGGCCGGCCGGATGGCCAGCCCGGACGAGGTCGCCGCCGTGGTCACCTGGCTGGCCTCGGACAGCGCCGGGTACGTCTCCGGCGCCGTCATCCCGGTCGACGGCGGCCTCGGCATGGGCCACTAACCCTTTTGACTACGGAGGAAATCAGCGATGTCCGGACTGCTCGCCGGTAAGCGACTGCTCGTCACCGGTGTCATCACCGACGCCTCGATCGCCTTCTCGGTGGCGAAGCTCGCTCAGGAAAATGGCGCGCAGGTCGTGCTCACCGGCTACGGCCGGCTCTCCCTGGTCGAGCGGATCGCCAAGCGGCTCCCCGAGCCCGCCCCGGTCATCGAGGTGGACGTCACCAACACCGAGCACCTGGCCGGCCTCGCCGACCGGGTACGCGAGCACGTCGACGGCCTCGACGGCGTCGTGCACTCGATCGGCTTCGCCCCGCAGAGCTGCCTGGGCGGCGGCTTCCTCGACGCGCCCTGGGAAGACGTGGCGACCGCCCTGCACGTGTCCACCTTCTCGTACAAGTCCCTCGCCATGGCGGCGCTGCCGCTGATGTCGCCCGGCGGCGCGGTGGTCGGCCTGACCTTCGACGCGACGAAGGCGTGGCCGGTCTACGACTGGATGGGCGTGGCCAAGGCCGGCCTGGAGTCCGCGTCCCGCTACCTGGCGCTGCACCTGGGCAAGCAGGGCATCCGCAGCAACCTGGTCGCCGCCGGGCCGCTGCGCACCATCGCCGCGAAGTCGATCCCCGGCTTCGACCAGTTCGAGGACGCCTGGGCCGAGCGTGCCCCGCTGGGCTGGAGCCTCACCGACCAGGAGCCCGCCGCGCGGGCCTGCCTGGCGCTGCTCTCCGACTGGTTCCCGGCCACCACCGGCGAGATCGTCCACGTCGACGGCGGCTACCACGCCATCGGCTCCTGACGCCGCACCGTGACGCTCCCTGGTCACCGTCCGCGTGATCTACGCGGCCGGACCAGGGGGCGTCGCCGGGACGTCCCGGCCGAGGGGCAAGAATGACCCCATGTCGTACGACGCGCTGGTGCTGGTGTCCTTCGGCGGGCCCGAACGGCCCGAGGACGTGATGCCGTTTCTGCAGAACGTGACCCGGGGCCGGGGTGTGCCTCCCGAACGACTGGTCGAGGTCGCCGAGCACTACCAGCACTTCGGTGGGGTGTCCCCGATCAACCAGCAGTGCCGGGACCTGCTGGCCGCCGTCCGCGCCGACTTCGCCGCGCACGGTGTCGACCTGCCCATCTACTGGGGCAACCGCAACTGGGACCCGATGCTCGCCGACACCGTGACCCAGATGCGCGACGACGGGATCACCCGGGCGTTGGCCTTCGTCACCAGCGCGTACGGCGGCTACTCGTCCTGCCGGCAGTACCAGGAGGACATCGCCGCCGCCCGTGCCGCCGTCGGCCCGGACGCCCCGGTGATCGAGAAGCTGCGCCAGTTCTGGGACCACCCCGGCTTCGTCGAGCCGCACGTCGACGCGGTCCGCGCGGCCCTGGGCCAGCTCGACCCGGCGTTGCGGGACACCACCCGGCTGGTCTTCACCGCCCACTCCGTCCCCAACTCGATGGCGGCCAACGCCGGCCCGCACGGCGGCCGGTACGAGGCGCAGCTGCACGAGACCGCCCGGCTCGTCGCCGCGGCCGCCGCACCCGACCTGGCGTACGACCTGGTCTGGCAGAGCCGCTCCGGCCCGCCGCAGGTGCCGTGGCTGGAACCGGACATCAACGACCACCTGGCCACCCTTGCGCAGGGTGGCACCACCGGCGTGGTGGTCAGCCCGATCGGTTTCGTCTCCGATCACCTGGAGGTCGTGTGGGACCTGGACACCGAAGCGCTGGAGACGGCGAAGCAGCTCGGCCTGGACTTCGTCCGGGCCGGCACGCCGGGCACCGACCCGCGCTTCGTGACCATGGTGCGTGAGCTGGTCACCGAGCGGACCGACCCGGACGGCGCGCAGCTACGCCGCCGCCTGGGCGAGCTGCCCATGTGGGACACCTGCCCCACCGTCTGTTGCGTGCCGACCCGTCGCCCCTGACCTCTGAGGATCATCATGCATGACCGTAAGCCCGTGCAGAGTTGGCTGACCGACATGGACGGCGTGCTGGTGCACGAGGGCCAGCCGGTGCCCGGCGCGCCGGAGTTCATCAACCGGATGCGCGCCTCCGGCAAGCCGTTCCTGGTGCTGACCAACAACTCGATCTACACCCCGCGGGACCTGACGGCCCGGCTCAGCCGGATGGGGCTGGACGTGCCGGAGGAGTCGATCTGGTCCTCCGCCCTGGCCACCGGCCAGTTCCTCGCCGACCAGCGGCCGGGTGGCACCGCGTACGTCATCGGTGAGGCCGGGCTGACCACGGCGCTGCACGCCGTCGGCTACGTGCTGACCGACTTCGCCCCCGACTACGTGGTGCTCGGCGAGACCCGCACCTACAGCTTCGAGGCGATCACCAAGGCCGTCCGCCTGATCAACGACGGTGCCCGGTTCATCTGCACCAACCCCGACGTGACCGGCCCGTCCGTGGAGGGCGCGCTACCCGCCGCCGGCTCGGTCGCCGCCATGATCTCCAAGGCGACCGGGGTCGAGCCGTACTTCGTGGGCAAGCCCAACCCGATGATGATGCGCTCGGCGCTCAACACCATCAACGCGCACTCGGAGAGCACCGCGATGATCGGTGACCGGATGGACACCGACATCCTGTGTGGCCTGGAGGCGGGGCTGGAGACCATCCTGGTGCTCACCGGGATCAGCAGTCGCACCGAGGCGGAGCGTTACCCGTACCGCCC
>NZ_QGSY01000319.1 GCF_003857035.1 Micromonospora arida
GGTCGGGTCGGGGCGTTGCCGGGGGCAGCGGGCCGAACCGGGCCCTGGTTGCTGGCGGTCGGCCGGCCGGAGGTGGTCGCGGGGGGAATTCCGGCGCCGCCGTGTGAGCCCGGCCCGGTAGCTGCGCTGCCGGGCCAGGGCGGCGGTGCTTCGGCACCTGGACGGCCCGAGGTCCCGGTCGGCTCGGGTCGAGTGGCGCTCGGCGGCGGCTGCTCGGCTCGCGGCGGCTGCTCGGCTCGTGGCGGGTGCAGCACCGGCTCGGGCCAGTTGCTGGCCGGGGTCGGTCGGCCCGGTGCCGACTCGGGCCGGTCGAACTTGGGCAGAAAGGCGGTCGGCTCGTCGGTCTGGTCCCGGTGTCGCCCGTCGCGTCGCTCGTCCGGCCCGCTCACTTGGGCACCGTAGCCGAGCGCAGGGCGGTGGAATCCTCGAATGCGGGAACTCGCACCGTGGAGGCCGTCTCCTTGTAACCAAGCTGGTAGTCGTCGACCGCGTCCTTGAACAACCGGACTCCCTGAGAGCTGGCGAGGGCCTGCTGGAGGGCAGCGGGATCGCCGATTGCCACGATCTTGAACGGTGGGGAGTACACCCGGCCGTGAAGCAGCAGGGTGTTACCGACGCAGCGTACCGCGCTGGTGGTGAGCACGCGGACATTCATGATTGACATGGCCTCGGCTCCGCCGGCCCAGAGCGCGTTGACCACCGCCTGTACGTCCCCCTGATGCACCACCAGGTCGTCGTTGCTGGCGTCCGACTGCGTCTGGTCGAGCTGGGGCGCGTCGTTCAGCTCGACGGTGACCCCGGGCCCGCTGAGGGCGGTGAATCCAGCGTCCTGGAGGCTGCCCTGGGCGCGATTCTGCTGAGCCTTGATCGGGGCGTCCGAGCCGGCCAGAGTGTTGGTCCGTTGCTCAACCTCGCCGCGCAGGGTGGCGGCGCGGCGCTCGCTGGCGGCGACCTGTTCGCGGCGGTCCTCGATGAGCTGGTTGAGCTGGGGGCGCCGGTCCTCCCGCAGAGCGGTGCCGCCCGCGGTGGTAGCGGTGGTGGTGAAGAGCAACCCGGCCGCCGCAGCGATCAGGGGCACCCCGATCGACCAGCCCGGACGGCGTTGGCGCGGTCGCCGGGGCAGCAGCCCGGCAGCGGCCCGTCGGAGGACCTTCTGCCAGGAGGTTGCGCCGGATGTGTACTCCACCGAGCGTTCCTTCCGCGTGTCGGGGATCGGTCCGTGCCGGCTGGGCCGGTGATGCGAACAGTCCCGCCTCTTTCGGTCACTCCGTGCACCGGCCTGACCCCATTCGTGGTCCAGGCGGCCAATCGGGACTACGCTAGCTCTCGAACATTATTGGCCATGGACCGTCGCCCCCGCGCCCGGTTGTCAGGCCGGACGAGGTCGTCACCCCTCTGGAGAGCGCCGTGCCCAAGTCTCAGGTCCGTAAGAAGAAGGTGTACACCCCGCCGACGGACGTGCGTCCGACGACGACGTCGTCGTCGCGCAAGCCTAGCCCGGTGTGGTTGCCGATCACCGCGGTCGCCTTGATCGTCGTCGGCATCGGCTGGCTGGTGCTCTACTACCTGTCCGAGCAGGAGTACCCGGTCATGGCGTGGGGTTACTGGAACCTCGCCGTCGGCTTCGGTGCGATGGTCGCCTCGCTGGCGTTGCTCTCTCGCTGGCGCTGATCCGAGCAGACCGTCGCGTCGGCGGTCCCACGTCACCTCGTCGAGCCCCTGCCCGGCAAGATCGGGTAGGGCCACCTATGGTGTGCGCAGGCAGCGCGGCCTACTGCGAGATGACTCACGTTACCGCTGGGTAACCTTCGCGTAGGCTGCACTGCATGACCGAGCAGAGCGAGGTCATCAGGCAGCAGACCGGGGAGGCCAACTCGATGGGCAGCGTCCAGATCGTCACCACGATCCTCGCGGCCGCCATCACCGCCGTGGCGGTGTGGCTTGCGGTGCGTGCGGTCCTGAAGATGGTGGCAGTCATCCGGCTCGGGCAACCCGCGCCGGAACGGTTCTCCGACAAGGTCGCCCGCGCCAGGACGATGCTGGTGGAGACGGCCGGCCACACCCGGATGCTCAAGTGGGGCGTGGTGGGCGCCGCGCACTGGTTCGTGATGGTCGGCTTCGTCGTGCTGTCGCTGCTGGTGCTCGAGGCGTACTTCGAGGTGGTCACCCCGACCGGCGGGCTGCCCATCATCGGGCACTGGACGATCTTCGGGTTGGCCACCGAGATCATCACCATGCTGGGCCTGGTCGGCATCCTGGTGCTGATGGCGATCCGGCTGCGCAACCGGCCGACCCGCCCGGGCGGGCGGTCCCGGTTCACCGGCTCGACCATGTGGCAGGGCTACTTCGTCGAGTGGATCGTGCTGCTGGTCCTGATCTTCGGCCTGCTGATCCGCGGCTTCAAGGTCGCCACTGACCACTTCGAGTACCCGCTCTGGGCCACCCCGGTCAGCCACGCGGTCGGCGCGGTGCTGCCCGACTGGTCGGACGGGGCGAGCGTCGCCGCGCTCATCAAGATCGCCATTTCGATGACGTGGCTGATCGTCATCTCCCTGAACGTCACGATGGGCGTCGCCTGGCACCGCTTCCTGGCGTTCCCCAACATCTTCTTCAAGCGGGAGCCGGCCAAGCCGGCCGGCTCCGGTCTCGGCGCGCTGCGCCCGATGACCAGCCAGGGCAAGCCGCTCGACTTCGAGGAGGCGGACCCGGAGAAGGACCAGTTCGGCGTCGCCCACGTCGAGCAGTTCAGCTGGAAGGGCCTCCTGGACTTCAGCACCTGCACCGAGTGCGGTCGCTGCCAGTCGCAGTGCCCCGCCTGGAACACCGGCAAGCCCCTGTCGCCGAAGCTGCTGGTGCTGAGCCTGCGCGACCACGCGTACGCGAAGGCGCCCTACCTGCTGGCCGGCGGCGGCAAGGACCTGACCGGCGAGGAGAAGGCCACCCAGGCGCAGCTCGCCCACCTGGACGTGCTGGCCCTCGCCGAGGCCGACAAGCCGCTGATCGGCACCGCCGAGGAGGGCGGTGTCATCGACCCGGACGTGCTCTGGTCCTGCACCACCTGCGGTGCGTGCGTCGAGCAGTGCCCGGTGGACATCGAGCACGTCGACCACATCGTCGACATGCGCCGCTACCAGGTACTGATCGAGTCGAGCTTCCCCTCCGAGGCCGGGGTGATGCTGCGCAACCTGGAGAACAAGGGCAACCCGTGGGGCGCCCCGCAGAACACCCGCGAGGACTGGACCAAGGGCCTGGACTTCGAGGTGCCCCGGGTCGGCGAGGTGGACGACTTCGAGTACCTGTTCTGGGTCGGCTGCGCCGGCGCGTTCGAGGACCGGGCCAAGAAGACCACCCGCGCGGTGGCCACGCTGCTCAACGAGGCGGGCGTGAAGTTCGCGATCCTGGGCGAGGGCGAGACCTGCTCCGGTGACCCTGCGCGACGGATCGGCAACGAGTTCGTCTTCCAGATGCTCGCCCAGCAGAACGTGGAGACGCTGAACGAGGCGTTCGACGGCCGGGAGAAGGCCAAGCGCAAGATCGTCGCGACCTGCCCGCACTGCTTCAACACCCTGGGCAACGAGTACGGGCAGCTCGGCGGCGAGTTCGAGGTGGTCCACCACACCCAGCTCCTCGCGCACCTGGTCGCCACCGGCAAGCTCACGCCGGTGCAGCCGGTCGACGGCGGCGTCACCTACCACGACCCCTGCTACCTGGGTCGGCACAACCGCGTCTTCGCGGCCCCCCGGGAGGTCCTCGGCGACGCCATCGCGGGCGACCTGACCGAGATGCCGCGTAACAGCGAGCGCTCCTTCTGCTGCGGTGCTGGCGGGGCCCGGATGTGGATGGAAGAGAAGATCGGCAAGCGGATCAACGTGGACCGGGTCGAGGAGGCCATGGCCACCGGGGCGAAGACGGTCGCGGTCGGCTGCCCGTTCTGCTCGACGATGCTCAGCGACGGGGTCAACGGCAAGGGCGCCGGCGAGCAGGTCGAGGTGATCGACGTGGCCAGCGTGCTGCTCCGCTCCGTCAAGCCCGAGCAGCCGCAGGGCGGCAAGGAGACCGCGCCGATCGGCGGCTGAGACGCGTACCCCTGGGATCTTTCATCGACGGCCTGCTCTTGATGACGCTGTTGCCCCTGGTCGGCTTCGTAGCCCTGACCGCGGGCAACGCGTTCTTCGTCGCGGCCGAGTTCGCGCTGGTCACGGTCGACCGGGCGGAGATCGACCGGCGGGCCGCCGCGGGCGACCAGGCCGCCCTGACTGTCCGCGCAGCGCTGCGCGAACTCTCCTTCCAGCTCTCCGGGGCACAGCTCGGCATCACCATCACCGCGCTGCTCACCGGCTACCTGGCCGAGCCGGCCCTGGCCCGGCTCTTCACCCCGCTGTTGCGCCCGCTGGCCGGAGACAGCACCGAGCGGCTCACTCCGTTCCTCGCGTTGGCCCTGGCCACGCTGATCTCCATGCTCTTCGGCGAGTTGGTGCCGAAGAACGCGGCGCTGGCCCGGCCCATGCCGGCGGCGCTGGCCACGGCCGGCCCGATGCACACCTTCTCCCGGACGTTCGGCTGGGTGATCCGGGGGTTGAACGGCTCGGCGAACCGACTGGTCCGGGCGCTCGGCGTGGAGCCACAGGAAGAGTTGGCAAGCGCCCGCTCGCCGGAGGAGTTGGGCCTGCTGGCGGGCATCTCGGCGCGGGCCGGCGCGCTGCCCACGGACACCGCGATGCTGCTGCGTCGCACGATCCGCTTCGGTGACAAGCGGGCCGCGGAGGCGATGACCCCCAGGGTGGACGTGGTCGCGCTGCGCGCCACCGCCACCGTGGCGGAGCTGCTGGAGGAGTCGCGGCGGACCGGGCGGACCCGGTTCCCCGTGTACGAGGAGACCCTGGATCTGGTGACCGGTGTGGCCGCTGTGCCCGACGCGCTGGGCGTGCCGCTGGCCGACCGTGTGTCGACCCGGGTCGGCTCGGTGGCCCGCGAGCCGGTGTACGTGCCGGAGAGCCTGAACCTGGACGGTGTCCTGGCCGCGCTGAAGGCGGCCGGGGCCGACCTGGCCATCGTGGTCGACGAGTACGGCGGCACGGACGGCGTGGTGACCGTCGAGGACCTCGTCGAGGAGTTGGTCGGGGAGATCGCCGACGAGTTCGACCCGGCGAGCGTGGACGACGACGGGTCGGCCGAGTTGACCGTGCCGGGCGGTGAGCGCACCGTGCTGGTCGACGGTGTGCTCCGCTCGGACGAGGTGGCCGAGCAGACCGGCTTCCGGCTGCCCGAGGGGCCGTACGAGACCCTGGCCGGGTTCCTGATGGCCCAGCTCGGCCACATCCCGCTGGCGGGCGAGACGGTCGAGACGGACGGCTGGGAGTTCACAGTGGTCGAGGTGGAGCGGCACCGGATCGAGCAGGTCCGGGTGCTGCGCCCGGCGGATCCGGACGACGATGACTGAGCTGCTGGTGACCGTGGTGCTGCTGCTCGGCAACGGGTTCTTCGTGGGCAGCGAGTTCGCGCTCATCGCGTCCCGCCGGACGGTGATCGAGCCCCTGGCGGCCGGGTCGAAACGCGCCCGCTGGGCGTTGTCGGCGATGAACCAGATCCCGCTGATGATCGCTGGCGCGCAGCTCGGCATCACGGTCTGCTCGTTGGGTCTGGGCGCGATCGCCGAACCGGCGCTGGCCCACCTGCTGGAGCCGCCGTTCCACGCGGCCGGCCTGCCGGAGCGGGCGGTGCACCCGGTGGCGTTCGTGCTGGCACTGGGCGTGGTGGTCTTTCTGCACACGGTCGTCGGTGAAATGGTGCCGAAGAACATCACGCTTGCCGGTCCGGAGGTCTCCGCGCTCTGGCTCGGCCCGGCGATGCTGGCATTCTGTGTGGCCACCAAACCGTTGTTGCTCGCGATGAAATGGGCGGCCCGGTGGGTGCTCGCGTTCTGGCGGATCGAGGCGTCCGAGGCGGTGAAGACGGTGTTCACCGCCGAGGAGTTGGCCGGGTTGGTCTCCCAGGCGCGGACCGAAGGGCTACTCGACGCGGAGCAGCACGCGCGGATCACCGGCGCGCTGGCCCTGCACGCCCGGACGGCGGCGGACGCGCTGCAACCGTGGTCGACGGTGGTGACGGTGGCCGAGGACGTCTCGCCGGCGTCACTGGAGGTGCTGGCGACCCGGACCGGGCGGTCCCGGTTCCCGGTGGTGCAGCGGTCGACCCGTCGGGTGCTCGGCTTTGTGCACGTCAAGGACGTGCTCGGGTACGCAGGGCAGGGCCGCCGGTCCCCGGTGCCGGCCGACGTCTACCGGCCGCTGGCGGTGGTGCCACCGGACCGTACGCTGGCCGACCTGCTGCTGGCGATGCGTCGCGAACGGCGGCACATGGTGCTGGTCAGCGACGGGCGACGCCCACTCGGTGTGGTCACTCTTGACGACGTATTGACCGCAATCGTTGGGTGATAGACCAATACCCTTGGTGTGCAAGCGGTTGCACGACAGTGATGGTTACCGCGCTCGCCTTGATTACCGCCCGCAGCTTCCCTAATGTGGGGCACCGACCGCTGTGGGTCGTCTGCCTCGGCCCTTCCCTCACGCGAGGCGCCCGGCGGTCGGTTGCAAAGGAGTCGGTGCCGGTGGCAACCATGCCCCCTCATCGTCACGACCTGAACGCGTCTGCTCGCTCTGGTGGCCTGCGTCGCGTCGCGTACCGGGTGCTGACCCTGGTCGCCGCCGCGGCCGTCGGTGCCGGTCTGCTGACCGCGCCGGCACATGCCGCGCCCACGGTCGACGAGATCGAGGCGCAGATCGACAAGAAGTGGGAGCAGTTGGAGCCCACCATCGAGCAGTACAACAAGGTCCGGGCGCAGCTGAAGGTCAACCGGCAGAAGTCGGCGAACCTCCAGAAGAAGATCGAGCCGCTGGCGCTGCAGAGCGAGCTGGCGCTCAACCGGGTCGGCGACCTCGCCTCCCGCTACTACATCTCCGGCCCGTCACACGACATCGGTGCGCTGCTGGTCAGCGCCAAGCCGGACACGCTCACCGAGCAGCTCACCATCCTCGACCGGCTCGCTTCGCAGGAGCGCAAGGAGGTCGAGGGCGTGCTGGCCGTGCGGGCCAAGTACGACGGCGAGAAGCAGAAGCTGGACGCGCTGATCGTCACCCAGACCAAGCAGCAGAATGATCTGGCGGCCAAGAAGAAGCAGATCGACGCCGAGATCAAGCAACTCGAGGCGTCGATGCCCAAGACCACTGTCAAGACGGCGGCCTGCCCGACCATCAACGGAGTGTTCAGTGCGGCGGCCCGCACCGCGATCAAGACCGCCTGCGGCAAGGTCGGCAAGCCGTACGTCTGGGGCGCCACCGGGCCGAACTCGTTCGACTGCTCGGGGCTGACCCAGTACGCCTACAAGGCGGCCGGGATCTACCTCACGCACCACACCGGTGACCAGTGGAACGAGGGCAAGGCCATCTCGCGAGGCGACGCCCGCCCCGGTGACCTGGTCTTCTTCTTCTCCGGCCTGAGTCATGTCGGCCTCTATCTGGGTAACAACCAGATGGTGCACGCGCCACGCGCCGGCAAACCGGTGCAGGTCTCCAGCATCACCACAATGCCCATCGCCGGGTTCCGCAGACCCGGCTGATCCACCTCGCGCGACACGACGGCCCCCGGTCACCGACCGGGGGCCGTCGTGGTTCTCAGCGGGGTGCCCCCACCGGGGAGGGCAACAGCTGCACGTCGGCGAGGTCGACGTACATGATCCGGTGGCCGAACTGGATCTGCGCGTACCGGTTCTTGCCGCGAATCACCGTCCAGTCGCCGGGCGAGGAACCGTCGAACGTGCTGGCCCGGTAGTACTCGCCGGCCAGCACGGCGCCGACGGAGTACCGCTGCCCGGCGGCCAGCGTGTACTGGAGCGGCGAGATCGCCTGGTAGGGCACCCCGTCCGGGTACGCGGACTGCTCCGGGTACGCCCGTCCGTAGACCGGAATGGTGGCCTTTCCGGGCTTCGGCGTCGCCACGACGCCGACGGTCCAACTGGCGGTCGGCGCGGACGCCGGGTTGTGGAACCAGGCCCGCTGCCCGAGATACCAGATCGCCGTCCAGTCGCCCTGCCGTCCGGCCAGCGCGTACGTCTGCCCGGCGGACGCCCGGGCCCCGTGGTCCGACACCGCCATCGTGTTCGGGCTGCCGTCCGGGCGGAGCGCGATGTCGTTGACCAGCGGCGCGTCCGCGGCCGGTGCGCTGCGCAGCACCACCGCCGAGGAGCCGCGCGGCGCGCAGGGCACGCCCACTGTGACGCAGCCGGTGAACGCCGGCTGGTTGGTGGTGTAGTCGGGGTCGATCCGGACCAGCCCGGTGGCCGGGGTGCCGGTGTCCAGTCGAGGTGCGTGCAGCAGGTCGAAGTAGTGCGTCCAGTCCCAGTACGGGCCCGGATCCCAGTGCATTCCCCGCACGGTCGAGGCGATGGTGCCGGGCACGTTGTCGTGGCCGATGATGTGCTGGCGGTCCAGCGGGATGCCCAGCCGCAGCGCCAGGTGCCGGACCAGCTTCGCCGAGGTCCGGTACATCGCCTCGGTGTACCAGGTGCCCTGCGCCGCGAAGCCCTCGTGTTCCAACCCGATCGACTTCGCGTTGACGTACCAGTTGCCGGCGTGCCAGCCGACGTCCTTGGTCTTCACGTGCTGGGCGATGTGCCCGTCGACCGAGCGCAGCGAGTAGTGCCAGCTCACGTAGGTCGGATCCTGGACGAGTTGCAGGGTCGTGGCCCAACTCGCCTCGGTGTCGTGGATGACGATGTACTCGATCTTCTGCCGCGCGGGCCGGTCGGAGAGGTCGTGGTTGCCGTAGTCCCCGTCGCCGAACGCCTCGTAGGGCGCCGGGATCCACTCGCAGGAGATGGTGCGTGGGCACTCCACCCCGTCCGGGCGGGCCAGGCGGCGCAGGCCCAACCGGTCCAACCAGGAACGCTCGGGCCGCACCACGCGGGCCGGCAGGGTGACACGCTGGCCGTCGTCGGTCACCCGGGCTTCGCCCGCGCCGATGGTGGTGAAGACCTCGTCGGCGAAGGCCGCCGCGGCGTCGGCGCTGTCCGCGCCCGAGTAGCGGGCCACCGCGCCGTACCAGGCCGCAGGGTCGGTGTCCGCGCCGACCGGCGCGCCCAGATCTCTCTGGTACGCGCTCAGCAGCGCGGCCCCACCCCGGATGTTGAGGCCCGCGTCGGTGCGCAGTGCCTCGGGGGTGGCGCCGGTCAGCGCGGCGGCGGAGTCCACGGTCTGCAATGCGGCGGTGGACGGCGCGGGTGCCTCGACCGGCCGGGGGGCGGGCACCCGGGCGGAACGGGAGTCGTCGCCGCGTGGGTCCTCGGCGCCGGCGTCGTGGTGGCCGCGCCCGGGTAGGGCGGCCACGTGCCGCGCGTCGGTCAGGTGCATCGGGCCGTAGCCGCCACTGGTGCTCGGTGTGCCGGCGTTGGTGTCCCAACGGGACTCCAGGAAGGAGACGCCGAGCAGCACGACGGCCGGCACGCCGTACTCGGTGGCCGCTGCGGCGTACTGCTGCTGACGGTCGGTGGCGGGCGCGGCGGCGGCCGGGCCGCTGGAGAGCGGCACCGTGGTCGCGGCGGCGACCACGGTGGCGGCGAGCAGCGCGCGCCAGCCGGTCGACAGGGTTGGATGGTGCATCGAACCCCCTAGATTCTCGCGGAGTGAGGTCAGGTCACCATCGCGCCGTCCGGGAGGTTGCGTCAATACCTTTCCATCTATCGAAGCGTGCGGAAAGAATTCTTCACACACGGTCGGTGACCTCGCCCAATCCGTACGGAGTGTCACGGCCGCACGGGTTGCGGATCGGTAACAAGCGTCTCTACTCTGGTCATTCGTCGGCCCGACAGCAGCTCCGCCCAGCCCGGGCGGTAACGGACCGACACCGCCGAGTCGTTTCCGAGCGAACCGGGGACCCAGGTCCCTCGGGGTGAATCCGCAGCCACTGCGGTAGGGCGCCGACTTCCCGCCCGAACCCGTCAGCTAACCCGGTAGGCGGTCAGGAAGAAGGAGTACGGAACCCCGGTGGCACTCCATGCCCCGCGGCCGTCGTCCGAGCGGTCGGCATCAGCCGGCCCGGCGTCGATCGTGCCGCGCCCACGCTGGTCCCGCTTCACCACCGCACTCGCCGCGCTGGCCGGCATCGCCGTCGTCCTGACCGGCAGTGCCACGGCGGCGCACGCCGACCCGTCCGTCGCCGAGATCGAGCGCCAGATCGACGCCGACTGGAACAAGCTCGAACCGATCATCGAACGGCACAACGCCACCCGCACCGACCTCGCCGCGAAGCGGAAGCAGGCCGACGCGCTGGCCGCCCGGATCACTCCGCTGGAGCGCCAGGTCGACGCCGCGATGGACAAGGTCAGCGCCCTGGCCGTACGCGCCTACAAGGGTGAGAACGTCTCGACAGTCAACGCCGTGCTGGGCAGCCGGTCGCCCAGCGAGGTGGTCGGCCAGCTCGAAATGCTCGACCGCTTCGCGCACAACCAGCAGAAGGACGTACGCCAGGTGGCCGACCTGCGCGACCAGCTGGCCGCGCAGAAGGCGCCGCTGGACGAGATGGTGGCCCAGCTGACCCGCACCGAAGCTCAGCTGGCGGCGAAGAAGAAGCAGATCAACGAAGAGATCGACCGCCTGCAGAAGCTGCGCCTCAAGGTGTACGGCAGCGGCGGCGGCGGTCCGCTGCGCCCGGCACCCTGCCCGGGTAGCTACCCCGGCGGCGCCGCGGGCACCGCGGTCAAGTTCGCCTGCGCGCAGATCGGCAAGCCCTACGTCTGGGGTGCCGAGGGCCCGAACTCGTACGACTGCTCCGGTCTGATGCTGGCGGCCTGGGCGAAGGCCGGCGTGTCGCTGCCGCACAACGCCGCCGCGCAGAGCCGGGTCACCAAGAACGTCAGCAAGGGTGACCTGCGCCCCGGCGACCTGGTCTTCTACTACAGCGACATCCACCACGTCGGCATGTACGTCGGCGGCGGCTGGGTGGTGCACGCCTCGCAGGCCGGTCAACCGGTCAAGATGAAGAAGGTCGACGACGGCCCGATCCACAGCTACGGCCGTCCAGGCTGACCTTTCGATGACCGAAGGGCCCGTCGCGATCCGTCGCGGCGGGCCCTCGTCGTCTCGGTCCTGGCGGCCGAACCTCAGCGGGTGGGCCAGGTGCGCCAGTGCTGCCAGGCGCGGCTGGGTGTCGGCCCCCGCTGGCCCTGGTAGCGCGAGCCGTAGACCACCGAGCCGTACGGGTGCTCGGCCGGCGAGGAGAGCCGGAAGATGCAGAGCTGCCCGATCTTCATGCCCGGCCACAGGGTGATCGGCAGGTTCGCCACGTTCGAGAGTTCCAGTGTCACGTGACCGGAGAAGCCCGGGTCGATGAAGCCGGCGGTGGAGTGCGTGAGCAGCCCGAGCCGGCCCAGGGAGCTCTTGCCCTCCAGTCGGCCGGCGAGCTGGTCACCCAGCGAGATGACCTCCAGTGTCGAGGCGAGGACGAACTCCCCTGGGTGCAGCACGAACGGCTCGCCGTCGGGGACCTCGACCGCCGAGGTCAGGTCGTCCTGCTGCATGGCGGGATCGATGTGGGTGTAGAGGTGGTTGTTGAAGACCCGGAACAGCCGGTCGAGTCGGACGTCGATGCTGGACGGTTGGACCAGAGTGGGCTCGAACGGCTCCAGGCCCAGCGTGCCGGCCTTGATCTCGGAGACCAGGTCGCGGTCGGAGAGCAGCATCGGACCACCATAGCCGCGTTCCCGAAAGTGGCCGGATTCGGTGCCGGTGACCAGCGCGTCGAGGTCGCTGCTCGTACATTTGTTCGATAGAATGCCCGCATGGCTTCCTGGTCCGAATTCGCCGCCGACGAGCCCCGACTCGCCGACGGGATCCGCGTTCTCCTCCAGCAATACGGGCCGGGCTTCGGCTATCTGGCCACGGTCCGTGCCGACGGCGGGCCCCGCGTCCATCCGGTCTCTCCGGTCATCACCGCCGAGGGGCTGTTCTGCTTCATCATCGACTCGCCCAAGCGGCGCGACCTCGAACGTGACGGCCGTTACGCGCTGCACTCCTTCCCCGCGGAGGAGAGCGACGACGAGGCGTACGTGGCGGGGCACGCCCGTCCGGTGACCGATCCGGTCCTCGTGGCCCAGTTGGCGCACAGCGCCCGGGCCGAGCCGCAGGTCGACTGGCGGCTCTTCGAGTTCACCGTCGACGTGGCCATGCTCACCCGCCGCGAGCAGCACATCGCGGGCATTCCGGGCCTCGCGCCGGGTCGGCCAGCCGTACGGGTCTGGCTCGACCCAAACGCCCAGGCGGCGGTGGCCGCCCCACTGACCGTCCCGCAGACCCGCCCGACCCGCCTCAGCCGTGACGTCCAGTGCACGGCCGCCTGACCACAACCGGAAGATCATCGGCGCGCCGGCTCCGTCGTAACGGAGCCGGCGCCAGCTGTGCGCCCCGCGGCGCGCC
>NZ_QGSY01000342.1 GCF_003857035.1 Micromonospora arida
GGCGGGCGGTGCGACGACGTCAAGCTTCACGTCTGACCACGTTGACACGGTGGCGGGTCTGCCGCCCGCGCTGGCGCCGTCAGGGTGACCAGCCCCACCGAGGACCGGGGGAGCGCGGTCGACCAGCCGAGGTGCTGCGGCGCGCGGAACCCGACAGGCCGGCCCGGGGCGGGAGACAACCGACGATCGGCCCCACCGGCGTCCCGATGGACATGTGGAGGATCCTGCCGATGAGCTGACGGGCGGACGTGCGCGAACAGGGCCGGGCCCGGCCCCCGGAGATCGGGGACCGGGCCCGGTGTGGTGCGTGGTGCGTGGTGCGTGGTGCGTGGTGGCTACCAGCCCAGGTAGCTGGGCTGGGTCTGCACGTTGAGCTCCTGGTAGCGGGTCAGCTTGGCCGACCAGGTACGCCAGTCGTTCAGCTCCAGGACGTCCAGGCCTTTCACCATGTCGTTCGAGTAGATGTGGCCGTTGTAGTAGTACGCGGACCAGGTGCCGCCGCCGACGAACGTGTCGGCCGAGAGCGGGCCGCGCTCCCAGAAGGCGATCTCCTTCGGGTTGGCCGAGTCGGTGAAGTCGAACACCGAGATACCACCCTGGTACCACGCCTGGACCATGATGTCCTTGCCGAGCACCGGGATCAGCGAGCCGTTGTGCGCCACGCAGTTCTCGGTGTCGGCGTTCGCCCGGGGGATCTTGTAGTAGCTGCGGAAGGTCATCGTCCGGGCGTTGCCGCGGCCGGCGATGTCGTAGATGGCGTCCGCGCCGCGGTTCGGGCCGACGGTCTCGTTGCAGGTCGCCGCCCCGCCGCCACCCAGCTCGTCGGTGAAGATCACCTTGGTGCCGGCGTTGTTGAAGGTGGCCGAGTGCCAGAACGCGAAGTTGACCTCGTCCCGGACCCGGTTGATGACCCGGGGGGCCTCGCGGTTCTTGATGTCGAGCAGGATGCCGTCACCCATGCAGGCGCCGGCGGCCAGGTCCTTCGACGGGTAGGCGGTGATGTCGTGGCAACCGGTGGTCGCCGAGCCGGTCTGGCTGCCGGGGAAGCCGCCGTCCGGGAAGAGGTTCGGCGTCGCGACCACGGCCGCGTCGGTCGGCTTCTTCACCGGCACCTTGATGATGGAGATGGAGTCGTGCGGCGGCTGGCAGTCCGGGAATTCGGCCCGCGGGCTGTACGACGAGACGTACAGGTAGATGGCCTTGCGGTCCTTGCCCGGCACCAGGGTGTGGGTGTGGGAGCCGCAGGCCGTCTCGACGGACTTGATGTAGCGCGGGTTGGCCTTGTCCTTGATGTCGAAGACCTTGATGCCCTCCCACGAGCCCTTCACGTCCGCTCCCTGCGTGGTGCTGTTGCAGGAGTCGTCGCTGCGCGACGAGTCGGTGGAGAGGAAGAGCAGGTCACCGTGGACGGAGATGTCGTTCTGCGACCCCGGGCAGAGCACCCGGGCCTTGACCGTCGGCGCGCTGGGCCGCGAAATGTCATAGATGACGAAGCCGTTGTAGTTGCCGGCGAACGCGTACTTGCCCTGGAAGGCGATGTCGCTGTTGGTCGCGTCCAGTGGGGCGACCTTGGGGACGTTGGCGATCTGGCGCAGGTTGGGGCTGCTCACGATCTCGTCGACGCCCGGGATCGTGTTGGTGAGCGCGGGGGCCGGGGCCGCCTGCGGCACCGTCTGGGCGCTGCTCGCCGGGGCGACGAGGGCGCTGGCGACGAGGAGGCCGGTCGTGGCGAGTGCCACGACACGCAGTTGTCGTAACCGTGGCTTGTGGAATCTGATCATCGGCGGGGCCCTTCGCAAGGGGGAGACGATGGTTGACACGTTACCGTCCGACGAAGAACGTCGATGTGAGCTGGATCACATGAAAGTGGGTTCTTCAATGGATAGCATCGCGGTGACCTCGACTGCAGGGAGTGGCCCATGACCAACCGGCGCGCACGCACCCTGGCGGTCGTCACACTGGCTCTCGTGTTGCCGCTGGTGGTGTTCATGGTGATCCGCCTCGACGGCGACACCGGCACGAGCGCACCGCAGCCGGTCTCCGCGCCCGCCACCTCCGCCGCGTCGCCGACGGCCAGCCCCGTCCCCACCGACCTGACCGTCATCGCGCCCGGCCGCCCGGGCGAGACGGCGGCCACCCGCCCGGCGCACGAGGTCCGCGACGCCGGTCCCGCCTCGCACAACTCGCTGGACGTCTATTTCGTCCGGATGATGATCCCGCACCACGCGCAGGCCCTGGCGATGGCGGAGCTCGCCCCCGACCGGGCCGCCGACCCCGACGTCCGGGCCATCGCCGAGCGCATCCGAGCCAGCCAGGGGCCGGAGATGGGCATGATGCGCGGCTGGCTGCAGACCCGTGGCCTGCCGGCGGAGGTGCAGGGGCACGACCACGGCACCATGCGCGGCATGCAGTCGCCAGAGGCGATGCGGCAGCTCGCCGCGGCCCGTGGCGCCGACTTCGACCGGCTCTTCGTCCAGATGATGACCGAGCACCACCAGGGCGCCATCGAGATGGCCACCAACCTGCTCACGGTCGGCTCCGACCTGACGCTCAACGAGTTCGCCAACTCCGTCGCCACCGAGCAGACCGTCGAGATCGACCGCATGCGTGAGGTCCTCGGCGGCTGAGCCCGGGCGCGGGGCGCGAGGGCCTTGCATCCCGGCACGTACGCTGGGTGACCGTGAGACGCACCCTGTTCGGTCGCCCGCTGCGCGGCGCCGCCTTCGACGTGGCCGTCGCCGCGCTGGTGGTCCTCGTCTCCCTGGCCGCGGCGGTGAACCAGCCGGGCGGTTGGGCGGCCACGGCGGTGGGCGTGGGGATGGCGGTGGCGCTGCTGTTCCGCCGCACCCACCCGAGCGCGGTGACGGTGGCGGTCGCGGTGCTCGCCCTGATCCAGGTGATCGCCCGCTGGGGTCCGCTCATCTACGACGTGGCCGTCCTGATCGCGCTCTACAGCGTGGTGAAGTACGGCCGGCGGCTGCGCGACGGCGTACTCGCCGGCGCGGTCGCGGCAGTCGGCGTGCTGCTGGCCGCCGCACAGACCCCCAACGTCATCCAGTGGTGGGTGACCGCGCTGTGGTACGCACTGGTCACCGGGGCGGTGTGGCTGGTCGCGCTGAACGTGCGGACCCGCCGGCTCTACGTGCTCAGCCTGGAGGAGCGGGCCACCACCCTGGAACGCGAGCGGGAGGCCGAGTCCCGGGCGGCGGTCGCCGAGGAGCGCACCCGGATCGCCCGTGAGCTGCACGACGTGGTCGCCCACAGCATGGCCGTGATGATCGTCCAGGCGGACGGGGCCCGGTTCATGCTCGACCGTGACCCCGCCCAGGCGCGCACCGCCGTGAAGGTGGTCGCGGACACCGGCCGGCAGGCGCTGGAGGAGATGCGCCGCCTGGTCGGCGTTCTGCGCGACGCCGGCCCGGCCGGCGCGGACGGGGCCGACGGGCTGGCGGTGGCGGCCGACCCCGAGCACCGACGCCTCGCGCTGGCCGAGCTGCCCGACCTGCTGGCCCGCTTCGACGACGCCGGTCTGCACGTCCGCAGCACCGTCACCGGTGCGCCACCGGCCCTGCCGCCGGGCCTGGAGCTGACCGTCTACCGGGTGGTGCAGGAGGCGTTGACCAACGCGCTCAAGCACGCCGGCGTCGGCGCGGGCGTCGAGGTCGTCCTGTCGTACACCGCCGAGGCCGTCGTGGTCCGGGTGGTCGACGACGGTCGCGGCCGCCCGCTGGTCAGCCCGGCGCCGTCCGGCGGTCACGGCCTGCTCGGCATGCGGGAGCGGGTGACGGTGTACGACGGCAGCCTCACCGCCGGTCCCCGGCTGGCCGGGGGCTGGCAAGTAGAGGTTCGGCTGCCGCTACCGTCAGAGCCGGCAACGGAGGTGATTGCGGCATGACGGTCCGGGTGGTGATCGTGGACGACCAGGCGCTGGTCCGCGCCGGGTTCCGGATGGTGCTGGAATCCCAGCCCGACCTGGAGGTCGTCGGGGAGGCGATCGACGGCGCGGACGCCCTGCGGGTGCTCGCCCGCACCGAGGCCGACGTGGTGGTGATGGACATCCGGATGCCCACCATGGACGGGGTGGAGGCGACCCGTCGACTCTGCGCCGAGCGGCCCGCTGGTGGCCCTCGGGTGCTGGTGCTGACCACCTTCGACACCGAGGCGGACGCGTTCGCGGCGCTGCAGGCCGGGGCGAGTGGCTTCCTGCTCAAGAACGTCCCGCCGGAGGAGTTGCTGGCCGCGATCCGGGTGGTGGCCCAGGGCGACTCGGTGGTGGCTCCGTCGATCACCCGACGCCTGCTGGACCGGTTCGCCGGGCAGCTCGGCGCCGCTCCGGGCGCCGACCCTCGACTCGCGCAGCTCACCGAACGGGAACGGGAGGTGCTGCTGCTGGTCGCCCAGGGGCTGTCCAACGCGGAGATCGCCGCCCGGGTGCACGTGGCCGAGGCGACGGTGAAGACCCACGTCGGGCGGATCCTGGCGAAACTCCAGCTGCGCGACCGGGTCCAGGCGGTGGTCCTGGCGTACGAGAGCGGGCTGGTCACGCCCGGCGGATGACACCGCGTACGACCTGGGTCGTAGCGGCCGGCGGGCGCACCGCGACCCGGGGCGCACGCAGGTCGAGCGCGCAGGTGGAGATCGACAGACCGGTTCCGGCCATAGCGTCGGAGGGGTCCGATCCGCCACCTGCACCGGGAGCCCCGCATGATCCGCCTGACCCTGCGTTCGCTGCGCGCCGAGGCGCTGCGCATGCTGCTCTCGGCGCTCGCCGTCGTGCTCGGCGTCGCGTTCGTCGCCGGCACGATGATGTTCGTCGACGGGATGCGGGCCGGGGCGTACGAGCGGGCCGGCACCTTCGACCGCCACACCGATCTGGGGGTCTACTCGGCCGGCCGAGAGGTGTTGGCCCCGGCGCTGGTCGACCGGGTGCGGGCGGTCGACGGGGTGGCCGCCGCCGCCGGTGAGCTGACCAACACCGCCGGGATCGTCGGAGCCGACGGTCGGCCGGTGCTCGGCTTCACCATGCTCGTCGCCATCCCCACCGAGGACGCGCTGCGCTCGTACGACGTGGTGGCCGGCCGGTTGCCCGACCGGGCCGGCGAGGTGGTGCTCGACGCGCCGACGGCGGCCGAGCAGGGCTTCGGGCTCGGCGCGGCGGTCCGGATCGGCGCCTCCGGCGGGGCGGCCCGCCCGTACACCCTGGTGGGCACCGTCGACGTGGCGGACACCGCCCGCGATGTCGGCGGTCCGTTCGTCGGCCTGGTCGGGCCGGACGCCTTGGCCCTCACCGGCGAGCGGGGCTACGGCCGGATCATGGTGGCGGCCCGACCGGGCGCCGACGTCGCGGCGCTGACCGAGAAGGTACGCGCCGCGTCCGGCGCCGAAGCCACGGTGAAGAGTCGCCAGCAGATCCTCGACGAGGCCGTGGAGGACGCGGTCCGCAACGTGGACCAGTTCCGCATGCTGCTGTTGATCTTCGTGGGGGTCGCCATCGTGGTGGCCGGCTTCGTGATCGCCAACACCTTCGCGATCGTGCTGGCCCAGCGGACCCGACGGACCGCGCTGCTGCGCCTGATCGGCGCCACCCGGGGACAGGTCTTCCGATCCACAGTGCTGGAGTCGGCGGTGCTGGGGCTGGTCGCCTCCGCGCTCGGGGTGCTGCTCGGGGTGGCCCTCGCCGCCGGGTTGCGGCTGCTGCTGTCCCAACTGGACGTGCCGGTCACCGGTGGGCTGACCGTGACCGGTTCGACGGTGCTCACCGGCCTGCTGCTGGGCACCGGGCTCACCGTGTGCGCCGCCCTGCTGCCGGCCTGGCGGGGCACACGGATCGCACCGGTGGCCGCGCTCACCGACGCCGCGGTGCAGCCCAGCCGGGGTGCTGGTCGGGTTCGGCTGAGCATCGGCGCGGTGGTCCTCGCCGTCGGTGTGGCCGCGCTGGCCGGCGCCGCCAGCGCCGGTCAGCTACTACTGGTGGCGGTCGGTGGGGTGCTCACCTTCTTCGGGATCGTGTTGTTCGGGCCGGTGCTCGTCCCCGCGCTGGCCCGGGTGTTCGGTTGGCCGGTCCGACGAGTGCTCGGCACCGTCGGTGAGCTGGCGGTGAGCAACACGGTGCGCAATCCGCGGCGGGTCGCCGCGACGGCCACCGCGCTGGTGATCGGTATCGGACTGGTCTCAGCGTTCATGGTTGGCGCCCGCAGCACCAAGGACGGCATCGAACGCAGCGTGGACGCCCAGATCGGGACGGACTTCGTGGTCAGCGGAATCGGTCAGGACCTGCCGGCCGCGCTCGTCGGCGAGCTCGCCTCCCGTCCCGAGCTTGGTGTCGTGCACGAGCAGCGCGACACTGTCGTCGACGACGTCGAGATCCGCGCGGCCCACCCGGCGCTGGTCGGCCGGACGCTGAGCGGAGTGCTGGCCGGCGACGCCGAGCGGGTCGGGCCGGGGCAGGTGCTGGTGCATCGCGAGTTGGCGCGGGCCCGCGGCTGGCAGGTCGGCTCCCCGGTGACCGTCGAGGGGAGGTCGTTCCGGGTGGCCGCCGTGGTGACCGACGACAGCCCTGGCGGTGAGGTGCCCGCGGGTCACGTCATCGACCTGTCCGACCAGGACTTCGCCGAGCTCTTCCCCGCCCGGCGCGGCTACCTGGCCGAGATCGACCCCGCCGCCGGGGTGAGCCCCGAGCGGGCCCGCGACGCGATCACCGCAGTGCTGGGCCGCTACCCGACGGTGAACCTGATGGACCAGGGCGCGTACAAGAAGATGCTCACCGGCACTGTGGACATGCTGCTCGCCTTCGTCACCGCGCTGCTCGGTCTGGCCGTGGTGATCGCCCTGGTCGGTGTAGCGAACACCCTGAGCCTGTCGGTGGTCGAACGGACCAGGGAGAACGCCGTGCTGCGGGCGGTCGGGCTCACCCGAGGGCGGATGCGGGCTGTGCTCGCCGTCGAGGCGGTGCTGATGGCGCTGGTCGGCGCGGTGCTCGGGGTCGGGCTCGGCACCGGAGTCAGCGCGTCCGCGATGGCCCTGCTGGACCGCCTCGGCGGCGACTTCCACGTGGTGCTGCCGCTCGGCCAGCTCGGGCTGATCCTCGGTGTCGCGGTGCTCGCCGCTCTGCTCGCCTCGGTGCTGCCGGCCCGCCGGGCGCTGTCCCGCCCGGTCGTCGAGGCGCTCGCCGACCAGTGAGCCGGTCGCGGTCCGGACCGGCCGGGTCCGACCCCGGCGACCGGACGGACATCCGCTGGCCGGTCCCGCCATCTTCCCCGGCGGCGGGACCGGCCAGCGGTGCCGGGTCTACAGGCGCTCGACCATCGGGCCGACGCACCGGTTGCGGGTGTCGAAGACGTAGCGGGCGTGCCTGACCACGAGGTCGTAGTCGAAGGTGTCATGGTCGGTGACCACCACCACCGCGTCGGCCGCACGCACCTCACGCTCGCTGAGCCCGACCACTGTGACTCCGGCGGGGATCTGGTGCGCCTCGGCGTACGGCTCGACGGCGTGCACCTCGGCGCCGAGGGCCTGCAACCGACGGGCCACGTCCACGGCGGGGGAGTCGCGCATGTCGCCGGTGTTCTTCTTGTACGCCAGACCGAGCAGCAGCAGTCGGGCGCCGCTGACGGCCCGGCCGTCCCGGTTCAGCCCACCCATGATCCGCTGGGCGACGTGCTCGGGCATCTCGTGGTTGACGTCGTTGGCCAGCTCGATGAACCGGAACTGCCGACCGAGGCGGCGCTTGACCTGCCAGGACAGGTAGCACGGGTCGATGGGCAGGCAGTGCCCGCCGACGCCGGGGCCGGGCCGGAACGGCATGAAGCCGAACGGTTTGGTCGAGGCGGCGTCGATCGCCTCCCAGACGTCGATGTCGAGGTGGTGCGAGAGCATGGTCAGCTCGTTGATCAGCGCGATGTTGACCTGGCGGAACGTGTTCTCGATCAGCTTGGTCAGCTCGGCGACGCGGGTGGAGTCCACCGGTACGGTGCGTTCCACGAGGAGCTGGTAGAACTCGTCCACCCGGGCCAGCGCGGCCGGGTCCACACCGGAGACCACCTTCGGGGTGTTCTCCAGCCGCCAGGTCGGGTTGCCCGGGTCGATCCGCTCGGGGCTGTAGCCGAGGTGGAAGTCACCGGGGCTGGTCAGCCCGCTGGCCGACTCCAACAGCGGGCGCAGCAGCTCCTCGGTGGTGCCGGGGTAGGTGGTCGATTCCAGGATCACCGTGCAGCCGGGGCGTACGTACGGGCCGATACCGACGCCGGCCTGCTCGACGAAGCTCAGGTCCGGGGTCCCGTCGCGCAGCGGGGTCGGCACCGTGATGACACAGATGTCGAACCCGTCAGCGTCGGTGTATTCCGTGCTGGGGTGGTAGCGGCCGCTGCCCAACGCGCGGCCCAGCCGGTCGGCCGGGATGTCCTCGACGAACGACTCGCCGGAGGCGAGACGCTTCACCCGGTCGGCGTCGACGTCGAGACCGACCACGTCGAGCCCCGCCTCGACGGCCCGCATGGCCAGCGGCAGTCCGACGTACCCCTGACCGATCACGACCAGCTTTTCAGCGCTCACCCAGGCTCCCGCAGCAGATGGTGTAAATAGCCTGCTCAGAGCCTAGAGGCGTCTTCGGCGTCGTAAGTCCGTTTTGGGGATATCGGTGCTGGTGGGACTGACGGGGGTCGGCGACACTGGTTCGCTCAACCGCCCACCGGCACCTCCGGATCGACCGGCGCGCTGGAGGTGGGGGGCGGATCAGAGGGCGGCGCGGTCGTCGGCGGCGCGGCGGTCGTGGGCGCCGCGCTGGTCGGCGGCGCCGTGGTGACGCCCACCGTCGGCGTCGGCGGGCCGACCGTCTCGCTGGGCTGCAGGCTCGGCGTGGCGGAGACCGAGGCCGACGGGGAGTTGCTGGAGACGTGCGGCCGGTCCGGCCGGACCGGCTCGACACTGGTGATCTGCTCGTTCGCCGCGGGCAGGTCGACGGGGCCGCTCGGCGCCACCGTCGGCGAGGTGGCCGGCAAATTGACCGCCGGGTCGTCGCCGACGTTTCGTGTCGCGGCCAGCGCCGCGCCGAGCCCGACCAGCGCGACCAGCATGGCCGCCGCCGCGCCGACGAGCGGACCCCGCCGTCGCTGGCGCCCGTCCGCAACCGCCGCGCCGGCGGGCACGTCCGTGCGGGTGCCCGGCCCAGCGTCGCGCAGCGCGACCGGCCCGGCCATCGCCGTCGGCGGCTCGCCGCCGGTGACCGCCGTCCGAGCGGCCTCGGCCATTGCCGCTCCGCTGGTGAACCGCTCCAGCGGATCCTTGGCCAGGGCCCGCGACACCAGGGCGCGGACCGCCTCCGGAATGTCGTGCGGCAGCTCCGGTGGCTCGTCGTCCAGGTGCCGCACGGCGACCTGGAGCGGATTGTCACCGGTGAAGGGCGGACTGCCGGTCAGGCAGCAGTAGGTGACCGCGCCCAGGGCGTAGATGTCGGTGGCACCGCTGACCGGCCGACCGGCGGCCTGCTCCGGAGCCATGTAGAGGGCGGTGCCCGGCACCGCGTTGGTGCTGGTGATGCTGGTGATGTCGGTGGAGCGGGCCACGCCGAAGTCCACCAGGACGACAGTGCCGTCCTCCTGCACCAGCAGGTTGCTGGGCTTGACGTCGCGGTGCACGATGCCGCCGCGATGCGCCGCGTTGAGCGCTGCGGCCGCCTGGGCCACGATCGACATCGTCTCGGCCACGTCGAGCCGCCCGGCCGCCTCGATCCGCTTGGACAACGGCTCGCCGGCGACGAACTCCATGACGAGGTAGTCCGCGCGCCCGCCGTCGGGGAGGTCGTCCGCACCGCAGTCGAAGACCTGCACGATGCCGGGGTGCCGCAGCGCCGCCATGATCCGGGCCTCGGCGCGGAACCGGGCGATGAAATCGGGATCGGAGACCAGTGCCGGCAGGAGAACCTTGACCGCCACCTGCCGGCCGAGGATCAGGTCGGAGGCACGCCAAACGTCGCCCATGCCGCCCGTGGCGACACGTTCGTCCAAGCGGTAGCGACCGCTGAGCACGACCTCCGATGACAACACCGCATTACCGTACCTAGAGTGGCGCGGGGCGGCGCGCCGTGGCAGGGCCGCCGGGCGGCTGGTTCGGTCTGGCCGATCCGGCCTGACCTGTGTGGACGCACGCCCTTCGTGACGGTGTGGATGTGTGGTGTCACGAAAAGCGACTATTTCCGTCGCTTGGGTCGTCAAAGGGGGCAGGAAACCGCCTCCAGGGGTGGTTGGCGACTGTCACGTACTTGCCGTTACGACGACGCGCCGTCGAGCCGAGTTGATAATTGTCACTCTTCCGTGACACGACGCCGACTTGTCGCGTCGTGAGCCCGCTCTTAGCGTTAGCCCGGCTCGGGCCCTCCCGGCCACCTCGGCGCGCAGCGCGCCGAGCGATCACCCTGGCGTTGGCTCCCGGACACGCCGCCCCGACAATCATGGTCGCGGGCACAATCAGAGCGGTGGAGGGCGGTGCGGTACTGGTGCTGATCGGGCGGACGACTCGTGCCGCGTGGTGTGCGCCAGCCCGGTTGGTCGGGCCGACACGCCTCGAGCGATGCGTGGACCGCGCATGACCGCCGACCTGTCGGAGGTGGTCACCGCAGCGCAGGCCGGGGACGAGGAGGCGTTCCGCTTTCTCTACCGCAGCCTCCAGCCCGGGCTGCTGCGGTACCTGACCGCGCTCGTCGGGGCCGACGCCGAGGACGTCGCCTCCGAGACCTGGCTCCAGATCTCCCGTGACCTGCCCGGTTTCACCGGGGGCGAGTTCCGGGCCTGGGCGGTCACCATCGCCCGTAACCGCGCGATGGACCACCTGCGCCGGATGCGCCGCCGCCCCTCGCTGCCGGTCCCGGTGCAGGCGCTCGCCGAACTCGCCAGCGACGCGGACACCGCCGAGCGAGCCAGCGAGACGCTCGGTACCGAGACCGCCCTCGCGCTGATCGCCACCCTCCCGCCCCGGGAGGCCGAGGCGGTCCTGCTGCGGGCCGTGATCGGGCTGGACGCGGGGTCCGCCGGCCGCGTGCTGGGCCGCCGGGCCGGCGCCGTGCGGACCGCCGCTCACCGAGGCCTACGCCGGCTCGCGGTCCTGCTGGAGCGGCAGAGCCCGGCCGAGTCGTCGCTCGGGGTCGAGGGGGTGCCACCGCCGCGTGCGGGGAGCAGCCCCGCCCTGCGGGCATCGCACGTCGAACCGGCGGACGGCTGACGTGAGAGGACTCCCGATGAACCCGTTCCGGCGAGCCGACCACGCCGACACCGAGCGGCTGCTCGACTCGACCCCTGCGCGGGTGGACGCCACCCTGGATCAGGCCCCCTCCGCCACGCACACAGACGTGGACGCGAACTCACCTGAGGCAGACCTGAGCGCCCGCAACGTGCCCCCGGCCGAGCCGGTGGCCGCGTTGCTCGCCGCGGCGGCCGGCCCCGTCCGCCTAGGCGAGTTGGCCGGGGAGGACGCCGCGGTGGCCGCGTTCCGGGCCGCCCGGGCCAACCCGGCGCCGGCCGTGCCGCAGCGGCCACGCCGTCGCCGGATGACCACCGGCGCGGTGGCCTGGATCGGCGCGGTGGCAGCTACCGCCACCGCTGGGGCGGCCTTCGCCGCGGTCACCCGGGACCGAGGGCCAGACCCGGTCGCACCGGCACCGTCGCGCCCGTCACCCTCGCCGCACCAGGGCACATCCCGGTCGACCGAGCCCGGTCGGTCGGTGGGCCCCGGAACCCCGGTGCCGGGCGCGCCCGTCACCGCCACGCCGCCGGCCGGTCCCACCACCGCCGGCCAGGTGCACGGGCTGTGCCGCGCGTGGCGGGCGAAGAAGCCCGAGCAGCGGGAGAAAGCACTACGCACGCCGGCCTTCCAGAGGCTGGTGACCGCCGCCGGCGGCCCCGCCGAGGTCGAGGCGTACTGCCAGCGGCTGGTACCCGAGACGAAGCCGTCCAAGCTCGCGACGGTCACGCCCTCCGAATCGGCGAAGGACAAGCCGTCCCCATCGGGGAAAGCCCCGCCGTCACCACCGCGTCCGGGTCACCCCGCCGGAGGCTGACCGGTCGGCGGTTGGAGCGGTTTGTTCCGCCCTGCTTCGGAAATTCGTCTGTTAGACAGAGGTTGGTGGCGCCGTGCACGCCCCGACGGTGTCGGTGGGTGGGTCTACGGTGGCACGGTGTGCCGGACCCGGTGCACGGAGAGGGGGCCCGACCCTTGGCGACGTCATCCGACCTGGACCGCAGCGCCATCCTGCGCGAGTCCGCAGCCGCAGTCCGACACCTCGCCCGGATCTGCTTCAAGACCGGCCCACCCACCCACACCGGCGTCGAACTGGAATGGACAGTGCATGACCTGTCTCCTATACAAATCT
>NZ_QGSY01000320.1 GCF_003857035.1 Micromonospora arida
GGCGTGGGCCTGGCCGCCGCCGTGGGCGGTCGCCGCGCCGCCGCGCTCGCCGTGCCGCTGGCCGCCACCATCTGGGGGTACGACCTGCTGGCCAAGAACACCGCGGCGGGCCCGGCCGTGATGGCCGCCTGCCGAGGGCTGGACGTGCTGCTCGGCGCGTCCGGCGGCCGGATGAGCCGGGCGTTGCCGGCGGCGGCCACCGTCGCCGCGCACACCTGGACTGTCACCGCGCTGTCCCGCCGGGAGGTCACCGGCGCCGACGCCACCCTGCCGATGCGCACCCTCGCCGGCACCGCGTTGGTCGCCGCCAGTGCCGCCGTGGCCGTGCCGGGCGCCCGCCACGCAGCCCTCCGAACCGCGAACCCCGCCGGGGCCACCGACCGGGCCGGGACCGTCGACGGAACCGGCGTGCGCGCGGGTCGCAGCCGGTCGGCCACGATCTCGGCGCTGCTGCCCGCGGTGTTGGCCGGGTGGTACGCCGCCCGGTACGGCGCGGCCCAGGCCGCTGTGGTCCGGGACCCGTCGGCCGGGCGGGTCCGCGCGGCCGTCGGCGCCGGGATCACCGGGTTGCCGGCCCTCCAGGGGGCGCTCACCGCACGGGGTGGAGCGGGTCTGCTCGGGGTGGCCGTCGCGGCGGCCGCGCCGCTGGGTCGACGGCTGGCCCGGAAGGTCTCCCCGACATGAGCGTCCCCGAGCCACGGCCCGGTGCGCCGGCCGCCGACGCCACCACGCTGCGTCTCGGGTACGGCACCAACGGCTTCGCCAACCACCGCCTCGACGACGCGCTCGCCGTCATCGCCGACCTCGGCTACGACGGGGTGGCGCTCACCCTGGACCACGACCACCTGGATCCGTTCGCGCCCGGGCTCACCCGCCGGGTCGCCGCTGTCGGTCGACGGTTGGAGTCGCTGGGCCTGGCGGTGGTCATCGAGACCGGAGCCCGCTACCTGCTCGACCCGTGGCAGAAGCACGCCCCGACGTTGCTGCACGACAACCCGACCCGGCGGATCGAGTTCCTGCGCCGGGCCGTGCGGATCGGTGCCGACCTGGGCGCGGAGGCGGTCTCGTTCTGGGCCGGTGTCCGACCCGAGTCGGTGTCACCGCAGTGCGCCTGGGACCGGCTGGTGGCCGGCTGCGCCACAGTGGTCGACGCGGCCGACGCCGCCGGCGTCACCCTCGGCTTCGAACCGGAGCCGGGCATGCTGGTGCAGGACATCGCGGACTGGCGTCGGCTGCACGCCGCTCTCGAGAACCCGGCCCGCTTCGGCATCACCCTCGACATCGGCCACTGCCGGTGCCTGGAGCCCTGGCCGGTGCCGCAGTGCGTCGCCGAGGTGGCCGACCACCTGGTCAACGTGCAGATCGACGACATGCGCCGAGGCGTGCACGAGCACCTGGAGTTCGGCGTCGGCGAGATCGACTTCCCGCCGGTGCTGGCCGCCCTGGCGGCGGCCGGCTACCAGGGGCTGGTCGCTGTGGAGTTGCCCCGCGACTCGCACGCCGCACCCGCCGTGGCGGCCCGGTCGATCGAGTTCCTGCGTGCCGCCGCGGCCACCGATAACGACCCTGCCCGCACGCTTTGCTCTGCACCCGCCGAGGCGACACCCGCCAAAGAGGCCCCGGTGCATATATAGGTGCAGAGCAAAGGGTGGCGGGGCACCGGCGAGCAGCACAAGGGAGGAGACGGGATGACACCGGATTCACTGCGGGCCGCGCTGGGAGGCGTACCCGATCCCGATTGGCTGGACACGGCGCTGCGCCGGGTCACCACCGAGCCCACTGCGATCACCCGGCTCTTTCCCGCCGCCGGCCGACGCTGCGGGCGGGCGGCGCTGCCCGACGTCCCCGGCTGGACCGCCGACGACGCGGCCCGGGTGCTGCTGCTCACCAGCCTGCCCGGCGAGCACGCGGCGTACGCCGAGCGTCTCTACCAGCACGGTGACGCGGCCGAGCGACGAGCCGTGCTGCGCGCCCTGCCGCTGCTGCCGATCGGCGCCGACGGGGTCCCGTTGCTGCACGACGCGATCCGGACCAACGACACCCGGCTGGTCGCCGCCGCGATCGGCCCGTACGCCCGGCACCTCGACCAGGCCGCCTGGCGGCAGGCGGTGCTCAAGTGCGTGTTCAGCGGCGTCCCCCTGGCCAACGTGGCCGACCTGGACACCCGGGCCGACGGCGAGCTGACCGCGATGCTGGCCGCGCTGGCCGCCGAACGGCACGCCGCCGGCCGGGAGTTGCCCGCCGACGCCAACGACCTGCTCCACCGGCTCACCGCCGCACTGCCCCGGGAGGCGTGAATGCGCATCTTCGACCCCCACATCCACATGACCTCACGCACCACCGACGACTACGAACGGATGGCCGCCGCCGGAGTGCGCGCGGTGGTGGAGCCGGCGTTCTGGCTGGGTCAGCCGCGCACCAGCGCGGCCTCGTTCACCGACTACTTCGACTCGCTGATCGGCTGGGAGCCGTTCCGGGCCGGGCAGTTCGGGGTGCGCCACTTCGCCACCATTGCCCTGAACCCCAAGGAGGCCAACGACCCGCGCTGCCGGCCGGTCCTCGACCTGCTGCCCCGCTACCTGGACAAGGACGCGGTGGTGGCGGTCGGCGAGATCGGGTACGACTCGATGACGCCCGAGGAGGACGAGGCGTTCGCGGCGCAGCTCGCCCTCGCTGTGGCGTACGACCTGCCGGCCCTGGTGCACACCCCGCACCGGGACAAGGCGCGCGGCTGCGACCGGACCCTCGCGGTGGTAGCCGAGTCAGGCATCGACGCGGGTCGGGTGGTCGTCGACCACCTCAACGAGGTGACAGTGAAGCTGGTCCGCGACAGCGGCTGCTGGCTGGGTTTCTCCATCTACCCGGACACCAAGATGACGCCGCAGCGGATGGTGGAGTTGCTGCGGGAATACGGCACGGAACGGATGCTGGTCAACTCGGCGGCCGACTGGGGGCGCTCCGATCCGCTGCTGACCCGAGCCACCGGCGAGGCGATGCTCGCGGCCGGCTTCAGCGACGACGACGTCGACAAGGTGCTGTGGCGAAACCCTGTGGAGTTCTACGGGCAGTCGGGGCGGCTCGACCTCAGCGACCTGGACGCCGCCGCCGCCGTGGACCCGCAGACCGGCAACTCGATCCTGCGCGGCGGCAGCTGATGCGGCTGCGACATGCCGGCGGCGAGACCGTCCACCTGGGCTACTGCACCAACGTGCACCCGGCCGAGGACCTCACCGGCATCCTCGGTCAACTGGACACCTACGCGGTGCCGGTCCGCGAGGCGCTCGGCAGCGACCTGCTCGGGCTCGGCCTGTGGCTGGCCGCCCCGGTCGCCGCCGAGTTGGCCGCCGACCAGACGCTGCGCCGCCGGTTGCGCACCGAGCTGGACGTGCGCGGCCTGGAGGTGGTCACGCTCAACGGCTTCCCGTACGCGGCCTTCCAGGCCCCGGTGGTCAAGCAGGACGTGTACCACCCGGACTGGACCACCGAGCAGCGCCTGACCTACACCCTGGACCTGGCCCGGGTCCTCGCCGACCTGCTGCCCGACGATGCCGCCCGGGGTTCGATCTCCACGCTGCCGCTGGCCTGGCGTCAACCGTGGGACACCGATCGGGCCGACGCGGCCCGACGCCGACTGGACCAGCTCGCCGCCGGCCTGGCCGACGTGCAACGGGACACCGGCCGTGAGGTGCGCGTCGCCTTCGAGCCCGAGCCCGGCTGTGTGGTGGAGAGCACCGGTCAGGCGGCCGCGCTGCTGTCCGGGATGGACACCGAACGACTGGGTGTCTGCGTCGACCTCGCCCACCTGGCCTGCGCCTGGGAGGAGCCGGCCGAGGCGCTGCACCGACTGCGGGCGGCCGGACTGCCGGTGGTGAAGGTGCAGGTCTCGGCCGCTGTCGAGGCCGCCGACCCGGCCCGCGACGCCGAAGCGTTGCACCGCTGGGTGGAGCCGCGCTTCCTGCACCAGACCCGGGGCGCCGATTGCGCCGGTCTGGCCGACCCGGCCGAGCCGACGTACGCGGCCGACGACCTGGACGAGGCATTGGAGCGGGCGCTGCCCGGGCCGTGGCGGGTGCACTACCACGTGCCGCTGCACGCCCCACCCGAGGAGCCGCTCGGCTCGACCCTGCCGGTGCTTCGTGCGGCCTTGAGAGCGCTCTTCGACGGCCCGACCGCCGGCTGCGACCACCTCGACGTCGAGACGTACACCTGGGGGGTGCTGCCGGCCGCACGACGGCCCGGCACCGACGCGGAGCTGGCCGCCGGCATCGCCGCGGAGCTGGCCTTCGCCCGGGACGAACTGGTCGGCCTCGGCCTGACCGCAGAGCGAACCGTGAGTATGGGAGTGACGCGATGAGCCGGCGACTGGTGGTCCTCGACGTGGTGGGGTTGACGCCCCGACTACTGGCGCACATGCCTCGACTGCGTGGGGTCGCCGACGGCGGCTTCCGGGCCGAGCTGGGCACCGTGCTGCCCGCCGTGACCTGCTCGGTGCAGTCCACGTTCCTCACCGGCGAGCAGCCCAGCGGGCACGGGATCGTCGGCAACGGGTGGTACTTCCGGGAGCTGGGCGAGGTGTTGCTGTGGCGGCAGCACAACGCGCTGGTCGGCGGGGACAAGCTCTGGCAGGCCGCCCGTCGGGCCGAACCCGGCTACACGGTGGCCAACGTCTGCTGGTGGTACGCCATGGGCGCCGACGTCAACTGGACGGTGACGCCCCGCCCGGTCTACTACGCCGACGGGCGCAAGGAGCCGGACTGCTACACCGACCCGCCGGAGCTGCACGACGCGCTCACCGGGAGGCTGGGCACCTTCCCGCTCTTCACCTACTGGGGGCCGACGGCCGGGTTGCCGTCGTCGCGGTGGATCTGCCAGGCGGCCGAGCAGATCCTCGCCGACGTGTCACCCGACCTGACCCTGGTCTACGTTCCGCACCTGGACTACGACCTGCAACGCTTCGGTCCCTCGTCGGCCCAGGCCGCCGCGGCGGCAGCCGAGCTGGACGCGGTGCTCGGCCCGCTCCTGGACGCCGCCCGGGCTCGGGACGCCACAGTGGTGGTGCTGTCGGAGTACGGCATCACCGACGTGTCCCGGCCGGTGGACGTCAACCGGTTGCTGCGCGCCGAGGGCCTGTTGCGGGTGCACACCCAGGCGGGCATGGAGTACCTCGACCCGTGGACGTCGAAGGCGTTCGCGGTCGCCGACCACCAGATCGCGCACGTCTACGTCCGGGACCCGGCCGACGTGCCGGCGGTGGCGAAGCTCTGCGCCGGCCTGCCCGGGGTGGCCGAGGTGCTCGACGCCGAGGGCAAGGCCGCACACGGGCTGGACCATCCGCGCGCCGGTGAGCTGGTGCTGGTGGCCGAGCCGGATGCCTGGTTCACCTACTACTACTGGCTGGACGACGCCCAGGCACCGGACTTCGCCCGGCTCGTGGAAATTCACCGGAAGCCGGGTTACGACCCGGCGGAGCTGTTCTTCGACCCGGCCAACCCCGGTGCCGCGAAGGCCCGGGCCGGGGTCGCCCTGGCCCGCAAGAAGCTCGGCATGCGGTACCTGATGAGCGCGGTCGGCCTCGATGCCGGCGCGCGGGCGGTGCGGGGCTCGCACGGGCGGCTGCCGGACGACCCGGCGGACGGCCCGGTGCTGCTCTGCTCCGACCCGACCGCGGCCCGGGACAAGATCGCGGCGACCGAGGTCAAGGCGCTGCTGCTGGAGCTGGCCGGGCTGAGCCCCGGCGATGCGGGCGGTTCGGGGGAGGGTTCATGACGGTCACCGTCGCGCCCACCGACACCAGCGGCCTGCGGGCGCGCTTCGACGCGGAGCTGGCCGGGTTTCTCAGCCGGCAGGGTCCGGACTGGCCGGACGGGGCGCCGCGGGGGGTGTTCACCGCGCTGCAACGGTTCGTGCTGGCCGGCGGCAAGCGGATACGACCCCTCTTCTGCTACTGGGGTTGGCGCGGCGCGGGCGCGGCCGACGGCACCCCGATCGTGGTGGCCGCGGCGGCCCTGGAGCTGTTCCACGCGTTCGCGCTGATCCACGACGACATCCTGGACGGCAGCGACCGCCGCCGGGGTGAGCCGTCGGTGCACCGGCTCTTCGCCGACCTGCACGCCCGCTCGTCGTGGCGCGGTGACCCCGAGGCGTACGGCCGCAACACCGCGCTGCTCTGCGGTGACCTCTGCGCGGCCTGGTCGGATCAGATGTTCCACGAGTGCGGGCTGAGCACCGAGCAGGTGCACCGGGGGTACGGCGTCTTCGCGCTGATGCGTACCGAGGTGATCGCGGGGGAGTACCTGGACCTGGTCTCGGGCGTGGGCGACGGGTCGGTGGCCAGCGCGCTCACCGTGATCCGGATGAAGGCTGCCCGGTACACGGTCACCCGGCCGTTGCAGATCGGTGCGGCACTGGCCGGCGCGGGGCCGGAGTTGATCGCCGCGTTGGGCGAGTTCGGTGACCCGCTGGGTGACGCGTTCCAGCTCCGCGACGACGTCCTGGGCGTGTTCGGTGACCCGGCGGTCACCGGGAAGTCGGTCCTGGACGACCTGCGTGAGGGCAAGCCCACCGTCATGATGGCGCTGGCCCGCAGCGCCGCCGACCGGCCGCAGACCATCCGGCTGCGGGAGCTGTTCGGCAACCCGGCGTTGGACGCCGAGGGCGCGGCGGAGCTGCGCGACATCATCGAGGCGACCGGCGCGCGGGAGCGGATCGAGCAGATGATCCGGGTCCGGACCGAGGCCGCGCTTTCGGCCCTGCAGGACGCCATGGTGGCCGATGAGGCCCGCGCGGCCCTGGTTGCGCTGGCCGGGCAGGCGATCGACCGACGCGCCTGACCGGCGACTTTCGATCAAATCGACAAAAGTTGATGCTGAACCGCCGGAAGGTATGGACACATCGACACGTGCGACTTAGTGTCGTGACCAACACGACAATGTTTCGTCGAGGTGAACCGGCGGCGCGGTAACCCATCGACCCCCCACCACCGCTACGGCATCCGGCGCGACGGCGCGCGCCCGGCCTGGCAGTCACACGTCAGGAAGGGACAGCACAGATGTCCATGAAGGACGCTCCCAGACAACGGTCCCGACGATGGTTCTCCGCCGGATCCGCGCTGCTGCTGGCGGTCGCCGCCGGCACGGTCACCTTCGCCGCCGGCTCGGCCCCCGCCCAGGCACATACGATCGTCGCCAGCGACTTCCAGCAGGTCGAGCTGGCCCGTGGCGTGACCGACATGGGTGAGCCGATGTCGCTGGCGGTGCTGCCGGACCGGTCGGTCCTGCACACCGCCCGCAACGGCACCCTGCGCCGCACCGACGCCAACGGCACCACCTCCGTGATCGGCACCCTGTCGGTCTACACGCACGACGAGGAGGGGTTGCAGGGCGTCGGGGTCGACCCGGGCTTCGCCAGCAACCGCTACATCTACCTCTACTACGCCCCGCCGCTCTCCACCCCCGGCGGCGACGCGCCGGCCACCGGCACCGACTTCTCGGCCTGGAACGGCGTCAACCGGCTCTCCCGGTTCACCCTCAACTCGGACTTCACGCTCAACCAGGCCAGCAAGGTCGACGTGCTCGACGTTCCGGCCAGCCGGGGCGTGTGCTGCCACGTCGGTGGCGACATCGACTTCGACGCCGCCGGCAACCTCTACCTGTCCACCGGCGACGACACGAACCCGTTCGAGTCGTCCGGCTACTCACCGCTGGACGAGCGGACCAACCGCAACCCCGCGTACGACGCGCAGCGCAGCGCCGGCAACACCAACGACCTGCGCGGCAAGATCCTGCGGATCAAGGTGAACGCCAACGGCACGTACTCCATCCCGTCGGGCAACCTGTTCGCCCCCGGCACGGCCAGGACCCGGCCGGAGATCTACGCGATGGGGTTCCGCAACCCGTTCCGGATCAGCGTGGACAAGGCCACCGGGGTGGTCTACGTCGGTGACTACGGGCCGGACGCCGGCTCCACCAGCTCCACCCGCGGGCCGTCCGGCCAGGTGGAGTTCAACCGGGTCGCGGCACCGGGCAACTACGGCTGGCCGTACTGCACCGGCACCAACACCGCCACCGAGACGTACAACGAGTTCGACTTCGCGACCAGCGCCAGCGGCGCGAAGTACAACTGCACCGGCGGGCCGACCAACAACTCGTTCCGCAACACCGGCCTGACCACCCTGCCGCCGGCCCAGCCGGCCTGGATCCGGTACGCCGGCGACGCCGGCACCCCGACCGAGTTCGGCGGTGGCTCCGAGTCGCCGATGGGCGGCCCGGTCTACCGGTACAACGCCTCGTCGACCTCCACCACCAAGTTCCCGCAGTCGTTCGACGGGCAGTTCTTCGCCACCGAGTTCGGCCGAGGCTGGATCAAGCCGATCCACGTCAACTCCGACGGCTCCCGGGGCACCATCGACACCTTCCCGTGGGTCGGCAAGCAGGTGATGGACTCGGCGTTCGGCCCGGACGGCGCGTACTACGTGCTCGACTACGGCACCGGTTACTTCAACGGTGACGCCAACTCGGCGCTCTACCGCTTCGACTACGTCGGCGGCGGCAACCGGGCGCCCACCGCGAAGGCCAGCGCCAACCGCACCTCTGGCGCGGCCCCGCTCGCGGTGACGTTCTCCTCGGCCGGCTCGGCCGACCCCGAGGGCGGCGCGTTGACCTACGCGTGGGCGTTCGGTGACGGGACCACCTCGACCGCCGCCAACCCGACGAAGACCTACAGCGCCAACGGCACCTACACCGCCACGCTGACGGTGCGCGACCCGCAGGGCGCCACCGGCAGCAGCAGCGTGCAGATCAGCGTCGGCAACACCGCGCCCACGGTCACGATCAACAACCCGGGCAACGGTCAGCTGTTCGGCTTCGGGGACACGGTGGCGTACAGCATCACGGTGACCGACCCGGAGGACGGCACCATCGACTGCACGAAGGTCAAGATGACCTACGTGCTCGGGCACGACCAGCACGGGCACCAGATCACCTCGAAGACCGGTTGCTCGGGCTCGATCACCATCCCGGTCGACGGTGAGCACGACGACGCGGCGAACATCTTCGCGATCTTCGACGCCGAGTACACCGACGCCGGTGGGCTGACCACGCACACCCAGCACACGTTGCCGCCGCGGCACCGCCAGGCCGAGTTCTACGGCACCTCGTCGGGGATCAACGTGTTCAGCAAGACCCCGGCCGAGGGTGGCAAGACCGTCGGCGACATCAACAACGGCGACTGGATCGCGTTCCAGCCGTACCGGCTGGGCAACGTGACCTCGTTCAACGCCCGGGTCTCCTCGGCGGGCGCCGGTGGCACCCTCCAGGTCCGGGCCGGTTCCGCCACCGGCACCGTGCTCGGCTCGGCCACGGTCCCGGTGACCGGCGGCTGGGAAACCTTCACCACGGTCACCGGGACGATCAGCAACCCGCCGACCGGCACGACCACGCTCTACCTGACCTTCGCCGGGTCGGGCACCGGGGCGCTCTACGACCTGGACGCCTTCACCTTCGTCACCGGGACGCCCCCGGCCGGTGGGGCCGGGGCGATCAAGGGCCTCGGCGGCAAGTGCCTGGACGTGCGCAACGCCGCCACGGCTGACGGCACGCAGATCCAGATCTACACCTGCAACGGCAGTGCCGCGCAGACCTGGGCGGTCACCCCCAACTCCACGATCAAGTCGTTGGGCAAGTGCCTGGACGTGTCGGGTGCTGCCACCGCCGACGGCACGAAGATCCAGCTCTGGACCTGCAACGGGACCGCCGCGCAGAACTGGGCGGCCCAGGCCGACGGCACCCTCCGCAACACGTCGTCGGGCAAGTGCCTCGATGTCTCCGGCAACAGCTCCGCTGACAGCACGGTGGTCCACCTCTGGACCTGCACCGCCGCCGCCAACCAAAAGTGGACCCTGCCCTGAGCTGGCGGGAGGGGCCCTTCGACAACGCCTAGTGTGATGCGAGGGGCCCCTCCTAACCGCAATTAGGAGAGCGATATGCGCAGACGCCTGCGACCCGTCCTCGGTGCGGCCATGGCCGCACTCGCCGTCATCGCCTGCACCACCCCGGCCACCCCGGCCAGCGCCGCCGACGCCCCGTACGACGTGCTGGTCTTCTCCAAGACCGCTGGTTTCCGGCACGACGCGATCCCGGTCGGCATCCAGACCATCCGCGACCTCGGCGCGGCGAACAACTTCACCGTCACCGCGACCGAGGACGCCGCCGCGTTCACCACGAGCAACCTCAACCAGTACGAGGCGGTCGTCTTCCTCAACACCACCGGCGACGTGCTCAACGCCAGCCAGCAGACCGCCTTCGAGTCGTACATCGGCTCCGGCCGCGGATACGTGGGTGTGCATGCCGCAGCCGACACCGAGTACGACTGGCCGTTCTACGGCAACCTCGTGGGGGCGTGGTTCGCCTCGCACCCCGCGATCCAGCAGGCCAACATGAAGGTGGAGGACCGGGGCCACGCGGCCACCGCTCACCTGCCGCAGACCTGGACCCGCACCGACGAGTGGTACAACTACCGCACCAACGCCCGGTCGAGCGCCCACGTGCTGGCCACCCTTGACGAGTCGTCGTACTCGGGCGGCGGGATGGGTGCCGACCACCCGCTGAGCTGGTGCAAGAGCTACAGCGGCGGCCGGTCCTTCTACACCGGGGCCGGGCACACCCAGGCGTCGTACGCGGAGTCGGGGTTCCGGAACCACCTGCTCGGCGGCATCCGGTACGCCTCCGGTCGGAGCAAGGCCGACTGTCGGCCCGAGACCGGCTACACCCCGCTGTTCAACGGCTCGACGGCCGGCTGGTCACAGGCCGGCCCGGGCAGCTTCACCAACACCGACGCCACCCTGACCTCGGTCGGCGGCATGGGGCTGTACTGGTACAACGCCAAGCAGTTCACCAACTACTCGCTGAAGCTGGACTGGAAGCTGGCCGGTGACGACAACTCCGGCATCTTCATCGGGTTCCCACCGTCGAGTGACCCGTGGTCGGCCGTCGACAACGGGTACGAGATCCAGATCGACGCCACCGACGCGACCGACCGCACCACCGGCGCGGTCTACACCTTCAAGTCCGCCGACATCGCCGCCCGCGACGCGGCGCTGAACGCGCCGGGGGAGTGGAACACGTACGAGCTGCTGGTCGAGGGCGAGCGGCTACAGATCTTCCTCAACGGGGTGAAGATCAACGACTTCACCAACACCAACCCGGTCCGCTCGTTGGCCGGTCACATCGGCATCCAGAACCACGGCACCGGTGACGACGCCTCCTTCCGCAACATCCGGATCAAGGAGCTGGGCACCACGCCGCCGCCCACCGGCACGATCCAGGCCGAGGCGTTCAGCTCGGCCAGCGGTGTCTCCGCGTTCACCAAGGCGGGGGCCAACGGCGGGCAGACCCTCGGCTACATCGAGCCGGGCGACTGGGCCGCGTACAACGGGGTCAACCTGGCCGGGGTCACCTCGTTCACGGCCCGGGTCGTCTCCGGCGGCGCGGGTGGCGCCATCCAGGTGCGCACCGGTTCGGCCACCGGCCCGGTGCTCGGCACGGTCGCGGTGCCCAACACCGGCAGTTGGACGACCTACGCCAACGTCTCCACGGCGCTGTCCAACGTCCCGTCCAGCACCCAGAACCTCTACCTCACCTTCACCGGTAGCGGCACGGGGCTCTTCGACCTGGACGACTTCACCCTGGTCAAGGGCAGCAGCGGCGGCACCGGTGTCGGCCCGATCAAGGGTCTCGCCGGCAAGTGCCTGGACGTGCGTAACGCCGGCACCGCCGACGGCACGCAGATCCAGATCTACACCTGCAACAGCAGCACGGCGCAGACCTGGACCGTGACGCCGAACTCGACGATCAAGGCGCTCGGCAAGTGCCTGGACGTCTCCGGCAGCGGCACCGCCGACGGCACCAAGATCCAGCTCTGGACCTGCAACGGCAGCGGCGCGCAGAACTGGGCGGCCGCGTCCGACGGCACCCTGCGCAACCCGTCGTCGGGCAAGTGCCTGGACGTCTCCGGCAACAACTCCGCCGACAGCACCATCGTGCACCTCTGGACCTGCCTCAACGCGGCCAACCAGAAGTGGACCCTGCCCTGACCAAGTAACCGGA
>NZ_QGSY01000321.1 GCF_003857035.1 Micromonospora arida
GGCCCGGCGGGCTCGGTCGACCGCGGCCGGGAGGGCCGCGATGAGGGCGTCGATGTCGGCCTGGGTGCTGGTGTGGCCCAGGGTGAAACGCAGCGAGGAGCGGGCGCGGTCGTCGTCGGCGCCCATCGCCAGCAGCACGTGCGAGGGCTGGGCCACGCCTGCCGAGCAGGCGGAGCCGGTCGAGCAGGCGATCCCCTGCGCGTCGAGCAGGAGCAGCAGCGCGTCGCCCTCACAGCCCGGAAAGGAGAAGTGCGCGTTGCCGGGCAGCCGGTCGGTCGGGTCACCGTTGTAGACCACCTCGGGCACCGCCTGGCGGACCCGTTCGATCAGGTCGTCGCGGAGCGCGGCCACCCGGGCCGCGTACTCCTGCTGGCCCTTCACGGCCGTCTCCACCGCGACCGCGAAGGCGACGATGCCGGCGGTGTCGAGGGTGCCGGAGCGGATGTCGCGTTCCTGGCCGCCGCCGTGCAGCAGCGGCGTGGCCGGCACGTCCCGGGCGAGCAGCAGCGCGCCCACCCCGGTCGGGCCGCCCAACTTGTGCCCGGTGACGGTCAGCGCGGCGACCCCACTGGCCCCGAAGTCGACGGGCACCTGACCGACCGCCTGGATGGCGTCGGTGTGGAAGGGCACACCGTGTTCGGCGGCGACGGCGGCCAGCTCGGCCACCGGCTGGACGGTGCCCACCTCGTTGTTCGCCCACATCGCGGTGACCACGGCCACCTGGTCGGCGTGCGCGGCCAACTCGGCGCGCAGGGTCTGCGGGTCGAGCCGACCGACGGCGTCCACCGGCAGCCAGCCGACCTCGGCGCCCTCGTGCTGGGCCAGCCAGTCGACAGCGTCCAGCACCGCGTGGTGCTCGACGGCGCTGGAGACCACCCGGCGGCGGTCGGGCCGGGCTGCTCGGCGGGCCCAGAAGATGCCCTTGACCGCGAGGTTGTCGCTCTCCGTGCCACCACCGGTGAAGATCACCTCAGAGGGCCGGGCGCCCAGCACCGCGGCCACCCGTTCGCGTGACTCTTCGACCCGGCGGCGGGCACGGCGGCCCGCCGCGTGCAGGGAGGACGCGTTGCCGACCTCGCGGGCGGTAGCGACGTACGCCTCCAGTGCCTCGTCGAGCATGGGAGTCGTCGCCGCGTGATCCAGGTAAGCCATCGCCGTTCAGCGTACGGCCGACACCTTGGGGACCGGATGCCGGAGGGGACCGCACGCAATGGGCCGGGGTGGAAACTCCACCCCGGCCCGATGCGCGGACCCGCTCAGGCGGGCACCGCGGTGACGACGATGTTGTCGCGGTACTTGCGCGCCTTGGCGTCGAACGGCCCACCACAGGTGATCAGTGTCAGCCGCGGCTTGCCGTCGCGAGCGAAGTAGCGCTCCAACGGAATCTTGGTCTTGTCGTACTCCTCCCGGGCCACGACCCGGTACTTGCGGGCCTCGCCATCACTGCCGGTCGCGGTCAGGGTGTCGCCCTGATCGAGCTCCCGCAGCCGGAAGAACGCGCCCTTGCCCTGCTGGGCGCTGTCCACGTGACCAGCGATGACGATCGAGCCGGCGTCCGCCTCCAGGCCGGGCCCGTACCGGTACCAGCCGATCTTGTCGACGCTCGGCGGCACCTCGAAATCGTTGGTCCGCTTGTTGATGCCGACCGCGTTGATCGTGGCGGTGACGTCGATCGCCGGGATCACCAGCCGCACCGGCGGGACGATCTCCGCCCCGGCCGGCAGTTCGCCGACGGTCACCGGGACAGACTGGCCATCGGCCGCGCTGGCCGACGGGGTCGGGGTGGCGGTCGCGAGGTTGGCCGCCTCGTCGCCGCCCACGTCCTCGGCCGGCTGGGAGCCGCACGCCACGAGCGTGGCGACGGTGAGCGCGGCAACGCCGGCGGCCAGGGCCGCCAGCGCGCCGCGATTGCGCACCGTCACTTGCGGCCGGTCCGCGCGGTCGCCATCCGCACCCCACCACCAAGCAGCAGGAGTACGCCGGCACCGGTGAGCACGTACCACCAGGTGTCCACGCCCGTGCCGGCCTGGCCGCCGTCACCGCTGGGCACGCCGCCCGGGGCGGAGTGCAGGCCGGTGATGGTCTGCGCCACCACGTCGAGGGTCTTGCCCTCGGCGGAGCCGATCGCGTAGACGATCGTGGCGGTGCCCTCCTTGAGGTTGAGGTCCGCCGGGCCGATGGCCACGGTGTCGGTGCCGGCCAGCACCACGTCCGCCTTGACCTCGCCCGCGTCGACGTCGCCCTTGGCCTCGTTCGGGTTGGTCAGGTCCTCGAAGACCGGGGTGCCACCGGCGCGGACGTCGACCGCCGGGGCGGCGGCGGTGTGCCGGACGATCAACCGGGCCTTGCCGGCGTCGACCTTCGAGACGTCGTTCACGAACGGAGTGATCTTCGGCTGGCCGGCGGCGTCGAGGTGGGCCGCGATGCTGATGTTCGCACCGCCCGGCACCGCGGCGTTGTCGACCTTGAGGATCGCGCTGCCGATCGGCTCGCCCGGCTTGGTGAGCGCGATGTCGTAGTCGCCCTCCTCCAGGTTCAGCGGGCCGGCGACGTCGCCGGGCTTGAAGTTGTCCAGCGTCTTCTTGCCGTTGACGTAGACGTCGACCGGGGTGTCCGGGATGCCGTGCACGACGGAGACCTTCGACGTGGCGGCGTACGCGGGGCCGGCGGTGAGGGCACCGACACCGGCGAAGGCCAGCGCGGCGACCGCGCCGCCCGCGGCGACCCGACGGAAGTACGAGAACTGCATGTCTGCCTCCTGATATTTGGTGCTGATTCGTCAGGCCTGGCTTGCAGAACGGGTTACGCCGGCTGTCGGACGGGTGGATGCGCCCCGGAGGCACTTTTCTTTTCCGGCCCAGACCGCATCCGGAACGGGGTCGGGAGACGAAGAGCTGGTGAGATGACTTCGACCGGGGAAGTGGGGCGGGGACTGTGCCAGCTACAGTCGGGCATGCCCCATCGAAGGCGAGCCGCCTGATGACGGCGCTCCAACAGGAACCGGACCCTCCGGTGGACGACCTCGACCGCAGGTTCCGCGCCGGTGACGACGTGGCGCTCCGTGAGGCGTACGACCGCTACGGCCGCGCCGTGCACCACCTGGCCACGTCCATGCTGGCGAACCGCAGCGACGCCGAGGACGTCACCCAGGCGACGTTCGTCGCCGCCTGGCTGGGTCGCGACACGTTCGACCCGGCCAAGGGGTCGCTGATCGGTTGGTTGCTCGGCATCGGCCGGCGGAAGGTGATCGACCGGATGCGCGCCTCGGCCCGGGAGACCCGGGTGGTGGAGACGGTCCGACAGTTGCCCGAGCCGGCGCAGACCGAGCCGGATCCGGACCGCGTGGTGGACCGGTTGGTGATCGCCGACGAGCTGGCTCGTCTCCCGGACGACCAGCGACGGATGCTGGAGCTGGCCTTCTACGACGACCTGACACACCAGCAGATAGCCACGGTGACGGGCGTGCCGTTGGGCACTGTGAAGAGTCACATCCGACGCGGTATGGCGAGCTTGAAGCGCAGATGGGAGGTGGACGGTGCAGCACCTGGACCACGACCGGCTGGTATTTCTGGCACTCGGTGAGAGCGAGGCGGACAACGGGGAGAGCACCCACCTCGGCACCTGCGCGCTCTGCCGGGCCGAGATCGCGAGCCTTCAGCTGGTGGCGGGGCTCGGCACCGAGACGCAGGGCCTGGCCGACCTGCCCGACCCGCCGGAGCACGTCTGGCAGGGCATCGAAGCCCAGGTCAGGGCCGCGGAGGCCGGGCCGTTGCTGACCGAGACCCGTCGACACCGGGTGCCCGAGCAGGCCGACACCACGACGACCGAGCAGACCTTCGGCGCGGCGGCCGAGTCGACGGTGACCCGACTGGACCCGGCGAGGCGATCCCGTCGACGTCGCGGCTGGTCCGGTTGGGTGGCCACCGCGGTGACCGCGGCCGCCGCCGCGGCGGTCGGCGTGGTGGGCACCGTCTCGGTCCTCCGACCGGACGACCCGTCGCCCACCCCGGCGCCGGTGGTGGTGGCGAGCGCGCCGCTGGCGGCGTACGGGGCGACCCCGCCGACGGCCAAGGGTGACGCCCGGGTTTTGAAGGACGGCCAACTACATCTGCATGTGGCGAATCTCCCGAGCGTCGCGGGGTACTACGAGGTCTGGCTCATCAATCCGACGACGATGGAGATGTTCTCGGTCGGCACCCTGGGTGGCGGCTCGGACGCGCTGCTACCCCTGCCCCCGAATGTCGACCTCAAGAGCTACTCGGTGGTCGACGTCTCCGCCGAGCAGTACGACAACACCACCCGCCACTCCGGCGACAGCCTGCTGAGGGGCTCCCTGACGGGCTGATCGGCGGGCCGGCTCAGCTCCCCGGCTCGCCGATCAGCTCCCCATACGTCAGTGGCCGCCCGTTCGCACGGGCGGCCACTGACGTATCGCTGGCTTACTTGCGCTTGCGGATCTCCTCGGCGGCCTGCGGGACGATCTTGAACAGGTCGCCCACCACCCCGAAGTCGGCCAGCTCGAAGATCGGCGCCTCGCCGTCCTTGTTGACCGCGACGATGGTCTTCGAGGTCTGCATGCCGGCCCGGTGCTGGATGGCACCGGAGATGCCGAGGGCGACGTAGAGCTGCGGGGAGACCGTCTTACCGGTCTGGCCCACCTGGAACTGGTGTGGGTAGAAGCCGGAGTCGACGGCCGCGCGGGACGCGCCGACGGCGCCGCCGAGCAGGTCGGCCAGCTCCTCGACCAGCTTGAAGTTGTCGGCGTTGCCGACGCCCCGACCGCCGGAGACGACCACACCGGCCTCGGTCAGCTCGGGGCGGGAGCCCTTCTGCTCGGCGACCCGCTCGACGACCTTGGCCAGCTTGTCGGTGTCGGTGACCGACACGCTGAGCTGCTCGATCGCCGGGGTGGTCGCCGCCGGGGCGGGGGTGACCGAGTTGGGTCGGACGGTGACCAACGGCAGGCCCTTGGTGACCTTGGACTTGACGATGGTGGAGCCGGCGAAGGCGACCTGGGTCGCGGTGCCGTCGGCGTCCAGACCGACCACGTCGGTCAGGATGCCGTTGTCGAGCTTCACGGCGAGCCGGGCGGCGATCTCCTTGCCCTCCTGAGCCGACGCCAGCAGCACGGCGGCCGGCTGCACCCGCTTGACCAACTCGGCCAGCACTGTCGCCTTGGGGGCCACCAGGTAGCCGTCGATCTCGTCACCCTCGGCCGCGTAGATCTTCTCCGCGCCGTACTCGCCCAGCTTGCCGCTCAGCGCCTCGGCGGCGCCGGCGCCGCCCAGCACCACCGCGCTCGGGGTGCCCAGCTCACGCGCGAGGGTGAGCATTTCCAGGGTGACCTTCTTGACGCCGAATTCCTTGGTGGCTTCGACGACGACGAGAACCTCGGACATGTCAGACCCCCCTCTCACACGAACTTCTCGGTGGCGAGGAACTCGACCAGCTTGACGCCGCCCTCGCCCTCATCAGTGATCTTGGCGCCGCCGGAGCGCGGGGGGCGCTTGGTGTGCTCGACGACGGCACTGGTGGCGCCGTCGAAGCCCACCTCGTCGGCCGCGACCCCGAGCTCGGCCAGCGAGAGCGTCTGCACCGGCTTCTTCTTGGCGGCCATGATGCCCTTGAAGGAGGGGTAGCGCGGCTCGTTGATGGTGTCCCAGACGGAGACCACGGCCGGGGTGGCAGCGGTGACCACCTCGTAGCCCTCCTCGGTCTGCCGCTCGACGGTCAGCGTCGCGCCGTCGACCGTGAGCTTGCGGGCACCGGTGAGCGCCGCGACGCCCAGTCGCTCGGCGATCATGTGCGGCATGACCTGGACCCGGCCGTCGGTGGACTCTGCACCGCAGATGACCAGGTCGGCATTGAGCTGACCGAGAGCGGCGGCGAGCACCTTCGAGGTGGCGACGGCGCACGAGCCGTGCAGGGCGTCGTCCAGCACGTGCACGGCCTTGTCCGGGCCCATGGAGAGCGCCTTGCGGATCGACTCGGTCGCCCGGTCCGGACCCATGGTCAGGATGGTGACCTCGCCGCCGTGCGCCTCCTTGATCTTGAGGGCCTCCTCGATGGCGTACTCGTCCATCTCGTTGATCACGTTGTTCGCCGAACCGCGGTCGACGGTGTTGTCGTCATTGCGCAGGTTGCGGTCCGCGCCCGAATCAGGCACCTGCTTGACGAGTACGACGATGTTCATCGCGCTTCGACGACCCTCCTGTGTGGTGTTGCGATTCGCTCGCCCGGTATGGGGCGCAGCGTCGCGCGTCGGTCGACGTCAGGTCAACCGCGGGCGGTTGTGCAGTTGCCCACGGCGCAATGTTACCTGCCAGTAGGTTGCGCTCCCGCAGCACTCAGAGTGACACAGCTCACCGACGCGCGGCCGGTCAGGCCGGCTCGGCCAACGCGACCCTGATCTGGTCGATGGCCGCCGCCTCGGTGGGCGCCACTCCATCGTGCGCGCGGGCCACCCGATCCGCCGCGGCCAACACCAGTTCGCGGTACGCGTCCACGTCCCGTGGGCACTTCTCGCGCAGGATCCGCACCGCCTGCCCCAGCGCCGGCAGCACCACCGACTCGATCTCCAGCTGCGAGTCCCGGGGAAGTCGCGGCAGCGGGCCGGTCGTCAACGCCTCCTTGACCGTGCCACTGGCGTCGGCCAGCGCGCCGGACGCGGCGATGCTCTCCCGGATCACCCCCAGGACACCGGGGTCGGCGTTGGAGACCAGGAAGACGGCGCCGAAGGCACCGGTCTTGAGGGTCAACCGCTCCTCGTCCGTCAACCGCTGCTCCATGATCACGGAGTGTAGACGTACGGGGTGGTGGTGGTGACCGGGACGAGGCCGAGTCGCTCCAGGATCGGCCGGCTGTCCTCGGAACAGTCGACCTGCATGAGCGTCCGACCCCGCTGCTCGGCAAGCCGCGCCCGGTAGTTGACCAGCGCCCGGTAGATGCCCCTGCGCCGCCACTGCGGCAGGGTCGAGCCACCCCACAGCGTGGCGAAGCCGGTGTTCGCCGGGAACCGCACCCAGCCGGCGCTCACCACCGTCCCGCCCGCCTCGGCCACCACCACCGTGATCGAGTTCGAGTCGGCGTCGATCTCCGTGGCCAGCCCCCACACGAGGTGCGAACGGTCCGCCTGCCAGACCTCCTCCTCCATGGCGGCGATCCGCTCCAGGTCCTCCCGGGCGGTCACCTCACGCAGGCGTACCCCCTCGGGAACGACCGGCAGCGCGGCGGCCAGCGGGGCGACCGGGCCGACCACGACGGTCTCCCGGTCCTCCGGCACGAAGCCGGCCGCCCGCAGGCGGTCCGCCAGGTCCGCCGGTTCGTCGTGCTCGTTGAGCTTCCACTCCGCCGACTCGCCCCGCTCGCCGCACAACCGCACCTGCCGGGCGATCAGCTCGTCCAGCGCGTCGCCGGTCAACCCGCCCAGGTCGCGATAGGTGATGAAGCCACCGGAGTCGAGCCCGGAGATCCGGACGAGCGGCCCGTCCCGCTCCACCGTCACGCCGGCCGGAACCGGGTCGGGGATCTCCGGACGGAGTTGGTTGTCGTAGGCGTCGCGCAGCGTCTGTACGTCGAGATCAGTCACCGGCCCAGGCTAAGCGGGATGGGAAGCGGATAATCTCCCACTGTGTGGGAGGCGATCAGACGGTGGTTCGACCCGGCGGAGCGGGGCTCGGTCGGTGAAACACCGGACTACCGCTTCTCCCTGGCCAATGAACGGACCTTCCTCGCCTGGCTGCGCACCGGGTTGGCCCTGGTCGGAGGCGGGTTGGCCGCCGCGCAGTTCCTGCCACCCCTGCCGATGAGCCACCTGCGCGAGGTGATCGCGGTGGCGTTGCTGCTGCTCGGCGCGGCGGTCGCGATCCGCGCGGTGGACCACTGGGCGCGTACCGAGCGGGCCATCCGGCTCGGTCAGGAACTGCCCGCGTCCCGGTTCCCCGCCATCCTGGCGCTCGCCGTCGGCGTCGGCGCGTTGCTGCTGGTGGGCGCCGTCCTGCTGCGGGCGGTCGGCGGGCGGTGAGCACCGGACGCGACCCGGGGCTGCAACCGGAGCGGACCCGGCTGGCCTGGCGGCGCACCCTGCTCACGGTGACCGTGGTGACCGTGCTCGCCGTCCGGCTGGCGTCGACCGGCGACCCGACCGGTGCGCTGATCGCCGGCGGCACCGTTGTGGTGTGGGGCGCCCTGCTGGTGCTCTGCTGGCCCAGGGGCACTGGCACCGGCCCTGCCCGCACCGGCGGCCGGACACTGCCCCTGGTCACGGCGGGCACGGTGGTGCTGGCGTTACTCGGAGTGCTGCTGGTCCTGCGCGGACTAGGGTGACGCGATCCGGTGCGTCATCATGGGTGCATGGCCCGGCTTGGCGTACTCCTCTTCCTGGTGCAGATTGTCCTCGCCGTCTGCGCGCTGATCAGCTGTCTCTCCGCCGAGGAGGGCCAGATCCGCGCCCTTCCCCGGATCGCCTGGGTGCTGATCATCTTGTTCTTCCCGCTGGTCGGCTCGATCGCCTGGTTCATCGTCGGCCGGGAGCCCAGCAACGGCGCCCGCAAGGGCTGGCCGGGCGTCACCGGCGGCGGCGAGCGGCAGCGCCCTCGGCCGGTGGCCCCCGACGACGACCCGGAGTTCCTGCGCTCCGTCGAGGAACGCGCCCAGCAGCAGGACCAGGAGCTGTTCCAACGCTGGGAGGAAGACCTGCGGCGACGCGAGGACGATCTGCGCCGCCGCGACGGTGAGCCGCCGCGCGGGGGCGACCGACCGGAGGTGTGAGCGCGCCGCCGCCGCCGGCGCAGGAGCGACGGCGGCGGCGGGTGCGACTCAGGCCAGGTTCGACGACCGGGGGTACGCGTCGGTCGGGTCGGTGAGCACGTTCACCAGGTACGGCACCCCGGAGTCGAACGCCCGCTGGAGCGCCGGGCCCAGGTCGGCAGCCTTGGCGACCGTCTCCCCCGCCCCGCCGAGCGCACTGACCACCGTGTCGTACCGCAGCTCCGGCTGGAGGTCGGCGGCCACGTCGTAGCCGTACATGGCCCGCATCGGGTGCTTCTCCAGCCCCCAGATGCCGTTGTTGCCGACGACGATCACCACCGGCAGCTTCTGGCGGACCAGCGACTCGACGTCCATCAGCGAGAAGCCGGCCGCGCCGTCGCCCATCAGCACGCAGATCTGCCGGTCCGGGTGACTGACCCGGGCGCCCATCGCGTAACCCATGCCGGTGCCCAGGCAGCCGTACGGGCCCGGGTCCAGCCACGTGCCGGGCTGGGCCGGCTCCAGGTACCGCCCGGCGTACGACACGAAGTCGCCGCCGTCGCCGATGGTGATCGCGTCCGGGGCGAGCGCCCGACGCAGCTCGCCGTAGATGCGGGCCGGGCGGATCGGGTCGGTCTCGGCGGCCATCTCCGCGGCGTCCCGAGCCTTCGCCGCGTCCTCGGCGACGCGCAGGTCGGCGATCCAGTCGGAGTGGTCGGCCCGGTCACCGGAGTGATCGGCCAGCGCGGAGAGGATCAGGCGCAGGTCACCGGCGGGGGCGACGGCCGGCTGCACGTGCGTCGCCCGCTGGCCGGGGGCGTCGACGATGTGCACCACCTTGGCGTCACCGAAGTCACCGAAGCTGAGCCGGAAGTCCAGCGGGGTGCCCACCACCACGACCACGTCGGCACCGGAGAGCGCGGCCCGGCGGGCCTTGGCGAACGCCAGCGGGTGCTCCGGCGGGAGCGAGCCGCGGCCCATGCCGTTGGTGAAGACCGGCACCTGCAACGCCTCGGCCGCCTCGCGCAGCGCGGCGACCGCGTCGCCCGCGTACACGTCGGAGCCGGCGATGATGACCGGCCGCTGCGCCCCGGCGATGAGCATCGCCGCGCGGCCGACCTCCTCCGGGTCCGGGGCGATCGGGTCGACACCGGTCACGGTCGGCAGCTCGGCCTCGGCGACCGAGAAGACCGTCTCCAGCGGAAAGTCGAGGAAGGCCGGGCCGCGGTGCGGGGTGAGCGCGGCGTTCAGCGCCGCACCCACCGCACGCGGGATGTCGTCGGTGCTGAACACCGTCTCGGCGTGCTTGGTGACCGGACTGACCAGCGGCAGGTGGTCCATTTCCTGGAGGCTGCCCGAGCCCCAGCGGAACGCTGGCGCCCGCCCGCCGAGCACCAGCACCGGTGAAGCGTTGAAGAATGCGCTGGTCATGCCGGAGATGCCGTTGGTGACACCGGGCCCGGCGGTGAGCACGGCGAGGCCGGGGCGGCGCTGGAGCTTGGCCACCGCCTCGGCGGCGAAGACGGCGGACTGCTCGTGCCGGACGTCGTAGATCGGGAAGTCCGTCTTGTACGCGGCGTCGTAGAGCGGGAAGACATGCCCACCGGACAGCGTGAACATCTCCCGTACGCCGTGCGCGCGTAGTGCCGCGAGCGCCAACTCGCCGCCGTGACCCTCGATCCGCTCCGTCATGTCGCTCCCATCGTCCGTGGCCGGGATCACAGGTTACCGGCCAGTCACTTGACCCTGCGACCGTGGCCCCGGCCGGTGGACGTTGCCGAGGTCACGGGCCGTCGGGCCGGGAAGCGACGGATCAGCGGCCGGTGAAACCCGGCTTGCGCTTCTCGACGAAGGCCGCCATGCCCTCGCGCCGGTCGTCGGTGGCGAACAGCGCCGCGAAGAGCTGACTCTCCCAGGCCAGGCCCGAGTTCAGGTCCATGTCCAGGCCGCCGTCGACCGCCAGCTTCGCCGCGCGCAGCGCCTGCACCGGCCCGGTCAGGTACGGCTTCACGTAGGCGACCGCGGCCTCGTAGACCTCGGCGGCAGGGACCACCCGGTCGGCCAGGCCGATGCGCAGCGCCTCCTGCGCGTCGACCATCCGGCCCGTCATGATCAGATCCTTGGCGCGGGCCGGGCCGACCAGGCGGGCCAGCCGCTGGGTGCCGCCGGCACCCGGGATGATGCCGAGCTTGATCTCCGGCTGGCCGAGCTTGGCGTCCTCGGCCACGATCCGCCAGTCACAGGCCAACGCCAGCTCACAGCCGCCGCCGAGGGCATAACCGGTAATCGCGGCGACCACCGGCTTGGGGATCCGGGCGATCGCGCCGAGCGCGCTGGACAGGTTCGCCGCCCGGTCGGCCATGTCCACGTAGGACATTTCGGCCATCTGCTTGATGTCGGCGCCGGCGGCGAAAACCTTCTCCCCGCCGTACACGATGACGGCGCGGACCTCGGGATCGGCGGTGGCCGCCGTCGCGGCGGCGCGCAACTCCTCCTGCACCTGGGTGTTGAGCGCGTTCATCGGCGGCCGCTCCAGCCGGATCGTGCCGATGCCGTCAGTGGTCTCCAGCCGAACGAACTCGCCCACGCTGCCCTCACTTCCTCGTCGAAGTCGCGTGCCAACCTTACGACCCGGCTCGTTTGGGTAAGTAGTGTGGTGTCAGCCCCGTGGGCGGGAGTCCAGCCATGATCACGTATTACGACGACAGGTCGGTGCAGGTCACCTCCACCGCCGTCCGTGTCGACGGTCGCAGCTACAAGCTGGCCGACATCACCATGATCTGGCACCGCCGGGGCACCCGTTCCTGGCGTGTGCTGGTGGGACGGGGTGCGATCGGCGCCGCACTCGCCGGCCCGCTGGTCGCGGCGGTGCTCGGCATCGGCGTGGCCGTCTGGCTGCACCGCTCACCCACCGTGACGATCGCGATCGTCGGCGCGTCGGTGCTGGTCGGGTTGGCTGTCGGGCCGGTCGCCGACTTCCTCTTCGAACACCTGGACCGCTCGTACGCCCGGGGCAGCCGCCAACTGGAGATGTGGGCCCGTTGGCGGGGTCAGCCGGTGCGTCTGCTGCGCACCGGTGACGCGCTGCGCTTCGGGCAGATCTACCGGGCGGTGCAGCGCGCGGTGGAGCACAGCCAGCCGGCCCACCCCGTCACGCGCCGCTAGCCAGCCTGGTTCCGCTTCACGTCCCGACCTGACCCGGGCCGGCCGTCACCGGTGGAACCTGCGCAGCGACAGCGCTCGCCAGCCGGGCGCAGCAGGCGCAGGCGCAGCAAGCGCCGGCGCGGGGGCGGGC
>NZ_QGSY01000322.1 GCF_003857035.1 Micromonospora arida
GGTGCGGCGAAGGCGGTGGTGACGGGGCCGGCGATGGCGCCGCCGGTGAAGGCGAGGCCGGCGGCGGTCAGGGCGGTCTTACGGATCAGATCGGTACGCATGATGGCGTGCTCCTCTGCATCGGGGGAACCCGCACGACACTCAACGGGGGGGGTGCGTGCGACGTGCGGGGAAAGTTCGAGGGGTTCTGCCCGGTGACCCGCGACGAGGGGGTCGGCGTCGGGAAGGGTGTGACGGGTGCCGGTGGCGGATCATTCCGCCTACCCATCGGCCGGCTGGGGTGCTCGGCCGTTCGGGGGATGTAACCGGGGCGGCCCGGCGGGTGTTCCCGGCGGCTGCCCTGCCCGGCCGTTGTCGTGCTCGGCCGTTGTAACCGGGGCGGCCTGGCGGGTGTCCCGGCGGGGCCGGCGCGCCCATGACCCGCTGTTGCCGGGGTCTGCCAGGTATAACGACCTGGCCTGGCCGCCGATTCCGCCGACGGGGTGGCCCCGACCACCCGACAGCCGACACCAAACCCGACAAACCACCCACCCTGTGGGCCTGCCGAACCCGACACGGCGGTCACGGAGGCTGATCCACTCGGGTTCCTGAAAGTCGCGGTGTCCCGGTGCCGGGGACGCCCCGACCTCATGAAAACCGAGTGGATCGTGCCGGTCTGCGCCGTTCGCGCGCCTCGGGACGGTCTGAGGCGCAGAACGTGACGCGGATCGGCCGGCAGCGCGCCATACGGAACCTCACGTCCCGCAAGATCGTGCTCGATCCAGGAAACAGGCCCCTCCCCACGCCATGAGGCCACTACATCCAGGATCGAGCACGATCATGGGGGCGCGGCCGCCCATCACGGGGCGAGTAAGGACAGCCAGAGTGAGCCGATCGGCTGCGCCTCCGGCCGGGCGAGCGACGACAGTGCTCAGGTGCTGGGCTTCGCTTCCGCGCCGTCGCCTGCCTTCGTGTCCTTGTCCAGTGCGGCCAGAATCGCTTCGGCGGTGCGCCGTCCCACCCCCGGCACCTCGGTGATCTCCTCGACCGTCGCGGCCGAGAGTCGCTTGAGCGAGCCGAAGTGCCGCAGCAGTGCCTTGCGACGCACCTCGCCCAGGCCGGGTACGTGATCCAGCGCCGACTCGGTCATCCGCTTGGAGCGGCGCTGTCGGTGGAAGGTGATGGCGAACCGGTGGGCCTCGTCACGCACCCGTTGCAGCAGGTAGAGCCCCTCGGAGGTGCGCGGGAGGATGACCGGGAACTCGTCGTCCGGGAGCCACACCTCCTCCAGCCGCTTGGCCAGCCCGCACAGGGCCACGTCGTCGATGCCCAGGTCGGCGAGGGCCTGCGCGGCGGCCGCGACCTGTGGGGCGCCGCCGTCGACGACCACCAACTGTGGCGGGTACGCGAATTTTCGGGGCCGGCCGGTGGTCGGATCGATCAGGACGCCGACCTGCGGCTCGACAGCGTCCTGAGGGGCGGTCGATTCGTCGGCCGACTCCACGCCCACCTCGCCCGTCTCGGCCCTGGCGTCGAGGTAGCGGGCGAAGCGGCGCCGGAGCACCTCGGACATCGCGGAGAGGTCGTCGGTGGCGCCCCGGACGATGAACCGCCGGTACTCGCTCTTGCGGGGCAGCCCGTCCTCGAAGACCACCATGCTGGCGACCACGTCGGTGCCCTGGATCTGGGAGATGTCGAAACACTCGATGCGCAGCGGTGAGGTGCTCATGCCCAGCGCCTCGCTGATCTCGTCCAGCGCCTTGCCCCGGGTGGTCAGATCACCGGAGCGCTTGAGCTTGTGCCGGGCCAGCGCGTCCTTGGCGTTGCGCTCCACCGTCTCCATCAGTGAGCGTTTGTCGCCACGCTGCGGCACCCGCAGCGACACCCGACTGCCCCGGTGGTTGGAGAGCCATTCGGCCAGCGCGTCGGCGTCCGCGGGCAGCTCGGGGACCAGCAGTTCCCGGGGCACGTCGGCCTCGCCGTGCTCGCCGCCGTACACCTGGGTGCAGAAGTGGTGCACCAGGTCCCCGGTGGTCAGGTCCTCGGTCTTCTCCACCACCCAACCGCGCTGGCCGCGGACCCGGCCGTCGCGGACGTGGAAGACCTGCACAGCCGCTTCCAGGGGGTCGTCGGCGAACGCGACGACGTCCGCGTCGGTGCCGTCGCCGAGCACCACTGTCTGCTTCTCCATGGCCCGGCGCAGCGCGGCCACGTCGTCGCGCAGCCGGGCTGCCCGCTCGAACTCCAGCTGCTCGCTCGCCTCGGTCATCTCACGTTCGATCTTGCGGACCATGGTGTCGGTGCGCCCGGCCATGAAGTCGCAGAACCCGTCGACGATGGCCCGGTGCTCGTCGGCGGAGACGGTGCCGACGCACGGCGCCGAGCACTTGCCGATGTAGCCCAGCAGGCAGGGACGACCGACCTGGCCGGCCCGCTTGAACACCCCGGCAGAGCAGGTCCGCGCGGGGAACACCCGCAGCAGGAGGTCGAGGGTCTCCCGAATCGCCCAGGCATGCGAATACGGGCCGAAGTAACGCACCCCCTTGCGCTTCGCGCCGCGCATCACCTGTAGCCGCGGGTACTCCTCGTCGAGGGTGACGGCCAGGTAGGGGTAGGACTTGTCGTCGCGGTAGCGGACGTTGAACCGCGGGTCGTACTGCTTGATCCAGGTGAACTCCTGCTGGAGCGCCTCGACCTCGGTGCCGACGGTGATCCAGTCCACCGACTCGGCGGTGGTGACCATCTGCCGGGTGCGCTCGTGCAGGTTCCAGACGTCACCGAAGTAGGAGTTGAGCCGGCTGCGCAGATTTCGCGCCTTGCCGACGTAGATCACCCGGCCGGTGCCGTCGCGGAAGCGGTAGACCCCCGGTAGCTCCGGGATGGTGCCGGGTGCGGGGCGGTAGGTCGAGGGGTCAGCCACGTCAGCAAGCCTAGCCAGCGGGTCGGACAACGCCCCGATTCGGGCCTCGGATCATTGGAAACACGTAAAGAGAATTGACGGATAGCGAAACGACAAAGGTCAATTCCTGCAGAAGCGACTAGCTTACCTGCATGGGCGGTTTCACCGTAGATCCGGACGAGGTTGCCGGCTTCGCGGAGCGGATACTGACCGCGTCGCAGGAGTTCGGCGATAGAATGCTGCTGGCTCAGGAGCAGTTTCCGGCCCCGTTGACAGCCTTCGGCGACACGCCGACCGCGACGTTGGCCTACGACGCCTGTCAGGGCGCGACGGACGCGGTGATGGCCGCCGCCGGCGCGCTGCACGCGGTGTTGGAAGGTGACGCCGACCGCCTCTACCTGGTCGCGTTCTCGACCCAGCAGACCGACGACGAGGCCGGCGGGCTGATGGGTGGCCTGCTCGGCGGGTCGACATGACCGCCCTCGGAGTGCCGTCCACCCAGGCACCGATGGTCACGGACGACCTGTGGTCCCTGAAGGCCGACCCGGAGCGGCTGATGGCCGCGGCCAAGTCGTGGCGAGGGCTCGCCGATGCGGCTCGCGACAGCGCGGCGGACACCAAACACGGGGCCAACGCGTTGTTCAACAGCGGGTGGAGTGGTGAGGTCGCCGACACGTACGCCGGCCACGGCCGCAATCTGATCGTGGACCTCGACGAGTTCGCGTCGCTGGCCGATCGCGGTGGTCAAGCGGTCGAAGACCTGGCGGACGCGCTGGGCCGCGCCCAACTGCTGCTCCACGAGGATTGGAGGGCGTTGACCAGGGCGGTGCGGGCCGAACGGTCCGACGACCAGGTCACCTTCATCCTGACCGATGCGGCCGACGCCACCGCAGTGCAGACCGCCATCGACGCCGCTGAGGCGATCCGCCGGCCGGCCTGGGAGGTACATCACGAGGCGGCGGCGAACCTACGGGCAATCTCTGAAGGCCTGGCGACCATCACCAGTGCGTGGCAGCGGTTCATCGGCGGTTCGTCACCCTTCACCCTGCCGGACGAGCCGTCAGGGCCCAGCGTGATCCTCGTCGAGGGCCGGATGATCGTCAATACCGACAGTGGCAACGACCACATCCGCGTTGTCCGCGACCCCTTCAGCGGCGAACTCAGGGTGGAGGGATTTACCGTCAGCGAGGACGGGGACGGCTTCAGGTTGACCACTACCTTCAGCGAGAGAGTGCCGGACGGGGCGGCGACCATCACGACTATCTCGACGGCGGCCGGGGCGCCGACGTGCTCTCGGGCGGCCGTGGCGACGACACCATCGCCGGTGGCGCCGGCGACGACACCATCTACACCGGACGGGGCACGGACACGGTGTCGGGTGGCACCGCGGGCGCCGACGGTGATCTGGTGTACGGGCAGACGCAGCGCGAGACCGGCACAGCCGGCACCGAGAAAGCCGACGCCTTCGACGGCGCGGAGAGCGTCGAGCACGTCGACGTGTCCAACGACGTCGGTTCCCGCCTTGTCATCGACGGCTCGGACGAGTTCACCGAGCGGATGCAGGACGACCTGGACACGTTCGAGTCCTCGCCGAATGGTCAGCTCATGCTGGCTGCCTTGGACGACACCGAGCACGACATCGAGATCACAGAGATTTCCGGCGACCCGTACGGCAGAGCGACGTACAACACCGAGGACGGGGTGTCCGGCCTCGAGATCGACCCCACGTATGACAACTTCCAGGGGGAGGCGCCCCCACCAGTCGTGCTGTTCCACGAACTGGCGCACGTCTATGACCGCCAGAACGATCTCTCCCTCGACGGACAGTACGTGAACCCCGACGACCCGGATACCGGAACTGGTGGCTCAACCGAGGTGGGTGAGGGCGTGAAAAACGCCGAACGCCAGGCCACCGGGCTGCCTGTCGACCGGGACGGCGACGGCCAATTCGAGATCGATGACCGCCACCCGATCGAATACACCGAGAACGGACTGCGCGCCGAGATGCGGTTGGACGACCGGGAAACCTACGGCGTCGCGGAACCGTACAGCGAGGAGCACGGCGGCTGACTCGTCGCGGCGGTCCCGGCACCCGTGCCGCCCACGTCCCCCGCCCTGGCGACGGAGGACGTGGGCGGGCGCGGTCAGGCGAGCGAGATCTGGTCGCCGGTGACCTTGATGTTCTTCGGCGGCAGCGGCTTGGTGGCCGGGCCGGCCTTCACCGAGCCGTCCTCGATCGAGAACTTGCTGTTGTGGCAGGTGCAGTTGATGGTGCCGCCGTCGACGTTCGTCACCGGGCAGTTCTGGTGCGTACAGATCGGGCTGAAGCCCTTGAACTGACCGGCCGTGGGCTGGGTGATGACCACGCCTTCGGCGGCGAGGACCTTGCCGCCTCCGACCGGGATGTCGGCGGTGGTGGCCAACGACTGGGCGTTCTGCCGGTCGCCGCCGCCGGCGTCGCCGGTGCTGGGTACGGCGGGGCCACCACTGGTGGGTGCGTCACTGCCGCTGCCGTTGCCGCCGTCGTCGCTGCCGCAGGCAGCCAGGACAACGGCTGCGCCGACCGCCCCGACGCCGGTGAGCAGGGTACGACGTGTCTGCGTACCCGGACCGGTCAGCGCCTGATCGTCACTCATGCCTCGCCTCTCTCTAGCCCGCTGCCGGTCGAAGGCCGGCCACACTTCTCCACACGGGCAACTGTGCCGGATGGTTCAGCGCGGCACTCGTCCGACCCGGCAAATGGGGCGGGGCGGGTCGGTTGACGACCCGCCCCGCCCCGCGTACACGCACAGAAGGGTCAGCGCGCGGCGGCCGGCACCTTACGGCTGGCCCGCGCCTTGGTCACGCCGTTGGCCTTGGCCGCCCGGGTGGTGGCGGCAGCCGCACCCTTGGCCTTGCCGTCGAGCTTGAGCACCTGGCGCAGGAACTCGCCGGTGTGGCTCTCGGCCACCTCGGCGACCTCCTCGGGGGTGCCGGTGGCGAGCACGGTGCCGCCCCGGTGGCCACCCTCGGGACCCATGTCGATCAGCCAGTCCGCGGTCTTGATCACGTCGAGGTTGTGCTCGATCGTGATCACCGTGTTGCCCTTGTCGACAAGCCCTTCCAGCACCATCAGCAGCTTGCGGATGTCCTCGAAGTGCAGACCGGTGGTCGGCTCGTCGAGCACGTAGACCGTCCGCCCGGTGGAGCGCTTCTGCAGCTCGGAGGCGAGCTTGACCCGCTGCGCCTCACCGCCGGAGAGGGTCGGCGCGGGCTGACCGAGGCGGACGTAGCCCAGGCCGACGTCGACCAGGGTCTTCAGGTGCCGGTGGATGGCCGGGATGGCGGAGAAGAACTCGGCGGCCTCCTCGATCGGCATCTCCAGCACGTCCGAGACGGTCTTGCCCTTGTAGTGCACCTCCAGGGTCTCCCGGTTGTACCGGGCGCCCTTGCAGACCTCGCAGGGGACGTACACGTCGGGGAGGAAGTTCATCTCGATCTTGATGGTGCCGTCACCCGAGCACGCCTCGCAGCGCCCGCCCTTGACGTTGAAGGAGAACCGACCCGGGCCGTACCCGCGCACCTTCGCCTCGGTGGTCTCGGCGAAGAGCTTGCGGACGTGGTCCCAGACACCGGTGTAGGTGGCCGGGTTGGAGCGCGGCGTCCGGCCGATCGGCGACTGGTCCACGCCGACGACCTTGTCCACGTGCTCCAGCCCGGAGACCCGGGTGTGCCGGCCCGGCACCAGCCGGGCGCCGTTGATCTGGTTGGCCAGCACCGCGTACAGGATGTCGTTGACCAGCGTCGACTTGCCCGAGCCGCTGACCCCGGTGACAGCGATCAGTTGGCCCAGCGGGAACGAGACGGTCAGGTTGCGCAGGTTGTGCTCCCGCGCGCCGTGCACCACCAGCTCGCGGGCCGGATCCTGCGGGCGGCGGCCCGTCGGCGTCGGGATCGACCGCCGACCGGACAGGTACGCCCCGGTGATCGACTCCTTGTTCTTCAGCAACGCCGGCACCGAGCCGCTGTGCACGATCTTGCCGCCGTGCTCACCCGCGCCGGGCCCGATGTCGACGATCCAGTCGGCGGTGCGGATGGTGTCCTCGTCGTGCTCCACCACGATCAGCGTGTTGCCGAGCCCGCGCAGCCGGATCAGGGTCTCGATCAGCCGGTGGTTGTCGCGCTGGTGCAGCCCGATCGACGGCTCGTCGAGCACGTAGAGCACGCCCACCAGGCCGGAGCCGATCTGGGTGGCCAGCCGGATGCGCTGTGCCTCACCGCCGGAGAGCGTGCCGGCCGGGCGGTCCAGGGAGAGGTAGTCCAGACCGACGTCGAGCAGGAACCGCAGCCGGGCGTTGATCTCCTTGAGGACCCGCTCGGCGATCATCTTCTGTCGGTCGGTCAGCTCGATGCCGACGAGCAGGTCGGCGCACTCCCCCACGGACAGGTTGCAGACCTCGGCGATGCTCTTGCCCGCGAGGGTGACGGCGAGGACCTCGGGCTTGAGCCGGGCACCGCCGCACGCCGCGCACGGCACGTCGCGCATGTAGCCCTCGTACTTGTCGCGGGACCACTCGGACTCGGTGTCGGAGTGCCGGCGCTCGATCCACTGCACCACGCCCTCGAAGCCGGTGTAGTAGGAGCGCTCACGGCCGTACTTGTTGCGGTAGCGCACGTGCACCTGGTCGTCGGAGCCGTGCAGGATCGTCTTCTGTGCCCGCGCCGGCAACGCCCGCCACGGCGTGTCGATGTCGAAGTGCTGTGCCTCGCCGAGCGCCTCCAGCAGGCGCAGGAAGTATTCCAGGTTGTGCCCGGTGGACCAGGGCTGGATGGCGCCCTCACGCAGGCTGCGCTCCGGGTCGGGGACCAGCAGCTCGGGGTCGACCTCCTTCTTCGTGCCCAGGCCGGTGCACTCCGGGCAGGCGCCGTAGGGCGCGTTGAAGGAGAAGACCCGAGGTTCGAGATCCTCGATGGCGAGCGGGTGGTCGTTGGGGCAGGCCAGGTGCTCGGAGTAGCGGCGCTCGCGGTCCGGGTCGTCCTCGGGAAGGTCGACGAAGTCGAGCAGGACCAGGCCGCTGGACAGGCCCAGGGCGGCCTCGACCGAGTCGGTGAGCCGCTGCTTGGCGCTCGGCTTGACGGTGAGCCGGTCGATCACCACCTCGATGGTGTGCTTCTCCTGCTTCTTGAGCTTCGGCGGCTCGGTCAGCGGGTGCACCACGCCGTCGACCCGGGCCCGGGCGTAGCCCTTGGCCTGCAGCTCGGCGAAGAGGTCGACATATTCGCCCTTGCGGCCACGAATCACCGGTGCGAGCACCATGAACTTGGTGCCCTCGGCCATGGCGAGGACCCGGTCGACGATCTGCTGCGGACTCTGCCGGGAGATGCGCTCACCACAGACCGGGCAGTGCGGCTCACCGATGCGGGCGTAGAGCAGACGCAGGTAGTCGTAGACCTCGGTGATGGTGCCGACGGTCGAGCGCGGGTTACGCGAGGTGGATTTCTGGTCGATCGAGACGGCCGGGCTCAGACCCTCGATGAAGTCGACGTCTGGCTTGTCCATCTGGCCGAGGAACTGCCGGGCGTACGACGAGAGCGACTCGACGTAGCGGCGCTGCCCCTCGGCGAAGATCGTGTCGAAGGCCAGGCTCGACTTGCCCGACCCGGACAGCCCGGTGAACACGATGAGTGCGTCCCGGGGCAGGTCGAGACTGACGTCACGCAGGTTGTGCTCGCGCGCGCCACGGATGATCAGTCGGTCGGCCACGGTGCGTGTACTCCCGGGAGAAGACGAAGCGAAGGATCTGTCCCGCTCTGGGTGGTCTTGAGCGGTCGTGCGGGCGCGGAAAACACGCCTCGGCAACTCTAGCCCCGAGGTATGACAGTTTCCCTCGCCCGCACATTCCCCCAGCTCAGCCCGGTCGGCCGCACCACCCGGAAGCCCGGGCCACCCGAAACCGCGCGCCACCCGGAAGCCCGGGCTACCCGAAACCGCGCGCCACCGGAAAGCCCGGGCTCCCGCGTCGGCGGCACCCGGTCAGTAGCCGCCGGGCGCCGGCGGACGCGCGGCCCGGCGTCGGGCCGAACGCCACCCGCCGCGTCGCTCCGCCGCCACCCGGGTCTCCCGCCGTCGGCTCTCGTGGGCCACCTCACTCTGCAGCCGCCGCCAGCTCTCCCACCGGCGGGTGGACAGCTCACCGGCGTGCAGCGCCTCCCGGACCGCGCAGGCCGGCTCGCCGTCGTGACCGCAGTCGGCGTACCGGCACCCCTCGGCCAGCCCGGCGATGTCGGCGAACGCCCGGTCGAGCCCGGCCGCGCCGTCCAGCAGGCCGACCGCCCGGACACCGGGCGTGTCGATCACCGCACCGCCACCGGGGATGGGTACGAGAGCCCGCCAGGTGGTGGTGTGCCGACCCTTGCCGTCGACCCGCCGGATCGCCTGGGTGGGCATCATCACCGCGCCGACGAGGGCGTTGACCAGGCTCGACTTGCCCGCACCGGACGGGCCGAGCAGGCCGAGCGTACGGCCGGGCGTCACCTCGGCGCGCAGCGGTTCCAGCCCGAGGCCACGTTCGGCGCTGACCGGCAGCACCGGCACCCCGGGGGCGACCACGGCCAACTGGCGGGCCAGCGCGGCCGGGTCGGCCGCGAGGTCCGCCTTGGTCAGTACGACAAGTGGCCGGGCGCCGGACTCGTGGGCCAGGGCGAGCAGCCGCTCGATCCGGCCCACGTCCGGCTCGGGGTGCACCGGCTCCACCACGGCGGCGGCGTCGAGGTTGGCGGCCAGCACCTGACCGCTGGCGTCCTTGCCGGCGGTACGCCGGATCAGCGCCCCTCGCCGCGGCAGCACCGCCTCCACTGTGACGCGGTGGTCCGGCCAGTGGGTGAGCAGCACCCAGTCCCCGGCGCAGGGCAGCGCGGACGGGTCCCGCGCGGCGACGGTCAGCACCGCCCCACCCAGGCTGGCCCGGACCGGGCCGACTGCGGTGAGCACCGTGCAGACCCCCCGGTCCACCCGGGCCACCCGACCCGGCTGGTACTCGCCGCGGCGCGCGGCGTACGCCGTCCGCTCGGCGTCCCAGCCGAGGGCGGTCAGATCGATCGTCATGTCATCCTCATCGGTGTCGAAGCTGGTGATGGCGGAACACGCGTGCCACGTCCGGCATGATCACCACCTCCGTCCGATGTCCCGGTGCCGCGTCTGCCGCTGACGGTAGGTCGCGCGCCGACGCGCCGAAAGCGATTTCCCCGGCGACGGCGCGACGGCGGACCGCTAGGGTCGACGGGTGACCACGGATCCGCTGCTGCTGATGGGCGAGGTGGACGCGGCCACCAGCCGTCTACTGCGTACCGCCGCTTCTTTCGACACCGCGGACCTCGCCGCCGCGTCGCTGCTGCCGGGCTGGACACGCGGCCACGTGCTGGCGCATGTGGCGCGCAACGCCGACGGCTTCGTCAACCTGCTCACCGCGGCCCGCACCGGGGCGGCGCTGCCGATGTACGCCTCGTTGGACGCCCGCACCGCGGACATCGAAGCCGGTTCAAGCCGGCCACCGGCCGCGCACCTGGACGACCTGCGACGCACCGCGGACCTGTTCTCCGAGGCGGTCGCGGCGATGCCGGCCGACGCCTGGGCGGCGACGGTGCAGGCGCGTAAGGGCCCGTGGCCGGCGGCGCTGCTGGTCTGGGGCCGACTGCGGGAGATCGAGGTGCACCACCTCGATCTGGCCGCCGACTACCGGGCCGCGGACTGGTCGGAGACGTTCGCCCACCGTCTGCTGCGGGAGGCGGCCAGCCATCACGGCATGGGGCCGACACCGCCCTCGATGGTCCTGCGCCTCGACGGCAGCGACCATGAGGTGGTGATCGGGGAGCGCGTAAACGCCCCGATCGTCGCCGGCCCCGCCCCCGACCTCGCCGCCTGGCTGATCGGCCGCGCCAACGGCGCCCCGCTCTCCGTCACCCCTGACGGCCCCCTGCCTACTCCACCGGAATGGATATAGAAACGTCATGACATACAGCGGAGACGTCACGCACGGCGGCGCACCGGCGGTTCGGGAACTGGACGGGCTGACCATCAACAAGCTGTCGGTGGGTCCGATGGACAACAACGCCTACCTGCTGCGGTGCACGGGCACCGGTGATCAGGTGCTGATCGACGCCGCCAACGAGGCGCCCCGGCTGCTCGAACTGATCGGTGACGGTGGGCTCACCGCCGTGGTGACGACCCACCAGCACATGGATCACTGGGTGGCGTTGGAGGAGGTCGTCGCCAAGACCGGCGCCCGGGCGCTGGTGCACGCCGAGGACGCGGCGGGGTTGCCGATCGAGGCGGAGCGGCTGGCCGAGGGCGACACCGTGGCGGTCGGCGACTGCGCGCTGGAGGTCATCCACATCAAGGGGCACACCCCGGGTTCGATCGCGCTGCTCTACCGCGACCCGGCCGGCACCCCGCACCTCTTCACCGGCGACAGTCTCTTCCCCGGTGGGGTGGGCAACACCGACAAGGACCCGGAGCGCTTCGCGGCGCTGATCGGTGACGTCGAGCACAAGCTGTTCGACCAACTCCCCGACGACACCTGGTTCTACCCGGGCCACGGCAAGGACAGCACCCTGGGCGCCGAGCGCCCCGCCCTCCCCCAGTGGAAAGCCAGAGGCTGGTAACCCACCACCAAACAGAAGACCCAACGTCGACCAAGAACCACCAAGATCAATACCTCACCGACGGCGGCGGTTGTTCTCCGTCGTTGGCTGAGTTGTCTTCGTTCCGGGGGCGTGGGGGGCTTGGAGTCGGGTGCGGTGGGTG
>NZ_QGSY01000324.1 GCF_003857035.1 Micromonospora arida
GCCCCGGCGGGTGTTCCGGCTGCTCGCGGCGGGTGCCGCTAGCAGCCGGAACACCCGCCGGGGCGGGGCGACCGGGGCGGGCTCCGGTGCCGCCTCGACGCGCGGCGGGGGCCAGGCCTGCCGGACGAAGAGCGCGGCCACCATGATCCCGCCGATCACCGCCACCAGCCACACCACGCCGAGCGCGGCGCCGTCGCCGGTGGTGGTGACCCCCGACGTCTGCCAGATCCGCAGCGCCAGCACCGAGGCCTCGTCGCGGACCGAACCGGGGGTCATCACCAGGATCAAATCGAACGTGCGGCTGGTGCCGACCGCCACCAACGCGAAGACCACAGCGGTCGTCCGCAGCAGCAGTGGCCGCCACTGCGCGTCCCACAGCACGTGGCGACGCGTACCGCCGTAGGCGCGGACCGCGTCGGCGAGGCTCGGCGGCACCGCGTCCAGCGCGGAGCGGAAGACCAGCACCGCCAACCCGACCCAGGCCCAGACGAACGCCGACATCAACGCGACGGTGACCATCCCCGGCCCGAGCAACTGCGGCGCGTCCTCCACCGGGCGGCCGGTCAGTCGGGTCGCGACCAGGGTGGCCAGCCCCCGGCTCGGGTCCGGGTCGTACATCAGCCGGAAGGTGACCCCGGTGACGACCAGCGGCAACGCCACCGGCACCAGGAGGATCAACCGGACCAGGCCGCCCTCCTGGGAGCGGCGGGACGCGGCGGCGAGCAGATAGCCCAGTGCCGTCACCACCGCCGGCACCAGCAGCGCCCAGAGGACCGTCCGACCGACCACCGCGCCGGTGCCCGGGGCGGCGAGCGCGCTCCGGAAGTGCGACGCGCCGACCCAGCGACCGTCGGTGGTGACGCTGGCGTGCATGGTCCGCAGCACCGGCCACAGCACCAGCCCGCCGAGCAGCACCGCGGCCGGCAGCAGCAGGGCCGACGTGGCCCCCGCCGCCGGATAGGCCCGACCCCGCCGGGCTGGACCGACGTCGTCGAGGACCGCCAGCTCGCCGAGGACCCGCACCTGGCTCATCGGCCGCCCCCCGCGCTGCGGGCCGCCGCGGCGAGCAGGCCGGTGGCCCGGCGGATCGCCTCACTGGCGCGGACCCCGTCGGTGACGTCGGCGAAGAAGCCCTGCATGATCCGCCAGATGCCGACCCCGTCCGAGCCGGTGAACGCGCCGCGCAGTTGGTCGGAAAGGTCGAAACGCAGGGTGCCGGGGGCCCGCATCTCCGTGGCGAGTTGCTTGCCGACGCCGTCGGTGTAGCTGGCGATGGAGACATTGGTGTTGGGCGACAGGTAACCGCCTTCGCGTAGCCACGGCTGGAACGAGTCGGCCCTGGCGAGCCATTCGACCAGCTCGACCCCACCCCGGGCGTCAGCGAACGCCACGGCCGCGTCCCCACCGACGATCAGAGGACCGCCGCCCGGCTGCGCGCCCGGGAACCGGAACGTGACAGGTGACTCGGGGCCGCGTCGGAACGGACGAACGACGTCGGCGGTGAAGTCGGCTCCTAAGAGCATCACCGCCCGTCGGGTGTGCACCACCTGGATCACCGACTCCTCGTACTGGGTGAGCAGGGCACGACGGCCGCCGCCGACGAACGCGCCGCCGATGCTCCACAGACCGGCGAGGCGGTCCAGGGCGTCGCGTACCGGCTTGTCCTGCCAGTCGGCGCCCTGTTGGGCGAGGGCGTAGTAGCTCCCGGGTGCCATGTCGGCCAGGACGTTCTCGAACCAGTCGGTGAGCACCCAGCCGTCCGCGGCGCCGATGGCCAGGGGCGCCGGCCCGCCGTCGCGTCGGGCGCGCGTGGCGAGCTCCCTGGTCCGGTCGAGCAGTTCGTCCCAGGTGGTCGGCGGCGCGGGCAGCATGGAGGGCAGGTGCCAGACCAGCGACTTGTGCGCCGCCTTGACCCAGACGCCGTAGCGTTCGCTGTCGGTCATCAGCAGATCGCTCAGCTCGACGCGCACGGCGTAGTCGGTGGACGGGTGGACGGGGCTCAGCCAGCCGCGCTGGGCGTACTCGGTGACCAGGCCGGGGCGCGGCAGGATCGCCACGTCCGGGCTGGTGCCGGCCAGGTGGCGGGCGCGCAGGAACGCGTCGATGTCGTTGCCGGCGCTGATCACCTGCACCTGGGCGGGGTAGCCGGCGACGACCTCGCGGAACCGGTCCAGCTCGCTGGTGCTCCAGACCACGGCGACCTGCACCGACCGGGTTCCGCCGGAGCAGCCGGCGGCCAGGGCGGTGGTGCCCGCGGCGGCGGCGCGCAGCAGCGTACGGCGACTCACTCTGGCGGCTGGCCTCATCGGGCCGCCTCGCTCGGCTCGGTGACCAGCTCGTGCCGCACCGGTATCTCGGCCAGGGTGGCCGGGTCGGCGGTGCAGACCAGCACCGCCACCCCGGGGGCGTCCGGCGGCGAGAGGCGAGGCATCAGGTCACCGAGGCGGCTGTCGCCCGCCGAGCCGGCCGGCAGGTCGACCACCAGCACCTCGGGCAGGCAGGCCGCCGCTCGGGCGAGCGCCACCCGGAACCGCTGGGCGTCGGAGATCTGGTGCGGCAGCAGGGCGAGGGAGAGCGCCAACTCCAGCCGGTCGACCACTGTGGCCGTCCAGTCGTTGGCCACCTCGTGCACCCGTTCGCGTTTGCGCTGGCCGTACTCGATGTTGCGCCGCACGGTGAGCTGCGGCAGCAGCGCGCCACCGGCGGGCACGTAGCCGATCTGCCGGCGGGGCGGCGGCAGGCTGGTGACGTCCCGGTCGCCGACGAGGACGCGACCGGTCACCGGCGGGGCCAGCCCGGCCAGCACCCGGGCGACCGCGGTGCCGAACCGGGGCGGTGCCACCAGGGCGGTGAGCGTGCCGGCGGGAACGTCCAGGGTCACCGGCCCGGTGCCGGGGACGGCGACCAGTGCGCGTAGCCGTAACGTGACCCTCACCTCCGGTGACCATCGATGACCGTCCCAGGGTTTCACACCGTGACGACAATAGAGGCCCCCGAACCCTTCCACTGTGGAGACGGGCGGGGCTGTTCAGGTGGGGGAGTAGAGCGCGGCGAGCCCGGCGGCCGTGGCGGCCAGCCGTTCGCGCAGCGCCACCGGGGTCAGCACCTCGACGTCGGCACCGAGGCGCAGCAGGTCACCGTGGGCGTGGGTGAGCGACTCGATGGGCAGCACCGCGGTCACCCAGCCCCGCGCGTCCGGTGGCCCGGCGCTGCTGTCCATCGCGGTCACCACCGGGTCGCTGCCGACCTCGCGCAACCGCTCCCGCCCGGCGGGGGAGAGTCGGACGTGGGCCTCGTCGCGGTGCAGCCGGGCCCGGAACTGCACCACGTGCGCCCGCCACCAGGACGGCAGGTCGAAGTCGGCCGGGCGGTCGAACTCCTGCGCCAGTGGGGTCAACGCGAGGATCTGGTTGACCCGGTAGGTCGCCGGCGCGCCCCGGCCGGGCTGGTCGGCCACCACATACCAACGGCCGCCCTTGAGCACCAGGCCGTACGGTTCCAGCACCCGGGTCACCTCGCCGTTCCAGCCGCGGTAGCGCACCTCGACGCGGTGCTGCCGCCAGACCGCCTCGGCCGTGCGGGCCAGCTCGGGGGAGGCGTCGCCATCGGCGTACCACCCGGGAGTGTCCAGGTGGAAGCGCTGTTGCAGGCGGGTCGCCCGGTCGCGCAGCGGCGCGGGCAGCGCGGCGTGCAGCTTGAGTTGCAGCGCGGCCACCACGTCGCCGTAGCCCAACTCGTCGGCGGGGCCGGGCAGCCCGGCGAGGAACAGCCGGTCGGCCTCCTCGGCGGTCAGCCCGGTCAGTCGGGTCCGCCAGCCGTCGACCAGTTGGTAGCCGCCGGCGTGCCCGGCCTCGCCGTAGAGCGGGATGCCGGCGGCGTGCAGCGACTCGACGTCCCGGTAGATGGTGCGGGGGGAGACGGCCAACCGCTCGGCGAGCTGCGCTGCGGTCAACCGCCCGTGCGACTGGAGCAGCAGCAGGACGGAGAGAAGTCGAGAAGCTCGCACTTCACTGACACTAGTTGTCAGGGGACCCGCCCTACCGTCCCGGCATGGCATTTCGCGACAAGGAACTACGAACGCCCGGACCAGTGCTGATTGACGGCCGGCAACTCAAGCGCTACCACGTGGACCAGCCGGAGCGACCGATCGAACCCGAGGTGGAGAAGGCCGCGTACGACCTGCTGCCCGACCTGCTGGCCGACGTCGTCGACGACGGCACCCCGGCCGCCGGGTGGGTGGTGCTGCACCGGGGCGCGGACACCGGCGCCTATCTGCTGGCGTACACCTGGGTGTGGGACAACGCGGTGGAGGTCCGCGTCGCCGCGGCCGGGCAGCCGGCGCTGGACTGTCCCGACGACGACCCGGCACACTTCGTCCACCTACGCCGCCCGGCGGTGGGCTGCGTCTGGGAGTTGGCGGTTCTGGAACACGAGCGGGCTGCCTGGGTCCGGCACATGCTGCTGCCGGAGAGTCCGAATCTGATCAATTATCTGCGTGACACGCGAGCGGAAGGGCCGGTGGGCCGCTGATGGGCGACTTCGACTTTTTTGTGGGCACCTGGAACGTCGTCAACCGTCGGCTGCGCAAGCGGCTTGTCGGCTCCGACGAGTGGGAGGAGTTCCCCGGGGTGTCGGTGGCGCACGGCTTCTTCGCCGGCGGCGGTCACTTCGACGAGATCACGTTCCCGACCAAGGGCTCCGCCGGCGCCACGATCCGGATCTTCGACCCCGCCCGGCAGGAGTGGTCGATCTACTGGATGAGCAGCGACGTCGGGGTGCTGGGGCTGCCGCCGATGGTGGGCCGCTTCGTCGACGGGGTCGGCCACTTCTACGCCGACGACCAGCACGAGGGGCGCCCGGTCCGGTGCCGGTTCATCTGGTCGGGCATCAGCGCGACCACCGCCCGCTGGGAGCAGGCGTTCTCGGTCGACGGCGAGCAGACCTGGGAGACCAACTGGATCATGACCTTCACCCGAGCATCCGACTAGGGCCCGTCGCGTAGTTCCGGCCGTTCGGGTGCGGTGTTAGGGTCCGATCACCGCCCCGGATGGAGGAACGCGATGGCCTCCGACCACGTCGACGTGCTGATCATCGGCGCCGGCCTGTCCGGCATCGGCGCCGCCTGCCACCTTCGTCGTGGCTGCCCCGACAAGACGTACGCGGTGCTGGAGGCGCGCGACGCCATAGGGGGCACCTGGGACCTGTTCCGCTACCCGGGCATCCGCTCCGACTCTGACATGTTCACCCTCGGCTACTCGTTCAAGCCGTGGACCGCGCCGAAGGCCATCGCCGACGGCACGACCATCCGGGAGTACGTGCGGGAGACCGCCCGGGAGTACGACGTGCCGCGGCACATCCGCTTCCGCCACCGGGTGCTGCGTGCTGACTGGGACAGCGACACCGCCCGCTGGACGGTGCACGCCCAGCGCACCGACACCGCCGAAATCGTGGTGCTGACCTGCTCGTTCCTCTTCGCCTGCGCCGGCTACTACCGATACGACGAGGGTTACACCCCACCACTGCCCGGTGTCGAGGCGTACGCCGGGCGGCTGGTGCACCCGCAGCACTGGCCCGACGACCTCGACCACACCGGCAAGCGGGTGGTGGTGATCGGCAGCGGCGCCACCGCGGTCACCCTGGTGCCGGCGATGGCGCAGCGGGCCGCGCACGTGACCATGCTCCAGCGCTCACCGACGTACATCATGGCGCTGCCCGCCCGCGACCGCCTGGCCGACGCGTTGCGGCGTTGGCTGCCGGCGAAGGCCGCGTATCCGGTGGTGCGCTGGAAGAACGTGCTGCTGTCCACCGTCAACTTCCAGCTCAGCCGGCGTGCGCCCGGCCTGGTGAAGCGGGTGCTGCGCCGGGCCGCGCGGGGCCTGCTCCCGGTGGGGTACGACGTCGACCGGCACTTCTCACCCCGCTACGACCCCTGGGACCAGCGGCTCTGCGTGGCACCCGACGGTGACCTGTTCACGGCGGTGCGCGACGGCACCGCATCGGTGGTCACCGACTCCGTCGACACCTTCACCACGAACGGTGTCCGCCTGGCCTCCGGCGCGCAGCTGCCCGCCGACATCGTGGTCACCGCGACCGGGCTCAACCTGCTCGCCCTCGGTGGCCTGACGCTGCGGGTGGACGGCGTCGACGTCGACCTGCCGAACACCGTGGCCTACAAGGGCATGATGCTCTCCGGCGTGCCGAACTTCGCGCTGACCCTCGGCTACACCAACGCGTCGTGGACGCTCAAGGCAGACCTGGTCGCCGGCTACGTCTGCCGACTGCTGCGGCACCTCGACCGCACCGGCCAGCAGGTCGTCACCCCGCTCCCACCGCCCGACGCGGAGCGGGTGCCACTGATCGACCTGCGCTCCGGCTACGTGCTGCGCGCTGTCGACACGCTGCCCAAGCAGGGTGCGACCACACCGTGGCGGCTGCACCAGAACTACGCCCGCGACGTGCTGTTGATGCGGCACGGCCGGCTCACCGACGAGGGGGTGCGGTTCTCGCGGGCCGGCGGGGTGACAGTGCCCGACCGCACCCCACGTCCCGTCGCGTCCGAGCGTCGGTAACCGCCAGCAGAGGAGCAGGATCGTGCAGAGGTTCGACTTCGCCGGCGCGACCGCCGTGGTCACCGGGGCGGCCAGTGGCATCGGCGCCGCGCTGGCCCACGAGTTGGCCCGCCGAGGCAGCGATCTGGTCCTGCTGGACCGCGACGCCGAGCGGCTGGACGCGGTCACCACCGCGATCCGCGCCGAGCACCCGGATCGTCAGCTCGCCACGTACCTGGTGGACCTCGCCGACCAGACCGCCACCGCCCAGGTGGCCGCGGAGATCGGCCAGCGGCACCCCCGGGTACGCCTGCTGATCAACAACGCCGGCGTGGGCCTCGGCGGTCGGTTCGACCAGGTGACGTTCGACGAGTTCAGCTGGGTGATCGACGTCAACTTCCGGGCCGTGGCGCAACTGACCCACGCGCTGCTGCCCACCCTCCGGGCCGAGCCGGGCGCGCACCTGGTCAACATATCCAGCCTGTTCGGGCTGATCGCGCCGGCCGGGCAGACCGCGTACGCGGCGAGCAAGTTCGCCGTACGCGGCTTCACCGAGGCGCTGCGCCACGAGCTGGTCGACGACGGGATCGGGGTGACCTCGGTGCACCCGGGCGGCATCCGTACCCGGATCACCGAGAACGCCCGGATCGGCAGTGGCGTCTCCCACGACGAGTACGCGGCCGGTCGGGCGCAGTTCGAGAAGCTGCTGACCATCGCGCCGGAGCGGGCCGCCGAGGTGATCCTGCGCGGCGTCGAGCGGCGTCGGGGCCGGGTGTTGATCGGCTGGTCGGCGAAGCTGCCCGACCTGCTGGCCCGGGTCATGCCGGCCTCGTACAACCGGCTCCTGGTCACCGGCCTGAACCGGGGCGTGGTCCGTCCGTCGCCGCCCGCTCCCGCCGTCCCCGCGCAACGCCCCGCCGACACCCGCGCCGACCCGGCGCGCGAGGTGGCGTGAGCGCGGTTCAGGCCGGGTCGGCCACCGTCGCGCTCGGGCCCACGTCGCGGCGGCGCGACAGGATGGTCAACGCCACGAGGGCGACCAGCAGCGCCGCCATCACGTACACCGGTGCCGGACCGAGCGGTGCGAGCAGTGCCAGCAGCGCGACGACCGGGAAGGCGACGACCACCGCGCCGTGCTGCTGCCGACGTACGTGCAGCACCCAGACCGTGAGCAGGAAGACGGCGACCGGGACGGCCACCGCGTACCCGGCGATCCTTTCCGAGATGTGCGCGAGGTGCCGCTCGTGGTCCACCGACACGTTCAGGCCCGCCCCGACCGCGGCGACCGCCGCGAAGATCAGATAGTGGCCATAGCCCCAGACCAGGGAGTACGGCAGCTGAGCGGGCGCCTCGATCGGCCGGTCGAAGTAGAGCCACCACAGGGCGAACACGATCAGGGTGGCCGCCGCCGCCAGCGACCAGAGGTGGCGGTCGCCGGCGTCCACTCCGACCTGGATGGCCACCGACGTGGCCAGCACCACGTCACCGAGCACGATCAGGGTGAACAGCCCGTACCGTTCGGTGATGTGTCGCGGATGCCAGGGGGTCATGCCCGGGCGCTCGGCCACCGCCGGCACCAGCAGGTCGGCCACGACCAGCAGCAGCAACGCGGCGGTCGCCCAACTCTGCGGCAGGGCCAGCCGGAGCAGCCAGCCGAGCTGGACGACGGTGACGCCGATCGCGTACCGCCGGGCCGCCGGGCGGTGCGCCGGGTCACCGGCAGCAGCCCGGCACCACTGCACGACGAGCGCGATCCGCATCACCACGTAGCCGTACGTGATGACGCTGAAATCGCCGTCGTTGAACGCGCGAGGCACGCCGGCGGCGATGATCAACGCGCCGGCGATCTGCACCAGCGTCGCGATCCGGTAGAGGTCGTCGTCGGTGTCGTAGGCCGAGGCGAACCAGGTGAAGTTCATCCACGACCACCAGATCGCGAAGAAGACCAGCAGGTACCTGGTCAGCGCGTGGCCGAGCTGATCCTCGGAGACGGCGTGGTGCAGGTTGGTGGCGGCCTGCGACACGGCCACCACGAAGCACAGGTCGAAGAAGAGTTCCAGCGGCGTGGCCGCGCGGTGCGGCTCGTCGCGACGACGTGGCCGCATCGGCCGGTAGAACGGCCGCACCGACCGAGGCTGGCTCACCGCAGCTCCTCAGGCCGCCCGCGGTCAGCCGCGCCGACGCCCGTGCGTCAGCCCCTCCAGCACCAGGGTCAGCCCCGCGCCGACCAGCCAGACGTCCTTGGCCAACCCCGCGCCCTGCTGGGTCGGGCGGATGCTGCCGGGTTCGCGCATCCCCGGCGTCTTCAGGTACAGCTGCACCAGACCCGCGCCGAACGCGGTCAGGCCGAGCCCGACCAGGGGCGCCGGGACGAACGGCGCGATCAACGCGGCCCCCAAGGCGATCTCCGAGTACGACAGCAGCTTGGCGAAGCGCGTCGGCTCCAACTGACCGAGCTGGGGCATGGCGGCGACCGCCATCCCGTGCAAGCCCTCCGCGGCGGTGCCCTCCAGAGTGCGCTTGCCCAGACCCGAGTTGAGAAAGTACGCGCCGATACTGACCCGCAGTGGCAGGTGCGCGGATTTCATTGTCACTCCCGTCGGCCGTGGTCGAATGCGGCCCGCGTACCCCGGACCGCCCGCGATAACCCGCCGGGCAGAGTGGGCTGGCCATGGTGGTCGCGGTAGGTTCGCCGGGGGCCCACCGCCGAGCCCGTGGCACACCCGCCCACCCGGCGCCCGGCCCTGCCGCAGACCACCAGCAGGAGGCGAAGTGAGCCAGGAAGTCCGAGGAGTCATCTCCCGCAGCAAGGGCGCGCCGGTCGAGGTCACCACCATCGTGGTGCCCGATCCCGGGCCCGGTGAGGCGATCGTCCGGATCCAGTCGTGCGGTGTTTGTCATACCGATCTGCACTACCGCGAGGGTGGCATCAACGACGACTACCCGTTCCTGCTCGGTCACGAGGCGGCGGGCATCGTGGAGCAGGTCGGCGAGGGCGTCACCGACGTCGCCCCGGGCGATTTCGTGGTGTTGAACTGGCGGGCGGTCTGCGGGGTCTGCCGCGCCTGCCGTCGGGGTCGGCCCTGGTACTGCTTCAACACCCACAACGCCGCCCAGCGGATGACCCTCACCGACGGCACCGAACTCGCCCCGGCGCTGGGCATCGGCGCGTTCGCCGAGAAGACCCTGGTGCACGCTGGCCAATGCACCAAGGTTGACCCGGCGGCCCGACCCGCCGCCGTGGGTCTGCTGGGCTGCGGTGTGATGGCCGGGCTGGGTGCGGCCATGAACACCGGAAACGTCACCCGGGGCGACTCCGTCGCGGTGATCGGCTGCGGCGGTGTCGGGGACGCGGCGGTCGCCGGTGCGCTCCTCGCCGGCGCCACCACGATCGTCGCGGTGGACACCGACAGCCGCAAGCTCGACTGGGCCCGCAAGTTCGGCGCCACGCACACGGTAAACGCCTCCGAGGCCGACCCGGTGGAGGCGATCCGTGCCGCTACGGGTGGCTTCGGCGCCGACGTGGTGATCGACGCGGTGGGCCGACCGGAGACGTGGAAGCAGGCGTTCTACGCACGCGACCTGGCCGGCACGGTGGTGCTGGTCGGCGTACCGACCCCGCAGATGCAGATCGAGCTGCCGCTGCTGGACGTCTTCGGGCGTGGCGGCGCCCTCAAGTCCAGTTGGTACGGCGACTGCCTGCCCAGCCGGGACTTCCCGATGCTCACGGAGCTGTACCTGCAGGGCCGGCTCGACCTGGACGCGTTCGTCACCGAGGAGATCGCGCTCGACCAGGTCGAGAACGCCTTCGACCGGATGCACCACGGCGACGTGCTCCGCTCGGTGGTGGTGTTCCCGTGACCGCCCGCGTCGACCACGCGGTCACCTCGGGCACGTTCTCCCTGGACGGGCAGACCTTCGACGTGGACAACAACGTCTGGGTGATCGGTGACGACCGTGAGTGCGTCGTCCTGGACGCGCCGCACGACGTGGCGGCGATCCTCGCCCTGGTGGGCGACCGGCAGGTCCGGGCGATCCTGGCCACCCACGCCCACGACGATCATGTCCGGGTGGCGCCCGAGCTGGCCGAGGCCACCGGCGCGCCGGTGCTGCTGCACGCCGCAGACCGCGTCCTCTGGGACATGGTCCACCCGCACCTGCCGCCCAACGGCGAGCTGCACGACGGGCAGAGCATCGAGGTGGGCGGCACCACGTTGCGGGTGCTGCACACCCCCGGGCACAGCCCTGGGGCGTGCAGCTTCCACGCGCCCGAGCTGGGCGCGGTGTTCACCGGCGACACGCTCTTCGCCGGTGGCCCGGGCGCTACGGGCCGCTCCTACAGCGACTTCGACACCATCGTCCGGTCGATCCGCACACGCCTGCTGACCCTTCCCGCGGAGACGGTCGTGCACACCGGCCACGGCGACGACACGACGATCGGCGCGGAGGCCCCGCACCTGCAGGAGTGGCTGGACCGCGGCCACTGACACCCCTGCGGGCGTCTCAGGCCGGGCTCACGAGTCCGGTCTGCTGGCGGGTCGGTCGAGGGTCTGTTGGCGTTGTGGCGTGGTCGACGGGCTCACCGTTCGTCGGCCACGCCCAGCACCGGTTTGACGTCCAGGATCGGCGTGCCGTCGAGGGCCTCCAGGTCGGCCACCTCGACGCGCAGCCCGTCCACCGCCAGGACCCGCACCCGGTGCAGCCCGATCGGGTTGGGCCGGTGCGGTGAGCGGGTGCTGAACACCCCGGTCTCCGGGCGGTTCTCGTCGCCGCGCGGGTGCACCGCGAGCACGTCACGCCGGGCACGGTCCAACCAGGTCAGCACCAGCATTTCCGTGCCGACCCGCAGGTCACGCACGGCCCGCTCGACCTGCGGGTCGAAGACCAGCCACGCCGTCGGCGCGCCCTCGTCGCCTTGCTTTGGCGCGCTCGCCGCGTCGGTCAGCGACGAGGCGACCCGGCCGACCGGGTGCAGCAGGTACGCGTCGTCACTCACTGCCTCGACCATCGTCGCTCCCTCCTGGACGTCCCAACCTAGCCCTACCCAGCCCTGCGGCGACGCTAGGATCCCGCT
>NZ_QGSY01000329.1 GCF_003857035.1 Micromonospora arida
CCGTCGCCCCCACCCCTTGTTGATCATGAGGTTAGCGCAGCGACACGCCGATGTCGGTGGCGTTAACCTCATGATCAACCCGGGAAGGTGTTGGGGGGTTAGAGGCCGGACAGGCGTTGGCCGGCTCTTACCACGGCCATGGCGTGGCGTTCGCCGGGGCGACGGCCCAGGCGCTCGATCGGGCCGGAGATGCTGACCGAGGCGATGACCCGGCCGGTGCGGTCGCGGATCGGGGCGGAGACGCTCGCCACACCGGCCTCCCGCTCGGCGACGCTCTGCGCCCAGCCACGACGCCGTACCTCGGCGAGGGTGCGGCCGGTGAACTTGCTGCGCGGCAGCAGAGGCATCACCGCCTCCGGCGGCTCCCAGGCGAGCAGGATCTGGGCCGCGGAGCCGGCCGTCATCGGCAGCACCGAGCCGACCGGAACGGTGTCCCGCAGACCGCTGGCGCGTTCCGCCGCCGCCACGCAGATCCGTTCGTCGGCGCGGCGCAGGTAGAGCTGCGCGCTCTCACCGGTGGCGTCGCGCAGCGCGGCCAGCAGTGGCTCGGCGGCGGTCAGCAGAACGTCCGGTGCGGCGTTGGCCAGCTCGCCCAGGCGGGGGCCGGGCCGCCATCTGCCCTGGGTGTCACGCACCAGCATTCGGTGGATCTCCAGGGCCTGGGCCAGGCGATGTGCTGTGGCCCGGGGCAGCTTGGTGCGTTCGACGAGTTCGGCCAGGCTGGCGCCGTCCACGCAGGCGGCCAGGATGACCACCGCCTTGTCGAGAACGCCGACACCGCTCATACTGTGTCCCACAAGCCGAAACTTACCTCCCAGAATTTAGGATGTCCAGATGGTGGGAGTCACTCCTGAGTCGAGGACCCTGGCCGAGAAGGTCTGGGACGCGCACGTCGTACGGTCCGCCGCTGGTGAGCCGGACCTGCTCTTCATCGACCTGCACCTGCTGCACGAGGTGACCAGCCCGCAGGCCTTCGACGGGCTGCGGCTCGCCGGGCGCCGGGTGCGCCGTACCGACCTGACCCTCGCGACCGAGGACCACAACACCCCGACCGGGTACGCCGACCCGGCGTTCCGCCTCCGTCGTGGTGACCTGCTCACCATCGCGGACCCCACGTCGCGTACGCAGATCGAGACGTTGCGCCGCAACTGCGCCGAGTTCGGGGTGCGACTGCACCCCCTCGGCGACGACAACCAGGGCATCGTGCACGTGATCGGCCCGCAGCTCGGTCTCACCCAGCCGGGCCTGACGATCGTCTGCGGCGATTCGCACACCGCCACCCACGGCGCCTTCGGCGCGCTCGCCTTCGGCATCGGCACCAGCGAGGTGGAGCACGTGCTGGCCACCCAGACGCTGCCGCAGAGCCGGCCGAAGACGATGGCCGTGAACGTCACCGGCCAGCTCGCGCCCGGCGTGACCGCCAAGGACCTGGTGCTCGCGCTGATCACGCAGGTCGGCACCGGTGGAGGTCGCGGGCACATCGTCGAGTACCGCGGCGAGGCGATCCGCGCCCTCTCCATGGAGGGGCGAATGACCATCGCCAACATGTCCATCGAGTGGGGTGCCAAGGCCGGCATGATCGCGCCGGACGAGACCACCTTCGCGTACCTCAAGGGTCGACCGAACGCGCCGCAGGGCGCGGACTGGGACGCGGCGGTGGCGTGGTGGCGGACGTTGCCCACCGACGAGGGCGCGCGCTTCGACGCCGAGGTGACCCTGGACGCCAGCCGGATCACCCCGTTCGTCACCTGGGGCACCAACCCCGGGCAGGGTGCGCCGCTGAGCGCCCCGGTGCCGGACCCTGAGGAGTTCACCACCGACTCGGAGCGCACCGCCGCGCGCCGGGCCCTGGAGTACATGGACCTTCGCCCCGGCACCCCGCTGCGGGAGCTGCCCATCGACGTCGTCTTCGTGGGTTCCTGCACCAACGGTCGCCTGGAGGACCTACGGGCCGCCGCCGACGTGCTGCGTGGCCACCGGGTCGCCGACGGCGTCCGGATGCTCGTGGTGCCCGGCTCCGCCGCCGTGCGTGAGGCAGCCGAGGCCGAGGGTCTGGACAAGGTCTTCGCCGACGCCGGGGCCGAGTGGCGGTTCGCCGGCTGCTCCATGTGTCTGGGGATGAACCCCGACACGCTGAAGCCGGGCGAGCGCTCCGCCTCCACCTCGAACCGCAACTTCGAGGGCCGTCAGGGCCGGGGCGGGCGTACCCACCTGGTCTCCCCGCCGGTGGCCGCCGCCACCGCCGTGGTCGGCCGGCTGGCCGCCCCCGCCGACCTGTAGAAGGGACCGACGAGATGGACAAGTTCACCACCCACACCGGCACCGCCGTGCCGCTGCGCCGGTCCAACGTGGACACCGATCAGATCATCCCCGCCGTGTACCTCAAGAGGGTGACCCGGACGGGCTTCGCCGACGGGCTGTTCAACGCCTGGCGGGAAGATCCGGCATTCGTGCTCAACGATGAAAACTATTCCGGCGCGTCGATCCTCATCGCCGGCCCGGAGTTCGGCACCGGCTCCTCCCGGGAGCACGCCGTGTGGGCGCTACGGGACTGGGGCTTCCGCGCAGTGGTGGCCCCGCGCTTCGGTGACATCTTCCGCGGCAACGCCCTCAAGGAAGGCCTGTTGCCGGTCGAGTTGGAATTGAAAGCCGTCGAAGAGTTGTGGGACCTGGTCGAGGCGGATCCCACCACTGCGGTGACCGTCGACCTGACCGCCCGCCAGGTCCGGGCGGGGGACGCGAGCTGGTCGTTCCCGCTGGACGACTTCAGCCGTTGGCGCCTCCTGGAAGGCCTCGACGACATTGGACTCACCCTCCGCCACGCCGCCGACATCGACTCCTACGAGGCGCGCCGGCTGCCGTTCCTGCCCTCCGTGGCATAGCCGTTAGGCCGCCCGCACAGCGGATTTCACCCCCATCGGTCCATCCGGTGGGGGTGAATCCGTTACGACACAAGGGCTTTTTTCTACCGAATGTTTGTGTCCCGGCAGCACAGGGCATACCGTGCGCGCAGAATGGCTCGCGACGAGTCAGTTGCACAATCGGGAGGAAGTCGTGAACAAGGCCGAGCTCATCGAGGCGCTCGCCGTTCGCCTGGGGGACCGGAAGATGGCGACGGCCGCGCTCGACGCGGTCCTCACCGAGGTCCAGGCGGCGGTCACCAAGGGCGAGAAGGTGGCGATCACTGGATTCGGAGCATTCGAAAAGCGTGTGCGTGGCGCGCGAACAGCGCGCAACCCGCGTACCGGCGAGGCGGTGAAGGTCAAGAAGACGTCAGTCCCGACCTTCCGCCCCGGCGCCGGGTTCAAGGAGATGGTGGCCAGCGGCAAGGTGCCGAAGGCCACGGTGGCGACGAAGAAGGCCACCACCAGCACCGCCACGGCCAAGGCGGCGGGCACGAAGGCGACCGGCACCAAGGCGGCCACCGCCAAGGCGGCGGGCACCAAGGCGACCACGGCGAAGGCGGCCAGTAAGAAGACCGCCCCGGCCAAGGCGAGCAAGACCACCACGGCGACCAAGACGGCCGCCAGCAAGAAGACCGCCCCGGCCAAGGCGAGCAAGACCACCACGGCGACCAAGACGGCCGCCGGCAAGAAGACCACCGCGGCGAAGAAGACCACCGCCGCAACCCGGTCGACCGCGGCGAAGAAGACCACCGCGGCGAGCAAGAGCACGGCGGCCAAGAAGGCGCCGGCGAAGAAGGCTCCAGCCAAGAAGGCGGCCAGCAAGCGCTGACCGACCCGTACCGCAAGGGCGTCCACCAGTGGGTGGGCGCCCTTTCGGCGTACCGGGACGGCTTTTCGGCGTACGGGGACCGTTGACCGGGTTGGCGCGCTCGCGCAGAATCGCCGTGCCGGCCACCCCTGGGCCGGCCCGTCGACGGGAAATGGGGCGCCGGTGCGCTACCGCCAGCTCACCACCGCCACGCTCGCGCTGGGCGTGCTCCTCCTCATCGACGTGCTGCGGGTCTGGTTGCCCGGCATCATCACCATCTTCGGGCAGGCGGCGTCCACCCCGGCCGAGCTGATGGGGGCGTTCGCCCTCGGCTGGTTCGTGCTCGCGATGGGCGCGCCCGCCCTGGTCCGCCGGGTCGGAGCCCGCCCGGTCACCGTCGTCGCCGCCGTCGCGCTCGCCGTCGCCCGGCTCGCGCTCACCGCCGCTCCCGGCGGGCGTACGCAGCTCTGGTTGGCCACCGCCGGGTTGCTCGCCGGGCTGGTCTGGCTGGTCGGTGTCGCCGCCGACACCGACCGCCCGGTCCCGGGGCTGGCGTTGGGGTTCGCGGTCAACGCGGCCCTGCACGCGGTGCTGGACACCGTCGACATGGTCTGGCGGGGTGACTGGGTCGCCTGGCTGCTCAGCGCCGTGGCGGTGGCGGTGTTCCTGGTCGGCACGGCGCAACCCGGCCAGCATGGCGGTGCAGGTGACGCCCGCCCTGGCCCCGCTGACGCCCCTGTCGGCTCCGCTGACGCCCCTGTCGGCCCTGGTGGTGGCCGAGCCTGGCTGCTGGCCGGGCCGGCGCTGCTGCTGGCCGGAATGGTGGCGCTCTCCCCGGCGCTGGCCCGGACCGGGATGTCGTACCTGGTCGCCGGGGACGGGGTGGCTCGTTCGCCGCTGTTCGGCCTGGCCCCGGTGCCGGTGGCGGTCGCCGGGTTCCTGTGCGCCGCGTTGACCCGGCCGCCCAGTGGGTGGGGCCGGGCGTACGGCCCGGTGGCGTTGCTCGGCGGCGCGGTGCTGTTCGCCCTCGACCGGGGCGACCTGCTCCTGCCGGCCATCCTCCTCGCCGCGGTCGGCCTCGGCGCCTGCCTCGCGCTGACCGACGACGCCAGCCAGCCTGCCAGCGGCACCGCGAGCGCCGGCACTGCGAGCGCCGGCACTGCGAGCGCCGGCACTGCGAGCGCCGGCACTGCGAGCGCCGGCACTGCGAGCGCCGGCACTGCGAGCGCCGGCACTGCGAGCGCCGGCACTGCGAGCGCCGGCACTGCTGGTGGCGGCAGCGCCTCCCGGCGGGGGTACGCGGTCGCCGCCGGGATGCTCGTCTTCGCGCTCGGGGCGGTCGGCTACTACTCGGCCTACGACCTCGGCTACCCCAACGCGGCGGTGCCGGTGGTGGTGGCCGTGCTGATCGCCGCCGTGGCCTTCACCACCCGTCCCGTCGTCCATTGGCTTCCCGGGCCGTTTCCGCCGCTCCGGGCCGCCGCCGCGGTCACCGCGCTGGCCCTGCTGGCACCGGTGCTCGCCGACGAGGTGCCGGTGGCCAGCAACCGGGACGGCCCACCGCAACGGTTGACGGTGGTGGCGTACAACGTCCGGATGGGGTTCGGGCTGGACGGCCGGTTCGACCTGACCGGCCTCGCCCAGGTCGTCGACCGGCAACGGCCCGACGTGGTGCTGCTCAGCGAGGTGGACCGGGCGTGGCTGCTCAACGGCGGGCACGACACCCTGGACCTGTTGTCAGACCGGCTCGGTATGCCGTACGTCTTCGGGCCGGCCGCCGACCCCGTCTGGGGTGACGCGGTGCTCAGTCGTTGGCCGGTACGCGATCCGCGGACCCTGCCGCTGGCCGCCGTCGGTGCGCCCACCGGAGCGCAGGCCCTTGCCGTCACGCTGGACCTCGGTGACGGTGTCCGTACCGCTGTGGTCAGCACCCACCTGCAACCGCCGCCCGGCAAGGGCCCGGTGGTCCAGGCCCGCGCGGTCGCCGAATTCGCCACCGGGTACGCAGCGGGTCGGCCGTTGGTGGTGGCGGGTGACCTGAACACCGAGCCGGGCGACGAGGCGTTCGCGGAGTTCACCAAGGTCGGCCTGGTCGACGCGTTGGCCGCCGCCCGACCACTGGCGACCAGCCCGGCGGACGACCCGCGCCAGCAGATCGACCACATCTTTGTCTCGCCCGGCCTGACCCCCGGCGACCCGGTCGCGCCGCGCAGCACGGCCAGCGACCACCTGCCGGTCGCGGTGACAGTGACCCTGCCGCCCCGCTGACGAAGCCAGGCCCGTGCGAATGCCGGCCCGTGCGAATGCCGGCCCGTGCGAAGCCAGGCCCGTGTGAACGCCGGGCCCTACAGGCGATCGGTGGCGAGCAGCCGGTCGGCGGCGAAGGCGAGCAGCCACCCGCCGCCCTTCGGGGTGGCGAAGTCCTCATCGGTGCGGCCGGTCAGCCGCTCCAGGGCGCCCGGCAGGACCTTGCCCTGGCTGCACACCGCCGACTGCCCACCGGTGCCGGCCAGCTCCAGCAGTCGGGCGGCGGTGGCCAGGATCTGCTCGTCGCTCTGCTGGCCGGGTTGTGGTTCGTCCAGGTCGCCGCAGACCTCGATCGGCAGGTCGAGCAACGCGGCGGCCGGGTCGAGTGTCTGCACGCACCGTCGCGGCGACGCCGACACCAGTCGGGCCGGTCGGATCAGGGCGATCAGCTCGGCCAGCGTGCTCGCCTGGGCCCAGCCCTCGGCGTCCAGGGGCCGTCCGACGTCCGGGCCGGACCAGGTGGCCCGCTTACCGGCGTGCGCGTGCCGAACCAGCGCGACCGTCGCCGTCACCGACGGCAGCGCGGCGAACGCCGCCAACACCTCGGCGTCGTGCGGGTAGCTGACCAACCGGATCGCGTCGTCCACCGCGAGCCAGCGGATGTCGTCCACCTCGGTGTCCGGTTGGAAACCGCCGCTGGCCACCGCGAGCATCGACCAGTAGTCGACCAGCTTGGGTTGCCCCTCGCTGCGGTACCGCACCGACGGCAGCCGCACCTGCGGCACGCCCCGCACGTCGGCCTCCTCGGCCACCTCACGCACCGCCGCGGCCAGCGCGTGCTCGCCCGGCTCCAGTTTGCCCTTCGGCAGCGTCCAGTCGCCGTAACGAGGGCGGTGCACCACGCAGACGCGTACGCCGTCGTCGGTCGGCCGCCAGGCCACCCCGCCCGCCGCCCGGATGCCCGTCACGGCAGCCAACTGGTGCGCCGTCGCCGGGTGGCCCGGTGCCAGGCAGCCGGGAGGAGACCCCGCGTCCGGCGTACCGACAGGCGTTCCCGCTCGGCCAGCCGCCCGGCGGTGACCGCCAGCTCGTGGTCGTCCGGTCGCTCGGCGGCGATCTCCAACCAGGTGTCCGCCGCCACCGCCGCGTCCTGGTGCTCGCCGAGCACGTCCTGCACCCGGGCGAGTGCGCGGGACAGCCGCCGTGCGCCCTTGCCGACCGTCGGGGCCACCGCGTTGACCGCGTACCGGGCCTGCTTGCCCTCCTTGCGGACGGCGTGCCAGCGGTCGTCCGGCGACTGCGCGTCGAGCCCGCCGACGCCGTCCGGCCCGGTCAACCGCCGCCAGGGGCGGGCCACCAGCGCGGGGAGCGCCTGCGCGGCGGGCGCTGCCGCCCGGCGGGTGAACCGGGGCGCGCGGGCGGCCAGCACCAGGGAGTCCACCAGGGCCAGGTAGCGCGCGGAGCGCAGCATCTCGTCGATGGCGGTGAGCGCCCGCCGCTGCCGTTCGGCCAGCACCGCGTCGAGCCGGTCCACCGCGCCCCGGTCGAGTGGGCTCAGCGGATCGGCGTCGGCGGTACGGCGCAGCCGCGCGCGCAGCACCTCGGCGTCCCGGGCCGCGCCGAGCACGTCGGCCAACCAGCGCAGCTCGGTGCGCAGCGGGCGGGACCAGGTCTTTCGCAGCAACGGTTTGAAGGTGCGCAGATCGCTGCGCAGGCGTCGGCAGGCCACCCGCATCTGATGCACGGCGGTGTCGCCACCGGCGGCCGGGGCGCGCAGCCGGACCAGCGGGTCGTGCGCCAACAGCCGGCGGATCTCCTTGCGTAGCGCCTCGGTCACCACGTCACCGGCGCTCGGCTCGGCGGTCAGCCCGGCCGGCGCGACCAGGTCCGGATCGGCCTGCGCCGTCGCGCCCAGCGCCCGTACGTGCTTCGGCGTGAACGACCCGCCCCGCGCGCCAGCCTCGCGCAGCACCCCGCCGACCCGGTCGAGCAGCTTCCGGTCGCCGGCCTTCAGCTCCACCTCCACCTCGCGGAACGTGTCGGTGGTGCTGCCGGCGTCGTCGAGCACTGTCACCCGGTCGTCCACCACCTCGGCGAGCACCGTGCCGGCCCGGTCACACACCTCGTACGCGTGCCGTACCGTCCGCACCACCGTTACCGGGGCCAGCGGCGCCCCCCGGTGCAGGACGGTGACCAACTCCACCAGCTCCGAAGGCGGCTGCCCCTTCGGTCCGGCACGGGAGATCTCGTGCCGGACGCCCGGCGTCCCGGTCGGTAGTTTCACCGTCCAGGGCAGCTCGTCGCCCCGACGGTGGCGCAGCGAGGCACCGGCCCGGGCCAGCCGCAGGTCGACCGTGTCGAGGTAGCGGGCGACCAGCGTCACCGGTGGCAGTGCCCGGACCCGACCGCCGGCCGGGGCCGTGCCGGCCAGGTCCGGCAGCACGTAGGCGTCGTCCACCTCGTACTTCTGCTCCTCCTCGACCATCAGCTCAGCCTATGCGCTGCGCGGTCAGCTGGCCGTGCCACCGACGCGGCGCAGCAGCAGTTCCTGCAGATGGGCCGGGGCGGTGTCGCCACCGCCGGTACGCCGGGTCCAGGTCCCGTCGCCGGCCAGCTCGAACGCGTCCACTTCGGGGCTCATCGCGGCGGTGAGCACATGGTCCAGCTCGGCGCGGGCGACCGGGTCGCTCACCTGCACCAGCGCCTCCACCCGGCGGTCCAGGTTGCGGTGCATGAGGTCGGCCGAGCCCATCCAGAACTCGGCCTCGCCGTTGTTGCCGAACCGGAAGACCCGGGAGTGTTCCAGGAACCGGCCGAGGATCGAGCGGACCCGGATGTTCTCCGACAACCCCGGCACCCCCGGGCGCAGCGTGCACATGCCCCGAATGAGCAGGTCGACGTGGACGCCGGCCTGGGAGGCGCGGTACAGCGCGTCGGTCACCCCCTCGTCGACCAGAGAGTTGACCTTGAACTGGACCAGGCCGGGCATGCCGAGGCGGACGTGCGAGATCTCCCGCTCGATCCGCTCGATGAGGCCGCTGCGGATGCCCTGCGGGGCGACCAGCAACCGCCGGTACGCGGTCTGCCGGCTGTACCCGGTGAGCACGTTGAACAGGTCGGTGAGGTCGGCGCCGATCTCCGGGTCGGCGGTGAGCATGCCGAAGTCCTCGTACAGTCGGGCCGTCTTCGGGTGGTAGTTGCCGGTGCCGATGTGGCAGTAGCGACGGATCTGGTTGCCCTCCTGCCGGACCACCAGCGCGGTCTTGCAGTGCGTCTTCAAGCCGACCAGGCCGTACACCACGTGGCAGCCGGCGCGTTCCAGCGTGCGGGCCCAGCCGATGTTGGCCACCTCGTCGAAGCGGGCCTTCACCTCCACCAGCACCACCACCTGCTTGCCGGCGGCGGCCGCGTCGACGAGCGCGTCGACGATCGGGGAGTCGCCGCTGGTCCGGTAGAGGGTCTGCTTGATGGCCAGCACGTTCGGGTCGGCGGCGGCCTGCTCGATGAAGCGCTGCACGCTGGTGGCGAACGAGTGGTACGGGTGGTGCACCAGGATGTCCCCGTCGCGCAGGGTGGAGAAGACGCTGCGCGGCACCTCGCCCTCGGCGAGCCGGGGATGGGTGGCCGGCACGAACGGCGGGTCCTTCAGGTCCGGCCGGTCCGCCTCGCCGTAGACCTGCCACAGCGCGGACAGGTCCAGCAGGCCGGGCACCCGCAGCACGTCCTGGTCGTCCATGTCCAGCTCGCGGACCAGCAGCTCCAACATGTGGTCGGAGATGGACGCGGCGACCTCCAGGCGGACCGGGGGACCGAACCGCCGACGGGCCAGCTCCCGTTCCAGGGCCTGGAGCAGATCCTCGTCGCGGTCCTCGTCGACCTCCACCTCGGCGTTGCGGGTGACCCGGAACAGGTGGCACTCGACCACCTGCATGCCACTGAACAGCTGCCCCAGGTGCACCGAGATCAGGTCCTCCACCGGCAGCATCCGGACGCCCGGCTGGTCCCGGTCCACCCGGACGAAGCGGGGGACGTTGTTGGGCACCTTCACCCGGGCGAACAGCTCCGAACCGCCGTCCGGGTCACGAACCGCCACCGCCAGGTTCAGCGACCGCCCGGAGATGTACGGGAACGGGTGCGCCGGGTCCACAGCGAGCGGGGTCAGCACCGGAAAGATGTGCTCCCGGAAGTAGGTGCGCAGCCGCTCCCGTTCGCCGTCGCCCAGCTCGCCCCAGCGCAGGATGCGGATGCCCTCGTCGGCCAGCTTGGGCAGCACGTCGTCGACGAAGCAGGCGGCGTGCCGGGCGCCCAGGGCGGCGGTCCGCTCGGCGATCAGCTCCAACTGCGTACGCAGGGGCAACCGGTCCCCGCCGCGCACCGGCAGGCCGGCGGAGAGCCGCCGCTTCAGTCCGGCGATGCGCACCATGTAGAACTCGTCGAGATTGCTGGCGAAGATGGCCAGGAACTTGGCCCGCTCCAGCAGCGGGGTGCGCTGGTCCTCGGCCAGGGTGAGCACCCGGGCGTTGAAGTCGAGCCAGGACAGCTCCCGGTTGAGGAACCGGTCCTCGGGCAGCGGCGGGGCCGCCGGGGGCTCGTCGTCGTCCTCCGGTGCGGCACCGGTCGGCAGGTCGTCGGGCAGGACCTGGTGGACGTCACCGGCGGCCGGGCCGTCCGCTGCGATCTTCGGGGCGGGGTCGATGACCTCGTCCAGCCCGGAGGAGGCGGCACCGGGATCGTCGGCGAGCGTGTCGGCGCGGGCGGCACCGGCACGTTCGGCGCGGGACGGGCGGAAGCGCCCATCGGTGCCGCGCGTACGAGAGCCGTTGCGGAGATCGGTGGCGGGCGGGTGGACCGGTTGCTCGCGAGGGGTGCTCACCCGCTCATAATCACCCGATTACGGTAAACGCAAAATGAACTTGGGCTCGCCGGGTCAGATCATCGTCGGCAATGTCACCCGGACAACCTCGCCGTCGGGATCGGTGTCGATGCGAACCCGCTGCCCGAGCCGGAGAAGCCGCAGCCCGGAGGCGTCGAAGGCCCGGGCGGGGAAGCGCATCTCGGTGCCGTCGTCGAGCAGCAGGACACCGCTGCGCGTCGCCGCGTCGTAGCTGGCCACCGTGCCCTGCATGCTGGCACCGTACACCCGGTGGTTCACCCCGTGGCGCGGGCTCAGCCCACCCGGGCGGCTCAGCCGGCGGCGCGGGCGGTGCGACCGGCGGCCACCAGGGCGGCCGTGCGCGGCCCCAGCCCGAGCCGGGTGGCGGCGGCCAGGTCCGCGGCGGTGTCCACGTCCCGGCGCAGGCTGGGCCAGTCGCCGTCGAGCGGCAGCGCCCCGCTCGCCGCGTGCGCGACCGCCGAGCCCACCCCGAAACGCGGATCCAGCGGCACGCCCGGCCCGGCGGTGAGCAGCACCGTGCCCGCGCCGGGTGCGTCCGGCAGGAACCGGCGTACCCCGGGTCGACCGTTCTGCGCCGCGAGCAGCGCGCCGGCCAGCTCGGCCGGGCGCAGCGCCGGCACGTCCGCGGTGATCCCGGCCACCCAACCGGCGGCGGCCCCGGCCGCCCCGTGCCGGAACGCCGCGTTCAGGCCGGCGTCCGGCGCGTCCGGCAGCACGCGCACGCCGGCGGCCCGCGACGCCGCC
>NZ_QGSY01000263.1 GCF_003857035.1 Micromonospora arida
CGCAGGGGCCGGGGTCAGTGCGGGTGGGCGGGGGGCGCGGTGCTCTCCCGTAAGACCAGCTCGGTCACCAGGTCGATCCGGCTGGTCGCCGGCGCGTTCCCCCTGGTCAGGTCGAGCAACATCTGGGTGGCGATGCCGGCCATGTCGCGCAACGGCTGGTTGATCGTGGTGAGGGCCGGGTCGGTCCAGGCCGAGACCGGCAGGTTGTCGTACCCGATCACCGAAAGGTCCTCGGGCACTCGCAGGCCGCACTGGCGGGCGGCCCGGAGCACCCCCATGGCCTGGATGTCCGACCCGGCGAAGATCGCCGTGGGTCGGTCCGGCCGCTGGAGCAGTTGCAGCCCGTGGGCGTGCCCCGCTCCGGCGGAGAAACTGCCGTAGCGGATCAGCTCGCGGTCGACCACTATCCCGGCTTCGTCGTGGGCCGACTGGAAGCCGGCGGCCCGGGCTCTGCTGCACAGCACGTCGGGTGGCCCGGAGATGATGGCTATCCGTCGGTGCCCCAGCTCCAGCAGGTGCCGGGCGGCGAGCAGACCGCCGTTCCAGTTGTTCGATCCGACGGTCGGCACGGAGGCCGAGGTGGCGCTGTCGGTGTCGACGACGACGAACGGAATGCCCTGCCGGCGCAGGTGCTGCTGTTGGGCCTCGGCCAGGTGGGAGAGGACGAACACCACGCCCAGGGGGCGGTCGGCGAGTAACGCCTCCAGCCATCGTGCCGGCGGCCGGTGCGCGCCGTCGAGTTGGGCGATCGACAGCCCGATGCCGGCGGCGGAGGTCACCGCCTCGACGCCCCGCAGGATCTCCATCGCCCAACCCGTGTCGAACTCGTGGAACACGAGGTCCACCCGGCCGCCGCTGGTCGCCTGTCGCCGGGCGCGGCGCTGGTACTGGTGGCGGTCGAGGCTCGCCTCCACCCGGGCTCTGGTGCCGGGGGCGACATCGCCGCGTCCGTTGAGGACCTTGGACACGGTCGCGACCGAGACGCCAACATCGTTGGCGATGGTCGCGATGGTGGTGGAGGCGGGTGGGTCGAGCGGGCGGTGCTCTGTCATCGCGGCCTCATACAACATCCGAAAGTTTCGGGCGACCTTAACACGATGAGACATTCACACCAGTGGGTGCCGCAGCCGGGCTCTCCACTCGCGGGTCACCGCGCGGCTCATCGGCCACGGAGTGCCGACTGCGGGGTCACCGTGTGCAGGAAACGTCGCCTGGTAGTCCGATTAAGACCCTTGACAGGTATCGATGCGCCACTTAGGTTGCCGAAAAGGTTACGCAGGTTTCCGGAAAGTTTCGGATCGTGAGAAACGTCCGCCACGGAGCTGGTTCGACCAGGGCACGGGGATGTGGCCGGAGCTAAGGGGTCATGGCATGAGAAGTCAGTCGCTCGGGGACGACGGCGCCGCGCCGTGGCGTGATCAGCGGCTGTCGCCGACCGAGCGAGCCGAGGCGCTCCTGCCGAAGATGTCCCTCGAAGAGAAGATCGCCCAGCTCGTCGGGGTCTGGGTCGGCGCCGACGCCAGTGGCGAGGGCGTCGCACCGCACCAGTCGGACATGCTCGGCGAGTTGCCGCCGTGGAGCACTGTCATCCAGTACGGGTTGGGTCAGCTGACCCGCCCGTTCGGCACCGCCCCGGTCGACCCGGTGTTCGGCGCCCGGTCGCTGGCGGCGTCGCAGGCGCAGATCGTGGCCGCCAGTCGGTTCGGCATTCCGGCGCAGGTGCACGAGGAGTGCCTCACCGGGTTCGCGGCGTGGCGGGCCACCGTCTACCCGACTCCGCTCAGCTGGGGCGCGTCCTTCGATCCCGAACTGGTCGAGGCGATGGCCGACCGGATCGGGCGGTCGATGCGCGCCGCCGGTGTGCACCAGGGCCTCGCCCCGGTGCTGGACGTCACCCGGGACTACCGCTGGGGCCGTACCGAGGAGACGATCGGCGAGGACCCCTACCTGGTCGGCACGACAGGTGCCGCCTACGTGCGGGGCCTGGAGCGGGCCGGCGTGGTGGCCACGCTGAAGCACTTCGCCGGCTACTCCGCCTCCCGAGGCGGACGCAACCTCGCGCCGGTGCCGATGGGTCGCCGAGAGCTGGCCGACGTCATCCTGCCGCCGTTCGAGATGGCGCTGCGCCTCGGCGGGGCCCGCTCGGTGATGAACTCCTACGCCGAGATCGACGGCCTGCCCGTCGCGGCCGACCGCGGGCTGCTGACCGGGTTGTTGCGTGACGAGTGGGGCTTCACCGGCACCGTGGTGGCCGACTACTTCGCCGTACGGTTCCTACAGACCCTGCACGGCGTCGCCGGGGATGCCGCCGACGCGGCCCGGCTCGCCCTGCGGGCCGGGATCGACGTCGAACTGCCCACCGTGGACGCCTTCGGCGCACCGTTGGTGGAGGCGGCTCGCCGCGGCGAGGTCGACGAGGCGCTCATCGACTGCGCGCTGCGTCGGGTGCTGATCCAGAAGATCGAGCTCGGTCTGCTGGACGAGGGCTGGCAGGAGCTGCCGGACGACGTGGCGTCCCTGCGCTTCGACGACGAGGCCAGCCAGGACATCGCCCTTCGCCTGGCCCGGGAGTCAGTCGTCCTGCTGCGCAACACCGGCGTCCTCCCGCTGCCCGTGGGCAGCCGGGTCGCCCTGGTCGGCCCGGCCGCCGACGACCCGATGGCCATGCTCGGCTGCTACTCGTTCCCCAATCACGTGGGCATCCACCACAGCGAATTCGGGCTCGGCCTGGACATCCCCACACTTCGCGACGAGTTGGCCCGACGCGTCCCGCTGCTCACCCACGAGCCGGGCTGCGCCATCACCGGCGAGGACACCTCGGGCATCCCGGCCGCGGTGGCCGCGGCCGCCGCCGCCGACGTGTGCGTGCTGGCCGTCGGCGACCGGGCGGGAATGTTCGGCCGGGGCACCTCCGGTGAGGGCTGCGACGCCGTCGACCTGCGACTACCCGGTGTGCAGAGCGACCTCGTCCGCGCCGTCCTCGCCACCGGCACCCCGGTCGTCCTGGTGTTGATGGCCGGCCGCCCGTACGCGCTCGGCCCGCAGTTCGACGGCGCGGCGGCCGTGGTGCAGGCGTTCTTCCTCGGCCAGCTCGGTGGGCAGGCACTCGCCGAGGTGCTCACCGGCGCGGTCGAACCCTCCGGGCGGTTGCCGGTCAGCGTTCCCCGCGACGCCGGCGGGCTGCCGAGCACCTACCTGGCGCCGCCGCTCGGTCGGCGCAACAAGGTCTCCTCGATCGACCCGACCCCGGCGTACCCGTTCGGGCACGGGCTGAGCTACACCACCTTCGAGTGGTCCGACGCGACGGTGGTCGAACCGCGCGAAGATCCGACCGCCTGGCCGGTCGACGGCGAGGTACGGGTGCGGATCACCGTCGCCAACACCGGTGAGCGGGCCGGCACCGAGGTCGTGCAGCTCTACCTGCACGACCCGGTCGCGCAGACCACCCGTCCGGTGGTCCGCCTGATCGGCTACACCCGGCTGCCGTTGGCTCCCGGCGAGGTGGCGCACGTGACGTTCGGCGTACCGGCCGATGTGGCGTCGTTCACCGGGCTGACCGGCCAACGGATCGTCGAGCCCGGCGACGTCGAGCTGCGGTTCGGCCGATCGAGCGGCGACGTGGCGGCGGCTCTGCCGCTGCGGCTGGTCGGCACCGAGCGCGAGGTCGGTTTCGAGCGGGAGCTGCTCACCTCGGTGCGGGTCGAGCCCCTCGTGGCCGTTCCACAGTCGGCATAGGAGGCCACGGATGACATCCACTCTGCGGCCACCACCGCCGGCGCCGCCGACCTCTCCGCAGCACGCCCAGAGCCCCGCCCCGCGCTCCCCACGACGCCGTCGCAGTTGGCGCCAGGCACTGCGCCGGGACTGGCAGCTCTACTCCCTCGCCATCCTGCCGCTGCTGTTCTTCCTGGTCTTCCGGTACCTGCCGATGATCGGCAACATCATCGCGTTCCGTCGGTTCAAGCCGGGCGGCAGCATCTTCGGTGAGTACTGGGTCGGGCTGCGCTACTTCCGGATGTTCCTCACCGACCCGACGTTCTGGGAGGTGTTCACCAACACCCTGGTGCTCGGGACGCTGACCCTGCTGTTCTGTTTCCCGCTGCCGATCGTGCTGGCGCTGCTGCTCAACGAGGTCCGGGCCCGCCGCTTCAAGCGGTTCGTCCAGTCCGTGTCCTACCTGCCGCACTTCCTGTCGATCGTGATCGTGGCGGCGATGGTCATGCAGTTGACCTCGATCGAGGGCACCGCCAACCAACTCGTCACCCTGTTCGGTGGCGACCCGGTGCCGTTCCTGCAGAGACCGGAGTGGTTCCGCACCATCTATGTCTCGTCCGAGGTCTGGCAGACCGTCGGGTGGGGCACGATCCTCTACCTCGCCGCCCTCACCACCATCGACGAGGACCTGTACGAGGCCGCCCGGATCGACGGCGCCGGCCGGTTGCGGCAGACCTGGCACGTCACGTTGCCGGGCATCCGTCCGACGATGGTGACCTTGCTGATTCTCAACATCGGCAGCTTCCTGGCGGTCGGGTTCGAGAAGATCCTGCTGCTCTACAACCCGTTGACGTATCCGACCGCCGATGTGATCTCCACCTATCTGTTCCGGATGGGCTTCCAGTCGAGCAACTTCAGCTACGCGGCCGCCATCGGCCTCTTCGAGGCGGTGATCGGGCTGATCCTCGTCCTGTCGGCGAACGTCATCTCCCGTCGCACGGTCGGGACGAGCCTGTGGTGACCCTCGGTACGAAGATCGACGCCCCGACGACGCGCGGGCCGGTGGACAGCCGGGGCTACCGGATCTTCCGGGTGGTCAACACGATTGTCCTGCTCGGCGTCGTGGTCGTGACGTTGTACCCGTTTCTCAACATCGTGGCCCGGTCGCTCAGCGAAGAGGCGTACATCATCGCCGGCAAGGTGACCATCGTCCCGCGTGGGTTCGACCTGACCGCGTACAAGCTGCTGATGTCGGACGCGATGTTCTGGACGAACTACCGCAACACTGTGGTGTACACGGTGGTCGCCACGCTCATCTCGATCGTACTGACCACGTGTTACGCGTACGTGCTGTCGAAGCCGCAGCTCAAGGGTCGCCCGTTCCTCATCGGTGTCGCGCTGTTCACCATGTTCTTCTCCGGTGGCCTGATTCCCAACTACGTGCTGGTCACCAGCCTGGGCATGAAGAACACCATCTGGGCCGTGGTGATCCCCAATGCCATCAGCGTGTTCAACCTGCTCGTCATGAAGGCGTTCTTCGAGAGCCTGCCGAGCGAGTTGGAGGAGGCGGCAGCGGTCGACGGGCTCAACACGTACGGCACCCTGCTGCGGATCGTGCTGCCGTTGTCGAAGGCGATCATCGCGACGATGGTGCTTTTCTACGCGGTCTCCTTCTGGAACTCGTGGTTCACCGCGTTCCTCTACATCGACCGGCAGGATCTGCTGCCGGTCACCGTCTACCTCCGCAACCTCATCGCGGGCGCCACCAGCGCCGAGTCGGCCGCGGCCGACGCCGACAAGGTCCAGGCCGCAGCCACCCTCCAGGCCGTGACGATCGTGCTCACCACCCTGCCGATCCTGGCGATCTATCCCTTCGTTCAGCGGTACTTCGTTCGCGGCGTGATGCTCGGCGCGGTCAAGGGATGACGCCGGGCGCCGCACCGCATCCCCCTCGAATCCCCACCACCGAAAGGACGAGCCATGCTCCACAAGACGTGGCGCCGCGTGGCATTGACCACCGCGGGTCTGCTTGCGCTCTCCCTTGCCACCGCCTGTTCCGAGGACCCCGGCGAGTCGACTGACCTCTCCGAGAACCGGGTCGGCGCGATGGCCAACTACGGCATCGGTGACCAGTTCAAGGCCACCGAGGCGCTCTCGTTCTCCACCCTCTACAACAACCACACGTTTTATCCGCTCAAGGAAGACTGGCTGTTCTGGTCCGAGCTCACCAAGCGGACCAACGTCAAGATCGACCCGGTCGCCGTACCGCTGAGCGACTACGAGCAGAAGCGCAGCCTGCTCATCGGCGCCGGGGACGCCCCACTGATCATTCCCAAGACGTACCACCCGCAGGAGGACGCGTTCGTGTCCTCCGGGGCGATCCTTCCGGTGAGCGACTACCTGGATCTGATGCCCAACCTCAAGGACAAGATCGCCAAGTGGAACCTCAAGCCGGAGATCGACAACCTGCGGCAGTCCGACGGCAAGTTCTACCTGCTGCCCGGCCTGCACGAGAAGCCCACGCAGGACTACACGGTGCTGGTGCGCACCGACATCATGCAGGAACTCAACCTGGCGGTCCCGAAGACCTGGGACGAGCTGTACACGGTGCTCAAGGCGATGAAGGCGAAGTACCCGAACGTCTACCCGTACTCCGACCTGTTCAGTAAGCCCACACCGACCGGCGCCCTGCTGAACATCCTCAGCGCGTCGTTCGGCACGCGGGCCGGTTGGGACTACCAGCACGCCACCTGGGATCCGGCGGCGAAGAAGTTCATCTACACGGGCGCGTCCGAGCAGTACAAGCAGATGCTCACGTACCTGCACAAGCTCGTCGCCGAGGGTCTGCTCGACCCGGAGAGCTTCACCCAGACCGACGACCAGGCGCGGCAGAAGCTCGCCAACGGGAAGTCGTTCGTGGTCACCGGCAACGCGCAGACCCTTGTCAACAACCACCGGCCCGACCTGGCAAAGACGCTGCCGAACGCGAAGATGGCCAAGATCCCGCTGCCGATCGGCCCGGCCGGCGAGGTCAACCCCTTCTCCCGCCTGGAGAACGGGATCATGATCTCCACGAAGGCCCGGGAGAGCAAGAACTTCGTGGCAATGATGCAGTTCATCGACTGGCTGTGGTACTCGGACGCCGGCCTCGAGTTCGCCCGCTGGGGCATCGAGGGCACCACCTTCACCAAGGACGCGTCCGGGAAGCGCACGCTCGACCCCGGCGTCGACTTCCTCGGCCTCAATCCGAAGGCGCCCAAGCACCTGCAGAAGGACTTCGGCTTCCAGAACGGCGTCTTCGCCTACGGCGGCAGCCCCGACCTGGTCCGTGGGTTCTTCTCCCCGGAGGAGTTGGAGTTCCAGAAGGTGATGGACGCCCGCGCCCCGAGGGAGGTGGCACCGCCCGCCCCGCTGACCGACGAGGAGCGCGAGCAGGTGTCGCTCTGGGAGACGCCGCTGAAGGACTTCGTCTCGCAGAACACGCTGAAGTTCGCTCTGGGTCAGCGTCCGCTCAGCGAGTGGGACGCGTACGTGGCCGAGCTGAAGGCCAAGAACTCCGACCAGTACATCGACCTGGTCAACAAGGCGTACGAGCGGTTCCAGAAGAACAACGGCTGATCATCGGGGGTCCGGTCGGGCTGCCTGTCGCGGCCCGGCCGGACTCCCGGCGACCACGGATCAGCTGAGTCGACCGGAGGGAGCGAGCGTGAGTGGCGCGACTCAGACCCGGCGACAGTTCGGCGACGGACCCCTGTCGCGAATCACCTCGCGCGTCTACATCCTGCTCGTGGTCGAGCTGCTCCTGCTGCTCACCACGTTGCCCGCCCTGCTCCCGCTGCTGGTGCTGAGCCGCGACCCGAGCAACCTGCCACTGGCCGCGCTCCTCCTGGTACCGATCGGCCCGGCGATCTCCGCCGCCCTGTACACCCTGCGCCACCAGCGAACCGACCTGACCGACCTGCGCCCGGCCACCCTGTTCTGGCGTGGCTACCGGGCCAACGTGCTCGGCGTGCTGCGGGTCTGGGTGCCGACGCTGCTGTGGCTGACAGTGCTCGCCGTGAACCTCGCCTACCGTGGGGCGGTCGGCCTGTCGAGCTGGTGGGCGGTGCCGCTGGTGCTGATCGGGGTGGGCGTGACGCTCTGCGCGGCCAACGCCCTGGTGATCGCCTCGCTGTTCGACTTCCGCACCCGGGACGTGCTCCGGTTGGCCGTGCACTTCCTCGTGCGTACCCCCGGTGTCTCCGTCGGCAACGCCCTGCTGCTCACCGCGGCGGCCGGGATCACCGCGGTCTTCTCCGAAGCGGTGTTGATGCTGCTCGCGTCGATCGCGGTGCTGGCGTACCTGCGCATCAGCGACCCGATGATCCACCTGATCCGGAAGGAGTTCACCGCATGAGCCTGCCCCTCAGCGCCAAGGTGCCCTTCGGGGGCGACTACAACCCGGAACAGTGGCCCGAGGACGTGTGGAAGCAGGACTACCGTCTCTTCGACACCGCACGGATCGACCTGGTCACCCTCGGGGTGTTCGACTGGGCGCTCACCCAGCCCGCCGAGGACACCTACGACTTCACGCTGCTGGACAGGATCGTCGAGCGGGCCAGTGCCGAGGGACGCGGGATCTGCCTCGCCACCGGCACCGGCGCCCACCCACCGTGGTTGGCGAAGGCGTACCCCGAGGTGACCCGGACCGACTTCGAGGGCCGCAAGCACCGCTTCGGTCAGCGACACAACTCCTGCCCCAGCTCGCCGGTCTTCCGCCGGCTCTCGACGGAGCTGGCCCGCCGGGTCGCCCGCCGCTACGCCGACACCCCGGCGGTGCTCGCCTGGCACGTCGGCAACGAGTACGGCGGCGCCTGCTACTGCGCGCTGTGCGCGGCCGGCTTCCGGAACTGGCTGCGCCAGCGCTACGGCACCCTCGACGAGCTGAACGAGGCCTGGTACACCACCTTCTGGTCGCACACCTTCACCGACTGGGACGAGATCGAGCCGCCGTCGGCGCTGACCGAGCACTGGCGCGGCCCGGACCACACCGCGTTCCCGGGCATCACAGTGGACTACCTGCGGTTCACCTCCGACGCGATGCTGACCAACTTCCGCAACGAGAAGGCGGCCATCCGGGAGTCCAGCCCGACGCTGCCGGTGACCACGAACTTCATGGGCATGTACCGGCCGATCGACTACCACCGCTGGGCCCCTCATCTGGACTTCGTCTCCTGGGACAACTACCCGCCCGACGACGAGTCGGCCGCCCGGATGGCACTGACCCACGACCTGATGCGCGGGCTCAAGGACGGCCAGCCGTTCTGGCTGATGGAACAGACCCCGAGCTGCACCGCGTGCCGTGACGTCAACCCGTTGAAGCGCCCCGGGGTGATGCGGCTGTGGAGTTGGCAGGCAGTGGCGCACGGCGCCGACGCCGTCCTCTTCTTCCAACTGCGTGCCTCCCGGGGGGCCAGCGAGAAGTACCACGGTGCCGTCATCGGGCACGCCGGTCGCTCCGACACCCGGGTGTTCCGGGAGGTCGCCGAGCTGGGCGCCGAACTGGAACGGCTCGGCCCGGCGTCGCTGGGCGCACGGACCCCGGCCCGGGTGGCGCTGCTGTTCGACTGGGACAGCTGGTGGGCGTTGGAGCTGTCCGACGGCCCGTCCCGGCTGGTCCGCTACCAGCAGGTCGTGCTCGCGTACCACCGGGCACTCTGGGACGCCGGTGTGGACCTGGACGTCGTCGCGGTGACCGCCGACCTGTCCCGTTACGACGTGGTCGTAGCCCCGGCCCTGCACCTGCTCAAGGGTGACCTGCCGCAGCGGCTGGAGGCGGTGGCGACGCGCGGCGGGTCGGTGCTGACCACCTACCTGTCCGGCCGGGTGGACGAGAACGACCAGGCGTTCCTGATGGACGTGCCGGGCCCGCTCGGGCAGCTCATGGGCGTCCGGGTCGACGAGTGGGACGCCCGCGGCCCGGAGGTGGTCAACCCGGTCCGCCTCAGCGACGGCGCGGATCACATCGACGTCGACGCGCGGCTGCTGTTCGAGCTGGTGATTCCGCAGGGCGCTCAGGTCATCGGCACCTACCAGGCCGACTTCTACGCGGGCACCCCGGCGGTGACCCGCAACTCCTTCGGCGCCGGCGACGGCTGGTACGTGGCCGCCGGGCTGGACCAGGCCGGGGTGTCCTGGGTGGTGCGGCAGGTGCTCGCCCGCCACGACCTGCTCGGGCCCTACCCGGACGTGCCGGACCTGGAGTCCGCCGTGCGAGTCGCGGCGGACGGGTCGCGGCTGCTGTTTCTGCTCAACCACCGCGCCGAGCCGGTCGAGGTGACCGCCCGGACCGGCGGCGTCGACCTGCTCACCGGCGACCGGACGGCGGCCGGCGGTGCCCTGCGCCTGCCGGCGTACGGGGTTGTCGTGCTGGAGGAGGACCGGTGAACGCCGAAGAGTCGGTGGAGTTGGAGCAGCTGATGTTCGTCGAGGAGCCGATGGACGGTGACGAGCCGCGCGCCCACCCGGCCTGGCTGCCCCCGGAGGCGTTCCGGTCGCTCGGCGCGCGCCGCGTCCTCCTGCACGGCGAGGGGTTGCTCGTCGACACCGTCCTCAACGAGGTCTCGCGTGCCTGCGCGCGTTACGGCGGACGGGTGTGGCACTCTCCGACCTGGGACGTCGACGTCGACCTGGTGCTCGCCCTGCGCGACGCCGGTGAGCTGCCCAACCCGGCGGTGGAGGCGGCGCGCGCCGCCGGCGAGGCTGCGCTGGTCGAGCTGGGCGACGGCGGGACGCTCGGCGACGAGGGTTTCGTGTTGGCGCGGGCCGGCGACGTGACAGCGGTGCTGGCCGACGCCCCCGCCGGCCTGCTGTACGGGCTCTTCCACGTGGTCCGGCTCTGCGCGGCGGCCTTCGACCCGGCCCGACCGCCCGAGCGGCACCGACCGGCGTTGCGCCGACGAATGCTGAACCACTGGGACAACGTGGCCGTGCACCCGGTGATGGGCCAGGTCGAACGGGGGTACGCGGGCGGCTCGATCTTCTGGCAGGACGGCCGTCCGCGCGGCGACCTGGCCCGGGTACGGGAGTACGGGCGGCTGTTGGCCTCCTGCGGGGTCAACGCGATCTCGGTGAACAACGTCAACGTGGCCCGCACCGAGGCGCTGCTGCTCACCGAACGGCTCGGCGACGTGGCCGAGATCGCGGACGCGCTGCGCCCCTACGGCATCCGGGTGCACCTGTCGGTCAGCTTCGCCGCGCCGGTGGTCCTCGGTGGCCTGCCGACCGCCGACCCCTTGGACGAGACCGTACGGGTCTGGTGGGCCGCCACCACCCGGCGGGTCTACGACCGCATCCCGGACTTCGGCGGTTACCTGGTGAAGGCCGACTCGGAGGGGCAACCCGGCCCGTTCACGTACGGCCGCGACCACGCCGACGGGGCGAACCTGCTGGCCGAGGCGCTCGCCCCGCACGGGGGAGTGGTGCACTGGCGGGCGTTCGTCTACAACCACCACCAGGACTGGCGGGACCGGTCCACCGACCGGGCTCGGGCCGCGTACGACCACTTCGCTCCGCTCGACGGGCGCTTCCGCACCAACGTGGTCGTCCAGGTGAAGTTCGGCCCGGTGGACTTCCAGACGCGCGAGCCGGTCTCTCCGGTGCTCGCCGCGATGCCGGCGACCCGGTTGGCGGTGGAGTTGCAGGTAACCCAGGAGTACACGGGCCAACAGCGGCACGTCTGCCACCTCGGCCCGTGGTGGAGTGAGGTGCTTGGCTTCGCCCCCTGGGGGCCGGACGGGCGGACGATCGCCGACGTGGTCACGGGGGAGTCGGGTG
>NZ_QGSY01000191.1 GCF_003857035.1 Micromonospora arida
TTTTTTTTTTTCAAGCAGAAGGCGGCATACGAGTTTACTACGCGTCTCGTGGGCTCGGAGATGTGTATAAGGGACAGGGTGGGCTCCGCGGGTGGGGTTGGTGGGGCGGCGATGGCGTGGAGCAGGTGCTTGGCGTCGGTGACCTGGTCCTGTTCGGTGGCTGCCTTGGGGCTCAGGGTGGCGATGGCTTCGGCGATCTGGTTCGCCATTGCGATCTGGTGGTGGAGCTTGTCGTCGCCGCTGGGGACGGAGTGAAGGGCTCGGGCGGCCAAGGTGGCGATGTGCCGGGCGAGGGTGGTGTGCGCGTCGGCGGGGTCGAGCTTGTGGTGCTGGATCAGGGCGGGGTCGACGTGCTGGAGCTGGTTGGCCAGCTCGCGAGTGATGAGGTGCTCGTAAACGCCCCGCTCAAGATCCGTCATCCACGCAATCTAATCGGTCGTGGCGTTGAGGCGTTGCCCTGACTAGGCGAGGAATTCCGCGCGTCGGTTCATCGGCAGATGAATATATCGGTGTTTAAGCCTGACGGAACCGATGCCTTGACAACCGATTGTGCTGTGGCTCTCGACGTCCGTGCGGCCAGTCTGCTAGTCAGGGCGGAGGGTTCTCTGCATCTATCGTCGATGTTCCTTGGCTCGGATCGAGCGTCAAACCCGGTGGCTCCACGGCTAGCTAAAAGGACGAGGGCAAATCGGGGCGGTGCGGACCATGACATCGAAGGTTGGTGCGGTTTCCCAGTTGGGGCGCAGCTTGGTGACCTTGTTCCAGCCCCAGGAGCGGTACGCCATCTGGGCGGCAGCATTGTCGGGACGGACCAAGAGCGTGGATCGCGGTTCAGCCCGGCCCGCGACAAGCTCGTCGTGCAGCGCCGCCGCAATGCCCCTACGTCGCCAGGCACGGTGTACCAGCAGCTCGCTGATCGCAAAGGTGCGTTTCCCGTCCTCCTCGGTGAACCCGGGCGGGACGGGCTCATGGATGCCCTCCCACCACCGTGTCTGCGGAGGTAGCGGAAAGCCATAGATGTAGCCGACCAGGGCCTCATCGACCGATGCGGTAGCCAATTCCCATCCAACTCGCTGCATATGCAGATCAAGCTGACGCCGGTAGCGGTCCTCGCTGTAGAACTCGCCGCCACCCGCGTAGACCTCCAGGTAGAGGCCCACGAGCTGATCGAGGATTTCCTTAGCCTCGTTGGCGCTGTGATGGCGAAGTTGCAGGCCTTCGATCACACACTCACCGCCCGGTCATAGGCATCGACGAACTGACGGGTTGTCGTGGTCGCTTGCCGCGGCGCCGCCAAGCTCCCGCGCACGTGCGCGAGATGCTGACTTACCCGCTTCGAGTTGATCTGGCGCACGGCGGGTAGGACGTCCAGAGCGATACGTGCCGCCTCGTTGACGTCGCCCTGCTGGTACACGGCCTCGGAGAGCCGCACCGTGTAGTAGACCTGGTTGCGTCGGTGACCAGGCGAGGGGTTGGCAGTGATCGCGCGCAACGACTGGACAGCGCGTTCGGGTCCGTCGAGGGCAAGGTAGGAGAGCCCTTCGATCCCGTTCAGCTCTTGGGCGTTCACGAAGTGGACGAAACCCTGGTCATCCTCGTGAGTGCCCCGGTCCAACTCCCGGCGCGCCTTGGTCATCTCGCGACTGAATCCACTGGCATCCCTGAGCACGGCGTAAGCGTGCGCCCTGCGCAGGTGCAGCAACGTGGTGAGTCGAGGTGTGGCCCAACCGGCGGAGACCCGTAGAGCGGCTTCGGCGCAGTGCAACGACTCGCCAGGTTGGCTCTCGCGGATCAGTAGGGACAGGTGCGTCAGGGCCCGGACTTCCACTCGTGGGTCATCCGCGATTCGGGCACGGGCTATCGCCTCATTGAGGTACGGCCTCGCCTCAGACCGGCGTTCGGCGTCGATGGCCAGCCAGGCCGCCTCGATGGAAAGGTCGGCCAGGGCGCTTTGGAGCGCGTCGCCGACCTCTCTGCTGTAGCTGGCCCGCGCCGCCCAAGCCGACAGCCTGGTGTGCACTTGGATGGCGACGTCGCAGAGGAGGTCGGCACCGGCTACGGCGTCTGCCCGCCGGAGGTCATCAACCAAGGAGCTCGCGAGCTGCACCTGCTCCATGCCGATTGTCCTGGGCACCTCGGCGGGCCCCGCGAGCAGGTACGTGTGACCGCTAGCAGCGAGTCCCGTGAGCGCGGCCAGTACGTTGAATCGTCGGCGGTCCGTAGCGCCACCCCCTTGGCTTGATGCCTCCTCCACGCTAACCGCCGCGGCGGCCCGCCCGCCCTGCTCGGCTGGCAGATCCTCACCATATGCGCGGTCGGTGCCGTTTGGGATGAGGCTCGTATCGGTCCAGCAAGACTGACCAGGAAGGCGGAACCAAAGGTGTTCTGTGGGTACCCGCAGCAGCTGTGCCCAGTGCGCCAGTCGGTCCAGGTGCACCAGCGGCGGGCCGTTCTCCACCCGACTGAGCTGCGCCTGCGTGATCCCCAACCACCCCGCCACCACGCTCTGCGGCAAGGCGACCCGCCCGTGGTACGGATGGCACCGGTACGCCCTGATCGCCCGCCCCAGATGCCGCTCGGCCAGCGCCAGACGCACCGGCTCGTGCTCCCAGAAGCTCGCCGGCACCACCGGTGGCGCGCTCAACCGGTCTCGCTCGGCGGCCTGGCACGGCGTACACCGTCCGCTGTCGTTGTCCCGGGCGAGCCGTCCGCCGCACCGAGGGCAGTTCGCGTGGGTCACCGGCGGCTCCGTCCATCCAGCATCATCGAGCGTATCCATTGAACACGCTGCGTGGAGCACTGGTATACGCGCGACGCATATCGTCAAAGGACCGCCGAAAAGCGAGCGGACTACAACTACTCAGGACGTGCGCGCCGCCCGCAGCGCCTCGATGACCACGTTCCAACGCCCCGGCCCGTTCACCGACTCCAGCGGCTTCCCGTCCGCCACGACCACGCCGGCAGCGCGCAACACCGCCAGGTGACCTGCGTACGCCGGATGCGCGGCCAACTCCGCCTTGGTGTGCGGAAACGCGATGATCGGCAACCCCGCCCCCAGCGACTCGTTGAGGACGCCCAGCGCCAGCGTGTCGTTGATGCCCAACGCCCACTTCGTGACCGTGTTGAACGTGACCGGCGCGGCCACCACCACATCGGCCGGCGGGTGCGGCTCCGGGTCGCCGGGCATCCGCCACTCCACGCGTACCAGATAGCCGGTCTTGTCTTGCAACGCCTGACGGTCGAGCCACGTCGCGGCGGTCGGGCTCACGATCATGCAGACCCGCCACCCGTCGGCGGTAAGGAGGTCGACCAGCTCGTCGATGTGTTCCGCCGGACCCGCGGCGCAGACGACCAGATAGAGCACCGGGCGTTCCGTCATGCCCGCAGTCTGCCCGATTCGACAGTCGCGACGTCGAGCGCATACCGATCGCGCATGCCACCCATGATCACCACGACATGCCGTTGTGCCTGGTCAGCAGCGACAGTCGACGCATGGCCCGGGGCGGGTGCCTTGTCCCGGAGTTGCGCCGGCCCTCAACGGCGCAGCTCCTCCCCGCCCGCCCCGGTGCCAGCCCATGACTCAACGACTTGGAGCCGGCATGCCCACCGTGATCGACGACGACCCCCCGGCCCGCGTGGGCCTGGCCGCCGCCTGGGACTCGGTCGACATACGGGCCGCCGCAGACTTCTGGTGCACAGTCGAAGACCGCCGAGCTGGGCTGCTCCCACACCGCGACGCGTCGCTCTTCTTCACCGCGCTGGGCCGCCTCCTGGTCGGCGGCGACGACCCGGCGAGCCGGGCGGCGCTGCTCCGGGTGCTCGGCCACGCGTACCGTCATTTCGACCTGCTTCCGCACGCCACCACCATCGGCGACGGGTTGCTCGCCACCGTGGCCCGCCACGCGCGCCCGCTGTGGACGCCGCAGCTCACCATCGCCGCCGAGCGCGCCCTGTGCCGCGCCACGCACGCCATCCACCGCGCCGCCGCGCAGGCCGGCGACGGCCGGGCCTGGTGGCACGTCGAGGTGATCGGCCACGATCGGCCGTCGCCCGACATCGCCATCCTGACGGTACGTCCCTGGCGGCGCCTGCCCTTCCAGCCAGGTCAGGCCGTGCCGGTCTGCACGCCGCGCCTGCCCGGACATTGGCGCTGGCTCTCACCCGCCAACGCCCCACGGGCGGACGGCACCGTCGAGCTGCACGTCCGCGCCGTGCCCGCCGGCACCGTCTCCCACCGCCTGGTCCATGAGGTACGCCCCGGCGAACTGCTCTGGCTCGGCCCACCCGTCGACACCGGCCTGAGCCTCGACCCGGCGAGCACCAGCGACCTGCTGCTCGTCGCCGGTGGCACCGGCCTGGCGCCGCTGCGCGCCCTGGTCGAGCAGGTCGCCGCCGCACCGGACGGCCGGCACGTGACGCTGATCGTCGGTGCGCGCACCTTCACCGACCTGTACGACTCGATCACCCTCGACAAGTTGCAGTGCGCCCACGACTGGCTGACCATCGTGCCGGCCCTCTCCGACGACCCCTGCGCGGAGTCGGCCGAGCAGGGCGATGCCCTGACCATCGCCCGCGGCCACCACCAGCCCGGCCAGGACATCTACCTCTGCGGCCCGCCCGCGATGCTGACTGGCGCGCGGTCACGGCTGCCCGCCCTCGGCATCCCCGCCGCGCGCATCCACCTGCCCAGCGGCTTCACCTGCTGATGGTGTGCCTACCGGACGAACTCTGTCCGGCCCGCGCATGCACGCCGCTCATGACCCTCGACGTTCGGTTACCAGCTGGAACTGAGCTGCCTGACGGCCTGGCGAAAACGCCGCGGCGGCAGGACGGCCCGGAGTTTTTCGGCAGCGTCAGCGAAGTCCGAGATCGTGGTGACGCAGCCGTGGCCGAGGTGGGCGAGCCGGATGACGCCAAACCGCTCGACCACGAGTGCCTGGGACAGCGGGACGGTGTGCACGTTCCCGTCACCGTCCACCGTAGAAATCGCGTCGATGCCGATGACCAGCTTGCCCTTGTTGTGGAACCGCTTGGAGAACGGCGGCCTGACGACCTCACCTGCTGGCATGAAACGGGTGGTCCGGCAGGAATCCTCGGTGGCGCGAGGAAGGTTGGGTTTCGACCCGTACGGTACGACGATCATGGCGCTGGAGAGCCAGCCGGACACGATGTCCCGCGTCGCTTCCGGAGTAAGCCCAGTCAGCTCGCTGAGTGATTCCGAGCTGTAGATCTCAGCCGTGCCGAGCAGCTCCTGGTGGGTCAAGGATTGAAGGTCGCTGATCGACTGCATCCATTCGATGTCGCCCTCCATGGCCATGCGCTGCGTTGGCACCCGGTCAGCGATCTCCACTCGATCAATCCCATCGGCGACAAGCCGTTGCAGCTCGGCCCAGAGCAGCTCCGCCGCGACGGTGGCGTCGAAATTCTTGCCCTTCCTGCCGAAGTCTGGCGTGACCCTCAACCCGAGCTCGTGCCGCGTACTGTCGACGACCTCGCACATGAATTCCGCACCACTGGCCACCCCGGCATCGTCTACTGCCTCAGCGACTCGCGACCGCAGTGCCCACATCAGAAGGACCGCTTCCGCGCTGGGTTCGACACCGACCATCAGCGCGACACCACGGACCTCGTCGGCGTACCAGATCGGCCCCATTTGGTTGTTGACGAGTGGCGTGCTGCGGGTGACTCGCGGGCCGGCGGGCAATGGGAGTCGCATCGCCTGCGGCGGTTCGCCCGTCACGGTGAGGACCGCGTTGCCGCTGGTGAAGGACCTCTCGACGTACCGTCGGATCTCGTCCGCCGTGAAGAGCTTGTAGTCCACTGCGGGCCAGCGCGACAGGCCGAATCCGCTCGGCCCGAAACGCCGCGACAGCAGCGCTCCCCACGGGTCGCGCAGACCTTCGTCGATGTTCGAGACGTACCGGCTGTCCGCATCGAGGCCCGCGACAGCGTCGGACAGATCCTCCGGTGGAAGATTACTGATAGCCGAGCAGATGGTGGCGAAATGCCTCACGACCTGATCAGGTGGGCCACCTGCGAGGAACGACGTGTCGTTCATCCAAATGTTGTCCTGGTGATTCTCCGCGACGTGATCCTCCGTCCAGTCCACCAGGTGCTGGACGAGATGAGTCAGGCCGATGGAGTCGATCTCTTCGTCGCGGGCTCCGCACCCAAAGGTCAACGACGCGGCCAGGGCGCCAGGCACATTGCGTTGGATGACAGTAACTCCGTCTATCTCCTCACGCCGCATGAGCGGATCGTAAGGTGACCGGTCAAGCCAAGGGCTGAGGCGTTCGACCGTCCGAGGCGGCGGTGCTGTTGGGTCAACTGATGGTGTCGCCGAACTCGCGTACCCCGTCGACGTCCAGCGTGATCCGGTCGTTCTCGGTCCACTGGCCGGTGGCGGCGAGCCAGCTCGGGTCGTCGCGTTCGTCGATGGTGCTCCAACTGTGCCGGTGGTGCCGTAGCTGGATCGGCCCGGTCGACTGGCCCGGCGCGAGCGTGCCGTCGGTGAAGGTCAGCTCCACCCAGCCGGGGACCGGCGTTCCCGGGGCCGGGTACGGCGGCGCTGGCGTCGTGATCCCACCGGGCGGCCCGCCCGGCGGACCGAAGAACTGCACGGTCTGCCGGACCCGGTCACAACCCAGCGCGGCCCAGTCGCAGTTCGGCACCAGCGAGGTGTTGCCGCCCTCGAAACGCAGGTGGTAGCGCACCTGCACAGTGCTCAGGTCGAGCGGCCCGGTGCCGGTGTTGGTGACCTTCAGGAGGTGCTGGATCTGGTTGTTCGTCGCTGACCAGTCGAGGTTGAGGTAGCTCACCGTGGCACGTCCGCTGGCGGTCCGCACTGTGGTGGCGGGCGAGGTGTCCGAGTAGCCGCCGAGCGCGCGGGCGGCAATAGCGATCCGGTACGTCGTGCCGGGTGCGAGGTCGGTCAGCGTGATCGTGGTGTCGGTGGTGGAGCCGAGGAAGCGGTACGTGTTCGGGCCCAGCGGCACCTGCACCTCGTAGTTGATCGGCTGCTCCGCACCGGGCTCGACCCAGGCGGAGGGCGCCCAGCTGAGCGTGAGCTGATGTGGTTCGTTGACCACCACCGTGGGGGTGCCCGGGGTGCTGATCGCCGGCCCGTCGGCGCGGGCGGTGTTGACGGCGAGCAGGCTCGCCAGCGCGGCGAGGGCGATGGTGGCGGTGACGCGGCGAGCAGGCATGACCGAATCGTAACCGTCATGCATCGTGGTCAATGCAATGTCCCACGTGCTGGCCGGGGTGCGCCGGAATTGCGCATTGTCAAAATTCTGCACAGATTTCGCCTGGCGATCAATCAATCCTTCTCAATACGCTGACCAGGCGGCGTATCCATCGGTTCTCCGCGCACGCCGCCCAGCTGACCTGGCCGGTGCTGCCGCCCGTCCGTCCCTGCGCGCCCACATCGCGAGGTGTCGAATGGTCATTCCACGTCCGGTTCCTGCCGTGTTCGCGGCCGTACTCTGCTGGCTTTTGATCGTCTTTCCGGCACCCGGTCCGGCCGATGCTGGAGCCGTTGAAAGTCAGGAAATAGCGGATTATCTGTCAACCCACCCGGGTGGGAAGGCGCTCAACGACAACGAGATCAGCTACGACGGCGGGGCGCTCATCGTGACCCTGCGGCGACCGATCGGGACGCTCGCCGCCGCCGACTGTCCCTCGGGCTGGTACTGCTTCTACGAGTGGCCCAACTACGGCTACCCCCGGGGCCGGCTCTCCGACTGCGGCCGGCAGAGCCTCGCCACCTGGCACTGGCAGTTCCGGGTCGAGTCGGCGCACTACAACCTTGGCAGTGGCACGGTGTCGTTCTACTACTACGACACCCGGCTCTTCGACATCGGGGCGGGCAACCGGGTCCGCAGCGACGCGTCCCCCTACCGGAACTGGCCGAACTACGTGGACCGTCGCTGCCGATGACCCGCGCGGCGTGATCGTCTCAGGCGCAGTCGGGCGCGATGGTCCGGTCGGTCCGTCGCTTCGGCAGGAACAGCACATAGTCGAGGATCTGTTCATCGGCCACCGTGGTCGTCTGGTGGCTGAGCAACTCGCCGGTGAGCGGGTTGAACTGCAACGTCTCCCGACGGCCCTGCGTGTCGTCGGCGCTGAAAGCCAGGCCGGAACGGCCGTCCCAATCCGGGTACGCGCCCCGGTCCTGCATGCCCGGCGTCGCCGCCAGCTCGAACAGCAGCGCCGAGACCTGACCCGGGCTCAACAGGTGGTAGCGGAAGATGCGGCTGACCACGGTCAGCATCCCGGCCGCCGTGCGCATTTCCGGCGGTAGCTCGCCCAGCTGCGCAGCCAGCTGTTGCCGCAGCTCCTGCGGGTCCACCGACGGCGCTGGCGGAATCTCGGACAGGTCACCCGGGAGATAGCGGAACGTCGCCGGCGCGCCCGACCGGCGTCCGCGGGTCACCGGGGTGACGACCCGGCGGCCGGACAGCTCCGCGGTCCACCACAGCGTCTCGTCCCGGTAGCTGTTCCGATCGATCCCGGGCGCGAGGTCCGCCGGTGCCCAGACCCGAAGACAGGAGACGGTGTACGCCCCGGCAGCGGCGGTCGGCGCGATGCCCGCGACGGCCAGCGCGAGATCGGTGAGGCGGCCCGACCTGCCGACGACCGTCGGGGTGCTGCCCGTCGACGGCTGGGTGCCAGGTGTCGCCTCGGTCGTCGGTACGACCCGGGCCTCGTCGCGCCCTCTGATCGTGGTGGCCCCGATCATCACCAGCGGTGTCAGGGACACCCCACCGAGCAGGATCGCCAGGACCGCCCGCGCCTTCGGTGGCAGCCGGCTGAACCGGCTGGTGGCGGTCGGGACCCGGACCACCTCCTCGACCGCTGGGCGGCGAGGCCGTGGAACTCTGGTGGTCCGGGCAGAGCCGGTCTGCCGTAGGACCGGCCGATTCACGTGTCGCCCTCCGTCCCGCGCCGAGGGCCACCCCGACGCACTACTGCGGCCGATGGGCGAGGTCACCGATCGGTGGGGCAGCGCGTACCAGCCGGCCGAGGTCTGCCGCTGGGAGATCGGCACCGGGCCCCGATGCCGCGCCGCCGCCTCTGCGTCCAGCGCGCGAGGCGTCTGCTCGAAGGGCGGCCGGTCCAGCGGTGCACCCCGGTTCTGCTGGCTCGGTTGCGGTCCCACCGCGTTGAACCGGGCCGACTGGTCGTTGCCCGGAAACGCGAGCTGCGGAAGCGGGTCGGCCTGCGGCAGGGTCGGCAGGCCGGCCGCCGTCGGCGGGACGACATCGGGGCGGAACTCACGCTGATAGGCGTGTGCCGCGTAGGCGGCCAGCTGGAAGTACCAGGCCCGCCCAGCGCGACCGGCGTCCTCGTAGGTGCAGCTGATCAGCGCCTGACTCAGCAGGGAGAGCAGGTACTGCGCCCGCCAGCTCACCCCCCAGTTGCCCGTCCTGGCCACCACCAACCCGACCGAGTAGCTGGCTTTGATCGCCTTGACCTGTCGCGCGGACAGCCGGTCCGAAGGGCGTTCCTCCGGGTCGATCAGCAGGGTGCGAAGGGCGTCGGTGTCGACGCCGCGGGGGCTGTTCGCCACGTCCGGGCGGACGGCGTCCAGGAGCAGGGTGGCCTGGTCGCGGGTGAGCGGCGCGTCCACGGCGAACCGGTCCGTGTCCACCAGGCAGAACTTCTTGACGTGCACCTGGCCGGCCCGGGAGCAGGCATAGAGGACGTTGCGTTCGTGCAGGTCGCCGTGTGACGCCCCACAGAGCTGGTCGAGCTGGTCGTCGGCGAAGAGCGAACCGGTCTCGGCGAATCGCAGTGGGTGCGGCAGCACCGCCCCGGTCGCTGTGTCATGCAGCCAGTCGCCCTGGACGTCGCCGAGGCCGAGCGAATTCATGGCTTCGGGCAGCTCGTCCCGGGCCCCGGCGTCGGTCAGCTCCCGGCGTACGAATCGGCCGACGCTGGTGCGGCTGGTTCGCCGACCCTGGCGGTACCAGTGGTTCCACACCCCGTCGAGCAGGGCCTTGTAGGCGTCCTTGCGCTGGTCGTCGCGGACCTCGGCCAGTGGAACGAGCTGCTCGGCGCCGTGCGCGATGTCCTGGAACATCAGGTACCGGCCGTCTCCGACCGGGTACGGCGGGTACGGCTGACCGACCAGGTGGCGCTCCGCGAAGCCGGGATCGAGAGTGACAGCCCTGGCGTGCCGGGCGGCCTCCTCGGCCGCCTGCGCGGTGGGCAGCACCTTGACGTACAGCTGCTCGGCGTTCCGGCCGTCACGCCGCTCGGCGATCACCGGGATCAGCTCGGCCTCGCTGTGCCCCCGTCGTCGGCCGGGATGGCACGGGGGCCGAACGACGGCGTCGCGCCCAGCCGCCCACTCCCGCAGCGCGGCCGTGACTGTCACATCCGCTACGTACCGTTCGAACTCGTCAACGAGACCGTCGCCCATGTCCGCCGTTGGACCTTCCACGAGTGGTGAAAGTGGACGCGGACGGGCAGGGGTGGCACGTCCGAGTGAGGGGTGCGCGGGTAAACGCGAAGGTCAAGCTACCTCAATTTTCGGGCGAACGCGGCATTAATTCGCAGCGGATCCCGCACCCTACCTAAAGGTAATAAAGAGTCACTTAACGCTCCCGGAAAAATGCAGTCCGTGACATGTCGATGAATGGATATACGATCGTCACGGAACGGGAGGTTGAGGTGACAGAGCGCACGGAGACCCTGCTCCAGCGGCAGCGCCGACCCGAAATGATGGCGTTGCTGCACGCGATGTCGGTCTGCCACCGCAGGGCCCAACGCCTCGACAACCTCCGAATGGCGCTCTCCGTCGCCATTGGCGTCGCCGGGGCGGTGGTCGCCTTCACCGGCGTGTCCGCCAACGCCGTCACCGCCGTGGGCGCCCTCTGGGCGGTGGTCAACGCGATCGGGCTCGGCTCCTGGTCGACCGGGCAGCTCCGCCGGGCCGCCGTGCTCCAGGAGATGTTCGACGTACGACTCTTCCGGCTGCCCTGGAACGCGGTCGCGGCCGGCGACCCGATCGGCCCGCCGGAGGTCAGCCGCCTCGACCGCGCCTACCGGGGCGACGAGCAGTACCTCCGGGACTACTACGAGGTCCCCGACCTGCCCCGCCCGTACGACGTGCTCGCCTGCCAGCAGCAGAACCTCGGGTGGGGTGCCCGGGTGCGCCGACGGTACGCGTACACCGTGCTCGCCGGCGTGGCGCTCTGGGCGACGGTGGGGGTCGTCTTCGCGGTGACCGCCGACCTGACCGTCTCGGCACTGCTGACGCAGTGGTTCGTGCCGTCGCTCGGCGTGCTGCTGCTCGGTTTGGAGATCTACCGGGGTCAGCGCGGGGTGGCCGCCGAACGGGACCGGGCCCTCACGCTCCTCCAGCAGCAGGTCGCCGCCGCCGCCCGGCACGACGCCGACCCGGCGACCGAGGCGGAGTTGCTGACCCTCGCCCGGCAGACCCAGGACTTGATCTTCCACAGTAGGCAGGGGCAGGCGCGCGTCCCGGACTGGTTCTTCCGGCGGTTCCACGCCGCCGACCGCACCGACTTCCAGGCGGCGATGGACGACCTCGCGAACCTGCTGCGGACCGGCACGCCCGCCGCCCATCCCGACTGACATCGGCCGCACAGCCTCTGGAGCCGCTTTCGCCGGCAACTGGTCCGACACTGCGTACGCCATCTGCGCCACCGCGTAACCGGCAGGTCGTCCGGCGGTGGCCACCCCGGCGCTCGGGGTGGCCACCGCGTCGCTACCGGCAGTCGGTCGGCCCCGACAGGCCGTGCCGTCCGTGCTCGTCCGGCCTCACGGGTTCCAGTAGACGAGGACGCGGGCCTGGTCGAAGCGTCGTTCCTTCAGGTCGGCACGCTGGATCACCCAGTGGATGCTCGCGCCGCCCTGTCTGCCGCCGTGGAACTCGGCCAGCAGAACCCAGTCACCATGGTCGGGTGGCCCGCCAACCCCTCGCACCGACCCGTCGTGGCCGGACCGGCCCGAGGGGTTGGCGCCCAACCACGCGGGGTTGAAACCGTTGCAGTCAGTGCCGTAGCCGCCCAACAGCAGCGGCGTCGGGCCCCCGGCGCAGAACATGCCGTCCGGCACTTTGCCCAGGACGTCCTGCCACACCTTGGTCATCTCTTCGAACGGGGGATCTCCCGGCAGCGGCGGAGACCACGGGGGCCCCGGGATCGTCTTGACGTAGGGCAGAGAGATGTCGACGGTGAGGTGCAGATCGCCCTGCGGGATCTCGTAATAGACCTCCGCGTACTCGTCGTCGTCCGGAGGGAAGTCGGGCGGATACTGCGCTCGCTCCTGGACCGCCACGTCTGCCGGCACATATCTGACCTCGCCCCAGCCGCTTTCCTCGGGCCAGCCGAACAGCAGCAGTTGGCCGTCGGACGGTAGTGGAAGGTCGGTCACGTCTGCCGGAAGAGCGGCGCAGTCGATCGTGGCGATCAGGGGGTACTCGGGGTCCTCGGCGTCGGCCGGAAGCATCACGGGTCCGCGGATAACGCCCACGACCGGTCCGTCACCCCCCTGTGTCAGGAGGGCGGAGGGGCGGGCGAGCCCCAGCCAGCGCTCCACGTCGGCGGCGGGGATGCCGCGGCGCAGCGCCTCGGCACGGACCTGATCGATGATTTTCGCGTTTCGGGGAAGCACGGGAGCACCGTAGGTCAACCGTGCGACGTTCTCGACCCCGCCGGATGCTGGCTGCCCGCAAGACAGGCGCACCTGCAATCGATACCGCGATTTGCCGTCGGCGGGCGGCAGGTGGAAGCGCCCGACCATAGCGTCCGAACCACGGAGTTCCGCGAGCGCGCGATCTGTGGGAGGCGACCATGCAGACGACCGAAGGTGTGGTGTTGCCGGGGGAGCGGGCCCCGGTCAGGTTCAACATGGACAGGTGGCGGGCTGGGCTACCACCGGATGCGTGGCCCGACACGCTGCCGGCGACCGGCGAGCTCTGGCGGCGCGACGTCTTCGCGGTGGCCGACGCGTACCGGGCGGGGTCCGCGAGCCCACGGCAACTACTGACGGCCGCGCTGGTCTGGGCTTACGGACCCATCGGGTACGGCCCGTGGCGCGCCGCCAGGTCGCTCGACGCCGATCCGCACGGCAAACGCCTGGCGTACGCGCTGGAAGAGGTGTCCACGCCAGCGCCCGACGAGGACGCGCTGCGCACGGCGTACCGCCGCTTCCGCGACCCGGACCACGCTCGCCTGCCCTGGTTGGGGCCGGGCCTGTGCACGAAAGTCCTCTACTTCGTCGGCTACCGGCGGGGGGTGGGCGGCGTGCAGCCCCTGATCCTCGACCGGGTCGTGGCCGGCCAACTCCCCGCCGAGGCGGGTGTCGGCCGGCGCAACGGGTGGTCGTCCGAGGAATGGCTGGCCTATCTGCGGTGGGCGGCCGAGCAGGCTCGGATCAGGGGAGTAGAGCCGGACGCGGTGGAGATGGCGGTCGTGCCCGACCGGTGAGGTGGCTATCGGGCGGCGCGGAGGCGGGTGTCGAGCGCGTCGAGGTCGGGGACGAACCAGATCTGCCCACCCTGGTTCGACTCGTGCACCAGCGCGCGCAAGGCGGAGCTCTCCGCGAGCTGCGCCGAGATGTCGCCGATGACTGCCAGCCGCACCCGGTAGTTGACGAACTTCTGCATCACGTCGCCGGCGAAGCGGGTGCCCAGCGAGAAGAAGCGTTCGTCGAGTCGGTTTGCCGGCACGGCGACCACCTGGGCGCCGAGGAACGCCGCCCCGATCAGGTCCAGCGCGTCCTGCTCGGTGGCCACCGGCGGCCCCGCCGGGTCGCAGACCAGCACCGGCACTCCGGCGTGTTCCTGGATCTCGTCAGGCATCGTGGACCTCCCGGTCGAGCAGGCCGTTGTCGGCGTTGAGCACGGCGTCGAGCAGGTGCAGCAACTCGGCGGTGGCGGCCGGGTCACCCAGGATGATGATCTTCAAACGACGGCGTTCCTCGTCGTGCACCGTCTGCACCCGCAGCGGGTTGGCCTGGTCGTGGCCGGTGTTGGCGCTGGCGAGCACGAGCGTCCCGAGCCGGTCGGCGGCGGCTCTGTCGACACCGTCGATCTGGACGATGCTCGACACCTCCGCCTGCCTGGCGACGCTGGGCGCGGTCGGGGCCTGTCCGGTGAGCGCGTCGAGATCGCTGGCGGCGATCCGGTACTGCTTGCCGATCCGCACCGCGCGCAGCCGGCCCGAGCGGATGTAGCCGCGCACGGTGCGCACATGCAGATTGAGCCGGTCGGCCACCTGCTCAACTGAGTATATTTCTTCCGTCATCGCTCCCTACAATACCCGAATAGGGAAGCATAGGGAGCGATGGGGCTGACTCGTTGGCGACATCAGCTCCAAAGGCTCCGAACCCGTCTGGATCGGCGAGACCCCGCGAGGCGTTCGGCCGGCTAACTCGCTCGCGCTGTCGGACGGTTCCAGTACCGTCTGGAAACCATGGACGCGCTCGGCGACGCCATCATCGGGCGGGATCACCCCGCGGGTCTGCTCCGCGCCGAGTTGGATCGCGCCACCACCAGCCACGGCGGTCTCGCCCTGGTCACCGGCGAGCCGGGCATCGGCAAGACGACCCTCGTCACGTCGGCGGCCCGGGAGGCCCGGCAGCGCGGCGCGCTGGTGCTCGGCGCCGCCTGCTGGGATTCCGACAGCGCCCCCGGCTACTGGCCCTGGGTGCAGGTGCTGCGCGGGCTGCGGCGCTCCGCCGACGACTGGGCGGTGGCACGGCCGGATGCCGAGCCGGCCCTCGCGGCCCTGCTCGGCGAGACCGACACCAGCAAGCAGCAGGCCGAACGGCTCAGCAGTTGGGCCGGCGTCGGCACCGGTGCGGACAGCGTCGGCACCGGTGGGGACAGCACCAACCAGGAAGAGTTCGCGCTGTACGACGCGGTGACCGCCGCGCTGGTCTCGGTCTCCCAGCAACGGCCGGTCGTGGTCGTCCTCGACGATCTGCACTGGGCCGACCCGGCCTCGCTGCGGCTGCTGAGCTTCGCCGCCCAGCACACCTGGTTCGAGCGGTTGCTGCTGGTCGGCACCTACCGCGACGCCGAGGTCGAGTCGGGCGAGCACCCGCTGCGCCCTTTGCTGATGCCGCTGCTCGCGAAGGCCACCACGATCACTCTCACCGGCCTCTCCCGCGACGAGGTGGCCGCGCTGATGGCCCGCACCGCCGGGCGGGCACCCGACGCCGACCTCGTCGACGAGGTGCACCGGCGCACCGGCGGCAACCCGTTCTTCATCGAGCAGACGGCCCGGCTGTGGCACGCCGACGACGCGGCCGGCACGATCGCCCCCGGCGTACGGGAAGCGGTGCGCCGCCGCCTGGCCCAGTTGCCGCCGTCCGTGGTCGAGGCGCTCACCGTCGCGGCCGTGCTGGGCCGTGAGTTCCACCGCCAGGTCCTGGCGGCCTGCGGTGCCGCCCCGGTGGCGCAGGTCGACCGGCTGCTCGACCGTGCGGTGACCGCCCGACTGGTGGTGGCCCGGGGCGGCGGCCGGTTCGCCTTCGCCCACGACCTGGTCCGGGAGACCCTCTACGACGGGCTGTCCCACGACGAGCGGCAGGCGCGCCACGGCGCGGTCGTCCGGGCGGTCGACGACCTGCGGGAGCTCACCGATCGGCTGGTCCCGGCCGACCTCGCCCGCCACGCCTACCTCGCGGGCCCCGCACTCGACCGCGCCCGGGTGGCCACGCTGCTGGTCGCGGCCGGGCGGGACGCGTTCGTCCGGCTCGCCGCCGACGAGGCGGCGGTGCACTTCCGTCGGGCGCTGGAGGTCGTCGAGGACCGGGAGCAACGCGTCCGGATCCTCGTCGAATTCGGTGAGGGGCAATATCACCACGCCGGCCGGGAGGAGTCCGCCGCACTGCTCGCCGAGGCCGGGGCGCTGGCTCGCACGCTCGATGACCCGGTGTTGCTGGCCCGTGTCGCCCTGATCGTGAACCGGGCCCGTCAGGTGGAGACCGTTCACTCGATCGACGCGGCGGAGTTGGTGCGCGACGCCTACCGAAAACTGATCGGCGAACCGGCCCCGGACGCCTCGGTCGGCGCGCTGGTCGCCGACCTGATCACCGCCACCGAGACGATCGCCCGTCGAGGGCAGGACGACGAGGCGCTGACGTTCAGCCTCTGGGCCCGCCACGACACCACCTGGGGGTTGGGCACCGCGGCGGCCCGCGCCGCGCTGACCGCCGAGATCCGGGATGTGGCCCGTCGTACGGGAGACCGGGAAACCGAGCTGTGGGCCACCTCGCTGCGCTGGGTGGCGCTACTTGAGTTGGGCGACCCGCACTTCAACGAGGAGTTGGCCACCTTCGTCAACGCCGACAGGGGCGGCGACGCCAGCCGGCACCGCATAGCGGCGACCATCGACAGCGGGATCATCGCGGCTTTCCGGGGTGACTTCACCGAGGCCGACGAGCGGTTCGCCATCCTCAGCGACTTCTCCGACCCGAGCCACGCTGAATTCGGGTTCATGGGCCATCACCTGCGCTGGTCCCGGCTGTTGCTCCAAGGTCGGTTCACCGAGGCCGACACCCTGCTGGACGCGCTGGCCCCGATCGACTACCCCTACCAGGAGTTGCTGCGGGCGATCACCGCCGCGGAGCGGGGCGACGGCGAGACGGCGGTTCGGCTGACCGCCGGCATCGAGGCCGCTGCCATTCGCTACCCGCGCCCGGTGTCGCCGATCTGGCTACGGTTACGCGCGCAGGCCGCTGCCGCGTCCGCCGACCCGCAGCGCTGCGACGCCGCACGGGCCGCACTCGCGCCGCACCGGGGAGAGTGGATGGTGGCGCTCTTCGGCTGCGACGTCAGCGGCCCGGTCGACCACTGGCTGGCACTCATCGACGTCGCCCAGCAACGCTGGGACGACGCCATCGCCGGCTTCACGGCCGCCCGTGCGTCCGCCGACCGGCTGGGCTCCCGTGCCTGGTCGCTCATCGCCCGCGCCAGCCTTGTGAACGCCCTCGCCGGCCGGGGCCACCCGGGCGACGCCGCGACACTGGCCGCGCTGCGCGCCACCACCGCCCAGCAGGCAGCCGCTCTCGGTATGACGCAGGTGCTGCACCGGATCGCCGAACCGGCCCCCATCAACGCGGCCGAGCAGACCGCCACCGCACCCCAGGTCGTCGCGCCGGATCAGGCCGTCGCGCCGGATCAGGCCGTCGCGCCGGATCAGGCCGTCGCGCCGGCCGCGGCAGCCGCGCCCGGCCAGGCCACGGCGGTCGCGCCAGCGATCGAGGGATACGAGTTTCGGCGCGACGGGCCGGTCTGGCAGCTCGCGTACGACGGTGTCGTGGTGCACCTGCCCGACGCCAAGGGCCTGCATGACCTGCACCTGCTGCTCAGCCGTCCGGGCAGTGACGTACCGGCTGTCGAACTGCTCGACCCGGCGGCCGGGCCGGAGCTGGTCGTCGCCCGGCGGATGGGTGGTGATCCGGTCCTCGATGACGAGGCGAAGGCCCGCTACCGGCGGCACCTGGCACGCCTCGACGAGGAGATCGACCGGGCCGCCGCTCGCGACGACGACCGGAAGGTGTCCAAGCTGGACGCCGAACGGGGTGCCCTGCTCGACGAGTTACGTGCCGCAGCGGGGCTGGCGGGGCGGAGCCGCCGCCTGGGCGACGAGGCCGAGCGGGCCCGCAAGACGGTGACCGCGCGAATCCGGGACACGCTGCGCAAACTCGACGAGCGGCACCCAGCGCTCGCCGGCCACCTGCGCGACTGCGTCTCGACCGGCAGCACGTGCTGTTACCTGCCACCCTCGCCGCTGCCCTGGCGGCTCTGAACGCGTGGCCGGCGCGACGCGTGGTCGACACCGGCCGCGGGTGCAGGTCAATCCTTGAGATCAGGGCTGGGGTCCAGGACTCGGGCGAGCCAGTCGGCCTGGGCGCGCCGGGCTGCGTCCGAGACGCGGACCTGCGGGAACAACGCCGAGAACCCGTGGAAGCCGCCGGCCCACACATGCAACTCGGCCTGGCCACCGGCGGCCCAGATCCGGGTGGCGTAGTTGACGTCCTCGTCGCGGAAGACCTCGGCGGTGCCGGCGTCGATGTAGGTGGTCGGCAGGCCGGAGAGGTCGTCCGCCAGCGCCGGTGAGACGTACGCCGAGGCGCTGTGCCCGCCGAGCACGCTGCGCCACCCGAACTCGTTCATCTCCCGGGTCCACACGCCGTCGGGGCCGGTGTACTGATGGCTGGAGGTGGTCTCGTTGCGGTGGTCGAGCATGGGGCACGACAGCAACTGGGCGGCGATGGCCGGGGTGCCGAGGTCACGAGCCATGAGTGTGACACCGGCGGCCAGGCCACCTCCGGCGCTGGCACCGGCCACCACGATGCGGGCCGGGTCGATGCCGAGGTCAGCGGCGTTCTCGGCCACCCAGAGCAGGCCCTGGTAGCAGTCGTCGACGAGGGTCGTACCCGTTGCCTCCGGTGCCAGCCGGTAGTCAACGGTGACCACGACGGCGCCGAACCGGTCGAGCCATTCCAGTGGGACGTCGATGTTCGAGAAGCGGTCGCCCCACATCATCCCGCCGCCGTGGATCCAGTAGACGCAGGGCGCGTCGGCCCCAAGGCCGGTGGGGCTGAAGATCGACAGCGGGATCGGGGTGCCGTCACTCGCGGGAACGGTGACCTCGCGCCGCTCGACCACGCGGCCGTCCAGGTGCGTCTCGATCGGCGGTTGGGGGAAGTGGCGGAGCAGCTCGATCACCTCGGGGCCGAGGGGCGGCATGGGCGGCAGCTCGGCCAGGGGTGCGAGCAACTCGGGGTCGATGGCCGGTCGGGTGGGGTTCATGGGAGTCCTTTCGGTTCTACGGGGGTCGGTGAGGGGTTGCCGGGTCAGAAGCTCGCCTTGCCGCCAACCGGCACCGCGTCGCTGTACGTCGAGTCGCCGGCCAGCAGCGGCTGAAGCTTCGCGACCAGGGTCTGCGCCTGCTCCCCGGCGAAGAACGCGCTGTGCGCCTCGGCGCTGGTCCAGCCTTCGATGACGTGGACGACGTCGGGGTTCGAGGCCGAGCGGGACACCATGAAGACGAGGCAGTCGTCGTGGGGCAGGGACGGCGCGTCGAGCAACAGGTGGATCAGCTCGTCCGCCTTTCCCGGCTGGGCGGTCATGGTGGCCTGGAATCCGTGGTGAACGGTCATCGAAGTGACTCCTAATCGGCGAACTATTGCTGCGATCTCGGAAAACTGACACTTCAATAAGAGCATCGCTACCAGCGGAAACGTTATAGGAATGCTCTCTGGTCCTTGCCTGATCCTCTCGTTTTGACGAGCATCGGCCATGTGCTTCAATCGAGCCGTGTATCTCGATGAGCTGCGGGCGTTGCTGGCCCGCCACGCCCGGCCGGACATGAGCACCGCCATCGACGGGGTGCTCATCTCGAAGGTCGATGAGCAGACCGCCCCGACCACGTCGATGTCGGGCACGGTGCTGGCGCTCATCGCCCAGGGCGCGAAGCGGATGGCGCTGGGCGACCGCGTGTACGAGTACCGCGCGGGCCAGTACCTTGTGGCGTCGGTGGATCTGCCGGTCACCGGCCGCTTCACCCAGGCCAGTGCTGACACGCCGGCTCTGGGGTTCGGGCTGGTGCTGCACCCGGCCACGGTCGCGGAGTTGCTGTTGCAGGCGGCACCGGGCGACCTTCCGCCCCTGCCGGGCGGGGCACCGTCAGGCATGGTGGTCAGCGACGCTCCCGACGAGCTCGGCGACGCGGTGGTCCGACTGCTCCGGCTGCTGGACCGGCCCCGGGACGTCACGGTGCTCGCGCCCCTGATCAAAAGGGAGATCCTCTGGCTGTTGCTCAGCGGGGAGCAGGGTGCCGCGGTCCGGCAGCTCGGCCTGGCCGACAGCAGCCTCAGTCACATCGCCCGCGCGGTGCGGTGGATCCGCGACCACTACGCGGAGGCGTTCCGGGTGGAGGATCTGGCGCGGCTGTCCGGGATGAGCGTGTCGGCGTTCTACCGCAACTTCCAGGCGGTGGCCGCGATGAGCCCGATCCAGTTCCAGAAGCAGATCCGGCTGCAGGAGGCGCGGCTCCTGCTCGCCACGCACCCCAACGACGTCACCGGGGTGGGCAGCCGAGTCGGCTACGAGAGCCCGTCGCAGTTCAGCCGTGAATATCGTCGCCAGTTCGGCGCGCCTCCCAGTCAGGACGCGAGCCGCCTGCGCGGCATCACACGAGCCGAGGTGCCGGCGGTCGTCTGATCGACGACCAAACAGCCGACGGGCGCCGCCACAGCCGTGGCGGCGCCCGTCGCTCGAATCAGGGTCAGCGGCGGTTGTACTTGTACATGGTCAGGGTGCCGAAGACCAGGACGAAGCCGGCGCTCCACAACAGCAGCCACATCGTGGCCGACGGGTCCGACTCGCCGCTCATCGCTCCCCGGATCGCGGCCACCAACTGCGTCACCGGGTTGACCTTCACGAACGCCTGAAGCCAGCCGGGCATGGTGCTCGGCTCGACGAAGACGTTGCTCAGGAACGTCAGCGGGAACAGCACCATCATGCTGACCCCCATCACCGACTTCTCGCTGCGCAGGATCAGCCCGAAGAACGTCCACACCCAGGAGAACGCGAACGAGAAGATGACCAGCAGGCCGATCCCGACGGCAGCCCCGAGCACCCCGCCTTCGGGGCGGAACCCGAGCACCAGCCCGAGGCCCAGGATCACCAGAGCGGCGAGGATGTAGCGCAGCACGTCGCCGAAGATCATGCCGACCAGGGCGGCCGGGCGCCAGACCGGCAGCGTCCGGAACCGGTCGAAGATGCCCTTCTCGATGTCGGTGTTGAGGCCGACGCCGGTGTACATGGTGATCATGACGACGCTGGTCACCATGATGCCGGGCAGGAAGAACTGCAGGTATTCGCGCGGGCTGCCGGCGAGGGCGCCACCGAACAGGTACGTGAACATCAGCACCATGATGATCGGGAACGCGGTCACGTCGAAGAGCTGCTCCGGCACGTGCTTGATCTTCAGCATGGCCCGCCAGCCGAAGGTGAGCGACGCGCCCAGCGCGCTCGGCCGGGGCGGTCGGGCACCGGGCGCGAGCACGGTAGCCAGCGCCTCGGCGGACGGAACGTAGACGGACGGCGCCCGTTCGGCGGTGGTCGTGGTGTCGCTCATCGGGCTGCCTCCAGCTCGTCGTCGCGCTCGTCGGTCGGCACGGCGGGGTGATCGGTCAGGGCCAGGAAGACCTCGTCCAGGCTCGGCTGGCCGAGAGAGAAGTTGTCGACCACGATGCCGGCGCGGGCCAGGTCACTGAGCACGCGAGCGGCCTGGGCGCTGGCGTCGAGGTCGGTGCCGGCCTCGCCGACGCGGGCGGTCAACGCCACCGGATCGGCGGCGAGCTGCACCGGCACGTCGAGTGCCTCCCGGAGCACCCGCTCCGCCTCGGGGCGCTGAGCGGGGTCTCGCAGTCGCAGGTGGACGGTGCCGGAGCCGATCGACGACTTCAACTCACCCGGGGTGCCCTCCGCGATCACCCGGCCGTGGTCGACGACCGCGATCCGCCCGGCGAGCTGGTCGGCCTCGTCGAGGTACTGGGTGGTCAGCAGCACCGTAGTGCCGTGCGACACCACCGCCCGGACGATCTCCCACACCTGGTTGCGGCTGCGCGGGTCGAGGCCGGTCGTCGGCTCGTCGAGGAAGAGAAGATCCGGGGTGTTCAGGATGCTGGCGGCGATGTCGATGCGTCGCCGCATCCCGCCCGAGTACTTCTTCACCTGGCGGTCACTCGCCTCGGTCAGACCGAACGCGGCCAGCAGGGCCGCGGCGCGCTCCCGAGCGGCCGGCTTGCGCAGGCCGAGCAGGCGGGCGAGGAGCACCAGGTTCTCCGTACCGGTCAGGTCCTCGTCGACGGAGGCGTACTGGCCGGTGAGGCTGACCCGGGAACGGACCTTGTCGGCCTCGGTGACCACGTCGTGCCCGAAGACCCGGGCCGAGCCGCCGTCGGGCCGCAGCAACGTGGCGAGCACCCGGACCGCTGTGGTCTTGCCCGCGCCGTTCGGGCCGAGCAGACCGTAGACGGTGCCGGCGGGCACCTGGAGGTCGATGCCGGCCAGCGCCCGGGTGTTCCCGAACGAGCGGGTGAGCCCCTGGGCCTCGATGGCCAGACCGGTGGTGCGTCTACTCATGATCCTTACCTTTCGTGTTGGGCGTGTTCAGGAGACGTAGGGTCGAGCCGCCCGGCCGTCGCGCAGCGCCAGACCCCACCAGCGCAGCTGGTCGAGCAGGACGCCGACGTCGCGTTGCAGCTCGTCGGTGCACTGGGCGGTCGGCTCGCCGGCGAGCAGGTCGATCCCGACGACGTCGCGCACCGTCATCGCGTGCAGTGCGGTGAAGACGGTACGTAGTTGGTCGACCGCGTGCAGTCCGGTGGACCGGCAGCCGTACGACACGAAGCCGACCGCTTTGGCCTGCCACTCGTCGTACGCGTAGTCGATGGCTTGTTTCAAGGGTGCCGGGAAGCTGTGGTTGTACTCGGGGGTGACCACGACGAACGCGTCCGCCCGGCCCACCTCGCGGACGAACGCCCGGATGGACGCGGTCGGCTCGGCCGGGTAGGCGGCCGGGAAGTCGTACTCGGTCAGGTCAACGACCGTCACCGCCAGGTCGTCGTGCCGCGCGGCCTGCTCGACGAACCAGTGCGCCAGCCGGTCGCCGACCCGTCCCTCCCGGGTGCTGCCGACGATCACGGCGATCCGCAACGGTGCCATGGCCCACCTCCCTTCCACACTGAAGGCGCGAGGTGACGACACGCGCCCGCTAGATCCGATCTAGCGGGCCGGGACTCCCTGTCGCCAATCGTGGACCGAAGCCGACCTATGCGGGCCGTCCGGCCGTATCAGCCCTCTGGTCAGCATCCAGTCGGTCGGATGGCAGTGCTGTTGCCATTCCATTGATTAAGCAGGGCCGATGTCTGTACGGTTCCTGACGGCACGGGCAGGCAGGGTTGTCCGTTCCGGCGATGCTGCATCACGGTGTGGTAACAAGTATTAGCGGTGTAGATCTGTCGACGTCTGGCATCCGTAACCACAACGGCAGGTCACGGTGTTCTGCGTCACACGAATGCCTGCCCAAACATCACGAGCTGTCCTATTTGGTCGAGACTTCGACAGGGTTCGGGGTGCTGTAGCAGCGTGTACCCCCTCGGGTACTCATCGCTGTCGCAATGCGGGGAGCGTGATGGTTATGCATGAGCCGCACTCCGTACGAAAGATGATGATGAACTTTGCCTTCGCCGGGGCGGCCGCCGTTCTCGTGACCGCTGCAGGCGCCACAGGTTGGCTTCGGCACCGCCTGGATGCGTACGGCGAATGGTTCGTCCGCAACGGCAATCTGCTGGAGGGCTTGGCGCGAACCCTCTGTCTGACGGCAGCCCTCATCCTCGGCGGGGTGATCTTCTCAAGGTTGCGGCAGCGTCTGGGCGAGGAGAAGACAGTGGCGCAGCGCCCGGGACAACCCGACGTCCCGTGGTTGCAGCGCCTACAAGCATCGGCGGCCGAGCGCCTCAGCGAGCAGGACCGCAAGGCGATCACGATGTTCGTGGAACTCATCGTCGACCCGGCCCGCTCCCGCTCTCGACTGGCGGAAACCGTCGACCTAGACGAGCGGGCGGTGCGGCAGCAGGTGTCGATTTCGTTTGCGCTGCCCGATGCCGAGGAGGGCGGAAGGGCTCTCTACATCCCGATCCTGCAACCGATCAAGGGCGAGCTGGTGGACAACTTCCAGCTCCAATCGGCCGGCGGCAGCTCGTTGCCAACGCTCTCCTACGAGGAGACCACCAAGCTGGCTGCGGCGGGGCTTCGGCTCATCCTGATGGAGATTTTCGCGGCGAAGGATGCGCCATCCCCGCCGAAGACCCTGGACGAGCCTGTGCGCGCGGCCGAGCTGGCCATGCTTCAGATCGTGGCGACCCGTGGGCCGCTGCATACCGGGCAGGTGCATGGACGGTTGGACGTCATTCTCGAGGAGATCAAATTTCCCGACGACGACAGCCGTGAACGCGTCCGCAAATACGTCGCGGCCCTCAGTTGGTCGTACCCGATCGTCGCGGTTGTCTCCGCGGTTGACGCATCCAGCGGGCGCTTCCTGATCAAGTACGAGCGGACCTTCGTGCCGGCGTCCCTGACCACGAGCTGGCGGGGGCTGCTCCGGCTCGGGCTCGGCCTCAAACCTGACAAGGTGGCGATACCGGTGGAGCTGGCGCTCACTGCCGAGAGTTACCACTTGCGGGTCAACGCTCCGGCGAACAAGTACGTCATCAAGCAGTACCTGCAGTGCCGGCACTGTCGGGTGCTGCTGACTCGCCAGTGGCGCGGTAGGGCGCCGATCGGAATCCCCGCCGACGAGGACGCGTCCGGTAAAAAGCCGGACAACAAAAGGCACCTCTGCGCGCACGAGCTCGACCAGACGAGAAGTGCGACCGAAGACGACCGGGTCACTGACCATCATTTTCGAGTTCGTCGCAAGCGCGGGCAGAACTTTGTGCATGTCTATATGCGGGGATACTCCCGGGCGGCGCCGAAACTGCGAGACTTGCAACTCATCACCACCTTTAAGGAGACTCCGCCAGGTGCCCGCGGCCGCGCGGCGATCACCGCCCTGGCCACAACCCTCCTGCTCGCGGTTGCTGGCAACCTCTTGAACAGCCCACAGGGCACCCAGGTGGGAGGCCTGCCGGCCCTGATGCTCGCGTTGCCGGCGGTGGCAGCTTCGTGGTTCGGTCTCTCATCGGACAAGGACGCGCTGGTCGGTGGCTCACTGCTTGCGCGTCTGTCACTCGTCGTCAGCGGGGTGGTCTCGGTGATCGCGGTTGTGCTGTATCTCAGCTCCCCGCCACCGAGCGCACCAGCGCCGATCGTTGGGGGAAGCGTCGCCGACCCGCTGACCTTCGTTGGAATCACTGACTGGCGTTGGATCACTCTCTGTATCGTCTCGGCGTTGAACTTGACCTATATCAGCTACCGGTTCGCGCTCAAGCTCGTTCACTTCAATGACCTGATAAGGCGCGAAGACCTGGGTGCTGGCGACTTCGCATGGCGATGATGAGAAAGTCTGGAGGATCTGTGGCGACACCCGACACACCAAAATCCGAGGGCCAGCCCGAGGATCGGTATCTCGTCGACGACGCCGTCTGGGTGTTGCCGTCCAGCAGTTACGTGGACCCGGGTCCGCCCTTGGAGACGAGCCTCTTCGACGATCCTCAGCGCCTCAACCGGGCCTGGTCACTCACCATGTCGACGCTCCGGGCGGAGGCCCGGGAGTCGCCTCAGCAGCGTCAACAGGTCGGGGATCGCGCCCGGGCGTTGATCGACGAGGCGAACCTGTCGGTCACACCGTCAGGCGATCGCGATGCCGGGGCCTCCGTCGAAGCGCCGGTCCCCGTCGCTGAGCCCAAGGACGGGCCTCGCACGGGTTTTGCCGACCGGGTCGACCGTCTCGCTCAGGCGACACTGCGGCTCGCTCGGCCGCGACACAGTTGAGATTGGCACAGGTACGCATCGAGCCGTGGCACGAGGACGACCTCGACCTGCTGCGGCAGCTCAACTCACCGGACACCCGCAAGCACACCGGCGGCCCGGAGACCGACGAGCAGGTGCTCGCCCGGCACGACCGTTACGTGCACTTCTCCGGCACCGAGCAGGGGTGCATGTTCACGCTGGTGCTGCCGGACGGGGCACGGGCGGGCAGCGTCGGCTACTGGGCCCGCGAGTGGCGTGACCAGCCGGTGTACGAGCTGGGCTGGGCGGTGCTGCCGGCGTACCGGGGGCAGGGGCTTGCGACCGCGGCGGTGCGCGCGGTGGTGGACGTCGCTCGCGCCCGACGGGACCGGCACTACGCCCACGCCTACCCCTCGGTCGACAATCCCGCCTCGAACGCGGTGTGCCGCAAGGCCGGCTTCACGCTGCTCGGCGAGACCGGCTTCGAATACCCGCCGGGGCAGATGATGCGGGCCAACGACTGGCAGCTCGACCTGACCGCCCCACCGACCGTGAGCTGAGGTCGGCGGGGCGGTCGGTGTCAGGTCACCAGGTGGTGTCGAGGCGGTGCCGTTGCCCGGCGGTCAGCTCCAGGTCGACCGCTGCCAGGCTCTCCTCCAGTTGCGCCACCGACGAGGCGCCCACCAGCGGGATGGACGGCAGCTCACCGCCCAGCAACCAGGCGAGCACCACCTGGTTGACAGTCGCGTCGCTCTGCCCGGCGACCTCCCGCAGCGCGGCCAGTCGCCGGGGCGCGCTCGGCAGGTCGTACGCCGAGCTGTGCGGCTTGTCCGCCCGGGTGAACGCCCCCTTGAGCAGCGGCGAGTACGCCACCAGGGTCAGCTCGGGCTCGGCACGCAGGTAACTGAGCAGGTCACCGCTGACGCCGCCCGGCTCGCCGTCCGGGTCCAGTTCGCTGATCAGGTCGGTGCGGTTCGGCAGGTAACTGCGGTGGTACTGGAGCACCTCGTACCCCGGCAGGCCGGCGGCGGTGGCCAACGCGCGGGCCCGCTCCACCCGCCAGGCCCGGTGGTTGCTGGCGCCCAGCAGACCCACAGTGCCCTCGGCGACCAGCTCGGCGAAGCCCTCCACGGTCTCCTGGAGCGGCACGGCGCGGTCTTCGATGTGCGCGTAGAGCAGGTCCAGCCGCTCCACCCCGAGCCGTTCCCGGCTGCGCTCCGCGGACTCGCGGATCACCTTGGCGGAGAGGCCCTCGGCGTTGTCCAGGTAGCTGGTGCCCGGGGCCAGCGGTCGGGCGCCCAGCTTGGTGGCGATGACGATCTCGGCGCCGACGCCCCGGCTGCGCCGCCACCGGCCGAGCAACTCCTCACTCTGCCCGCCCTGGCCGCCGTCCACCCAGAACGCGTAGTTGTCCGACGTGTCGATGAACGTGCCGCCGGCCTCGACGTACCGGTCGAGGATCGCGTACGAGGTGGCCTCGTCGGTGGCGCTGCCGAAGAGCATCGCGCCGAGGCTGAGCACGCTGACCTCGCGCCGGGTCGCCGGGTCGGCGCCGATCGTGCGGTACCGCATGGGGGTCTCCTCTCGTGCGCCCTACCGGCGGGCGCACAGGTAACCCTCCAACCTGGAGCGCACTCCAGGTCAAGCGCTCAACGTCACCAGGGCAGCACGCCGTATCCACCGCCGGCGTCCATCTGGAAGCCCCAGAGCAGCCCGCTCGGCCCGTCGGCCGGCAGGGTCGCCAGGTGCACGCTCACCTCGGCGCCCTGGTCGGCCGTGCGGAAACCGCTGTTGCCGTTGAGGTCGGTGGCGCAGTAGCCCGGGTTCGCCGCGTTCACAGTGATCGGGGTGTCCCGCAGCTCCTTGGCGTACATCGCGGTGAGCATGTTCAGCGCCGCCTTCGACGACGGGTACGGCACGGAGGTCAGCTCGAACAGCGCGCCGTTCGGGTCGGTCATCACGGCGATCGAGCCGACCTCGCTCGACACGTTGACGATCCGGGCGGCCGGTGCCCGGCGCAGCAGCGGCAGCAGCGCGTTTGTCACCGCCACCACCCCGAAGACGTTCGTCTCGTACAGCCGGCGCAGCGTCGCCACCGTCGTCTCGCTGGGCAGCCCTCGTGCGCCGTCGGCGAGGACGATGCCAGCGTTGTTGACCAGAACGTCCAGCCGGCCGTACTCCGCCTCCACCCGCTTCGCGGCGGCCGTCACCGACTCGGCGTCGGTGATGTCGAGCGGCAGGAACACGGCGTCCGCGCCGCCGTCGCGCAGTTCCCGTTCGGCTGCCCGACCCCGCTCGGCGTCCCGGGCGCCCACCAGCACGGTCATCCCCCGGGCGCCGAGCTGCCGGGCGGTGGCGAAGCCGATTCCCTTGTTGGCCCCGGTGATCAGGGCGATCGTGTTCGTCATGACGAAGAGCGTGTCCGCGCCGACGGCGTCCGGGGAGAGACGGGCCGAGGCTGGGACCGGTGGTACCACCCTGGCCGGCCCTGGTCGCGGCATGCTGGGGGCATGACGAGCAGCGGCCTGCGGCGTGACGAACTGGCGGCGTTCCTGCGTACCCGCCGTGCCCGGCTGCGCCCCGCCGAGGTCGGGCTCCCCGAGGGCGAACGTCGACGCACCCCCGGGCTGCGCCGGCAGGAGGTCGCCCAACTCGCCGGCATGTCGATCGACTACTACATCCGGTTGGAGCAGGGCCGCGGGCCGCACCCGTCCCGGCAGGTGCTCGCGTCGATGGCCCGGGCGCTGATGTTGAGCCGGGACGAGCGCGAGTACCTGTTCCGGATCGCCGGGGAGAACCCGCCGCCTACCGTCGGCCCGAGCCGGGAGGTGACTCCCGGGCTGCGGCACCTGCTCGACGCCATGACCGAGACCCCGGCGTACCTCGTCGACGCCGCGTACCACGTGCTGGCCTGGAACCGCATGGCCGCGTACTTCCTGGGGGACCTCGCGGCAGTGCCGGACGCGGAGCGCAACATGATCCGCTGGACGTTCCGGCGGCCGGTCACCGAGGCCCACTGGACCGACGCCGACGCCCGCCGCTTCGTGCACAGCACGGTGGCGGACCTGCGGGCTGCCTATGGCCGTTACCCGGCCGACCCGGCGATCCGTGATCTGGTAACCGAGCTGCTCGGCACCTCGCCACGGTTCGCCCAGCTCTGGGCCGAGCACGAGGTGGAGGAGCGCCGTCCCGTGATCAAGCGGGTGCCACATCCCCGCCTGGGGTCGTTGGAGTTCGAGTGCCGCGTGTTGCTGGTGCCGGAGACCGAGCAGCGGCTGATCGTCTACGTCCCCGAGCCCGACTCGCCGACCCAGGCGGTGTTCCGCCGGATCGCCGAGCGCGTCGGCTCCTGAGCGCCGGGCACAGCGTGATTGACCCGCCGGGAACAGCGTGATGCCTCAGGGTCATCAAGATGACTCTGAGGCATCACGCATTCAGGAGACCTGGCCGCCGAGTGGGGGCTCAGGTCAGTTGGGCAGGTAGGCGAAGGTGTCCGGGTTCGGGCCCTGCCGGCCGGCCTCGCCCTTGTCCAGCGCGGTGATCCGCTCCATCGCCGCGTCGTCCAACTCGAAGTCGAAGATCCGGGTGTTCTCCTCGATCCGCTTCGGGGTGGTCGACTTCGGGAAGATGATGTCGCCGCGCTGCACGTGCCAGCGGAGCACCACCTGCGCCGGGGTCCGGTCGAGCTGCCCGGCGATGTCGACGACCGTCGGGTCGTCGAGCACCTTGCCCTGGGCGATCGGCGACCACGCCTCGGTGAGGATGTTGTGCTCACGGCCGTAGGCGCGGACCTCGTCGTTGCCGAAGTACGGGTGCGCCTCGATCTGGTTGACCGCCGGCACGACGCTCGCCTCGTCGGCCAGCCGCTGCAGGTGCGACACCTGGAAGTTCGACACGCCGATCGAGCGGGCCCGGCCGTCGCGCTGGAACTCCTCCAGCACCTTCCAGGTCGAGACGTAGTCGCCGTCGTACAGGGTCGGCAGCGGCCAGTGGATCAGGAACAGGTCGATGTAGTCCATCTTCAGCGCCGCGAGGGTCGAGTCGAACGCCCTGCGGGCGTCGTCGGGGCGGTGGAAGCCGTTGTTCAGCTTGCTGGTCACGTAGACCGAACCCCGGTCGAGACCGGACACGCGTACCGCCTCGCCGACCTCGGCCTCGTTGCCGTACATCTCGGCGGTGTCGATGTGCCGGTAGCCCACCTCCAGGGCGGTGGTCACCGCCGCGACGGTGTCCTTCGGCTCGATCTGGAACACCCCGAAGCCGAGCTGCGGAATGGTGGTGCCGTCGTTCAGGCTGATGTCGGGAATCGTGATTGCCACTGCGGCTCCTTCGCGTCTTCGTTTCCTGTCATCCATACCCGGGTGGGTGGACGATCCACCGCCCAATCGGGGGTGGCGAACACAACGGCCGGTCGGTTCACCCGGTCGTGTCGAACAGCACCGGCCACGGCCGTGCCGCCGGCACCGACGTCGCGGGCGTCGCGGGCGCGGTGGGCTCGGCGTCGGCCAGCACCTCCGCGGCGAGTTGGCCGAACATCGCCGCCGCCGGATGTGCCGACCGGTCCGGCCAGGCCGCCGAGGTGCGCTTGGCCAGCGGTGCGTCAATGATCGGCCGCCAGGCCATCCGCGGTTCCCGGCGGGCCACCGTCGCCGGTTCCACGGCCACCCCGCCGCCGGCCAGCACCAGCCCGAAGAGGAACTCCGGGTTGCGGGCGGGGCGCACCCGGGCCGGACGCCAACCGTGCTGCCGGCACACCGCCAGCAGGTGGTCGTGCCAGCCGGGGGCGGTGGCGCGGGGAGCGGCCACCAGATCCAGGCCGGCCAGCGACGCGAGCGTCACCTCGCGGCCGCGGGCCAGCGGCGAGGTGCGCGGCAGCAGCACCCCCAGGGGTACGTCGACCGGGGCCCCGAAGCGCAGCCCGTCCGCCGCCACCGGGTGATGCACGAGCCCCACGTCCAGGGTCCGCTCGGTGAGCATCCGCACCTGCTCGGCCGTGGTCAGCTCGTGCAGCTCCACGTCCAGGCCGGGCGCCCGGGTGGTGAGCCCGTCCAGCAGCGAACGCAGCGTCACGGCTGGCGTCTCCGGTGGCACCCCGGCCCGGAGTACGCCCAGCTCACCGGCGCGGATCTGCCCCATCAGGCTGCGGAGTCGGCCCTCGCCGGCGAGCAGTTCCTCCGCCTCGCCGAGCAGCAGCTCACCGGCGGTGGTGAGGCGTACCTGGCGGCGGGACCTGTCGAACAGCTCGACCGTGAGTTCCCGTTCCAGCCGCTGGATCGACTGGCTCAGCGGCGGCTGGGCCATCCCGAGCAGCTCCGCGGCCCGCCCGAAGTGCAGTTCGTGTGCGACCACCACGAAGTGCCGCAGGTGCCGGAGCAGATCCACGGCCGGGACCCTACGCCAACGCGGCCACGGCGGCGCTGGATACCGTGCTGGCGTGGACGTGGAGGAACGTATCGGGGCCATCTTCGCCGCCGTCGGGGTGACGGCCAGCCTGCACGTCGTGGACCTGGACGCCGTCGACCTGGGCGCCGTCCAGGGTGGCGGCCCGGCGGCCGGCGGTCGCGAGGTCGGGGTGCGGGCCGACGAGCAGGTGGTGATCGCCTCGATCTTCAAGATCCTTCTGGTGCTGGAGTTCGCCCGGCAGGTCGAGGCCGGTCAACTGGACCCGACCGAGCGGGTCGTGGTCACCGCCGCCGACCGGCTCGGTGGGTGGGGTCTGGCGGGCTGCGCCGACGACGCCGAGGTGTCGCTGCGCGACCTCGCGTACTTCGCCATGTCGGTCACCGACAACACGGCCGCCGACCTGCTGCTGCGCCGGGTCGGCCCGGACCTGCTGCCGATGCTCGCCGTCGAGCTGGGGCTGACCCGTACCCGGGTCCTCGGTGGCCCACGGGAACTGGTCGAGATGATGCTCGCCGACGTGGGCGCCCGGACCGAGGCGGAGTTCGCCCGGATCTTCCCCACGCTGCCGGCGGACCGGGTCCGGGCGATGCGGGTCTTCGACCCCGCGCACACCACGTCCAGCACAGCCCGGGAGATCACCCGGCTGCTCACGCTGATCTGGCGGGACGAGGCCGGGCCGGCGACGGCCTGCGCGATGGTCCGCACCTGGATGGCCCGGCAGATCTTCTGGACCCGGTTGGCCGCCGGTTTCCCGCCCGGCGTCCGGGTCTCCGGAAAGACCGGCACCCTGCCCGGGTTCCACCTGGAGGCCGGGGTCGCCGAATACCCCGACGGCGGCCGGTACGCGATCGCCGTCTTCGCCCGCGCCGCACAGTTGACCCCGCGTCGCATCGACGTGGACCTGGCCATGGGGGAGGCCGCCCGGACGGCCGTCGAGGCGCTGCGCGGCGAGTGATTTCGCGCCCCTCCGAGCGCCACCGCACCCCCGCCGAGCAGGCTCGATATCCGCTGGCGTATCGAAGCAGACGGCCCTTGATCTTGGACCGCGGCCCGGTGCCGCTGGTTGGCTCGTGGGCGACACATCACCCGACCACGGGGAGTAGATCCGCATGCCCAGTCTCGACCGCCGACGCTTCCTGCGCGACGCCGCCGCCACCACGGCCATGGTCTCCGCCGGTGGCCTCGCCACTGGCGTCGCCACCCCGGCCCAGGCCGCGCCCTCGGCCGCCGCGTCCACGCCCACCGCTCGCCGCAAGGGCGCGGTCAGCTTCCGCTGGTGGGGTACGGCCGGCTGGCGCGTCGACATCGGCGACCGCACCGTTCTCGTCGACCCGTTCCTCAGCCGGATCGACACCGGGCTGTTCACCGGCCCGTTCCGCACGGACACCCCGTTGACAGTGCGCACCGACGTCATCGACCCGCGCGTCGACCGGGCCACGACGGTGCTGGTCACGCACACCCACTGGGACCACTTCATGGACGTGCCGTACATCGCCAAGCGCACCGGTGCACGGGTGTTCGGCACGCTGACCGCGTACCACCTGGGGTTGGCCTACGGGTTGCCGTCGACGCAGCTCAGTGCCGTGAAGGGTGGGGAGGTGCTGGACTTCGGCGACCACAGCGTCGAGGTGGTCGGCTCGCTGCACAGCCGCAACCCGTCGTACTCGGTGGCCTTTCCCGGGGTGCGGGTGAGCCCGCCGCCGCAGCCGGCCACCATCGCCGACCTGCCGGAGGGCGACACGCTGGGCTACCTGCTGCGGGTCGACGGCGGACCGTCGGTCTACTTCACCGGGGCCAGCGACGTCGCCGAACGGAACCTCACCGGCCTCGCGCCCGACGTGGCGATGGTGGCCATGCAGAACGCCACCACCACCGGCGACTACCTGCCCCGGCTGCTGGCCGGCCTCGACTACCCGAAGGTCGTGGTGCCGGTGCACTACGACAACTTCGAGACGGCGTTGCAGAACCCGCCGCCGGTCGCCCCGACCGACCGCACCCGGCTGAACGAGATGATCGCGGCGGTGCGTCGGATCTCGCCGCGCAGCCGGGTGCTGGTGCCCGAGTACGAGACCGCCTACCACTTCTGATCAGCGTCGGTGGGGGTCGCCGGACCGCGACCCCCACCTGAGGTCAGGAGGCGGTCATCTCCGCCAGGGCCCGCACCGACTTCCAGTTGCGGGAGGTGGCCACCACGCCGAGCTTCTTCTCCAGGTACGCGTTCGTGAACTTCGACCGCCCGGCACCGCCGTCGACGTAGTGCAGGAACACCTCCCGGCCGGTCACCGTGAACGACACGTTCTCGGCACCGGGCACGGCCAGCGCATCCACGAGGGACTTCTTCGGTGCTTTGGCGAGGAAGGCCACCAGCAGTCGCGTCGGGTCGTCATCCCGGTCGGCGTACGGGTTGCCGCCCGCGATCGCCGCCAACTCCCGGCCGCTGCGCACCAGCACCGGCACGGTCAACGCCAGCTCGTCGGTGAGCGCCCGCGCGATGCCGGCGGCCAGCTTCTCCGCGTCGCGCACCGTGCTGTCGAAGGCCACGTTGCCGCTCTGCAGGTACGTCTTGACGTCCTCGTGCCCGAGGTCGGTGACGATCCGCCGCAGGTCGGCCATCGCCAGCCGGGTGGTGCCGACGTTGACCCCGCGCAGCAGGGCGACGTACCGGGTCATGGCTCCTCCTCGGGTGCGGACAACCCGCTCAGCGTAGGCCGCCCGGTCCCGCCAGGCCGGTCTCGTACGCGACGATGACCAGTTGCGCCCGGTCGCGTACCGCCAGCTTGGTCAGCAGCCGCCCGACGTGCGTCTTGACGGTGGCCTGGCTGAGGTTGAGGTGCGCGGCCAACTCCGCGTTGGACAGGCCCCGGGCGATCAGCCCGAGGACCTCCCGTTCCCGATCGGTCACCCCGTCGAGCTGCCGGGGCAGCGGCCGGGTCGGCTCCGGCTGCCGGGCGAACTCGTCGATCAGCCGGCGGGTCACCGTCGGCGCGAGCAGCCCCTCCCCGGCCGCGACCACCCGGATCCCGGTCAGCAGGTCCGCCGGTGGGGTGTCCTTGAGCAGGAACCCGCTGGCACCGGCGCGCAGCGCCCCGTAGACGTACTCGTCGAGGTCGAACGTGGTCAGGATGATGACCCGGGTGCCGGCCGTCGCCGGGTCGGCGCAGATCCGCCGGGTCGCCTCGATGCCGTCCATCTCCGGCATCCGAACGTCCATCAGCACCACATCCGGCCGGTGCTGCTCGGTCAACGCGACGGCCTCCACCCCGGTGCCAGCCTCACCGACAGTGGTGCAGTCCGGGCTGAGATCGACCAGCAGCCGGAAACTGCCGCGCAACAACGCCTGGTCGTCGGCGATCAGCACGCGGATCACGCGGCCACCCGGTAGGGGAGGTTGGCCGTCACCGCAAAGCCACCGTCGGAGCGGGGGCCGGCACGGAACTCCCCGCCGTGCAACGCCACCCGTTCCCGCATGCCGATCAACCCGTGCCCCTCCCCGCCGAGCAGGACCGGCCGCCGGCCGTCGTCGGTCACCTCCACCCGCACCTCGTCGGGCAGGACGGTCACCGTGGCCCGGCAGGCGGCCGGCGCGGCGTGCTTCACCACGTTCGTCACCGCCTCCTGCACGATCCGGTACACCGCGAGGCCCACCGACTGCGGCACCGCGCCGGCCGGCTCGTCCCGCCGCACGTCGAGCTGCACGTCGACGCCGCCGATCGCCGCCTGCCGGGCGAGGAGGGGCAACTCGTCCAGCCCGGGCGTCGGCGCGTACGGGCTGTCCTCGCGTAACACGCCGAGCACCCGACGTACGTCGGTCAGCGCGGTGCGGCCGGTCTCCTCGATGACCCGGAGCGCGGCGCCCGCCTCGCGCGGGTCGGCCTCGGCGACGTGGTTGGCGACGGCCGCCTTCACCACGATGAGACTGAGCGTGTGCGCGACCACGTCGTGCAGCTCGCGCGCCACCCGCAACCGCTCCTCGGTGGCAGCCTGACGGACCAGCTGATCACTCTGCCGGGTGGCGAGGGCGCGTCGCTCCCGGATCAGCCAACCGATCACCCAGGCCGGCGCGACCATGACCCCGGCGTAGACGACCGCGCCGGTCCGCGACCAGAGGTCGCCCGCGGTCAGCACCAGGCCGACGCTCACCAGCGCCAGACAACCGACGGCGCAGAGCATCGACCGGCGGGTGGGCGTCGCCACGGCCACCGTGTAGAAGGACAGGCCGATGGCGAACGCCGGAGCAGCGGCCGCGAAGTTGGGTATCACCCCGGTGATCAGAGCGACGGTGGCGATCGAGCTGATCACGACCGCCACCGTCATCGGCCACCGTCGCCGGACCGCCAACGGCAGCCCCAGGGCCATCCCGACCAGCACCGACACCCAGAGCGGCTCGCGTACGCCGCCGTGCAGCGGCGACTCCAGCGCCGCGTACGGGCAGAGCAGCCCACCGACGGCCACCGCCAGCAGGGCGTCCACGGTGTACAGGTCCACCGGCCGCATTCGTCGGGTCAGCAGGAGAGCGGTCACCCGTCGAACGGTAACGGCCGGCTGGGTCGGCCGCGTCCGCCTGCGGGTGGTCATCCCGCAGGACGACGCGCGGCCGGTTGTGGGCCCCGGACTCCACCCGGGGGAGGGCCGGAAAGTGCCCGCCCCGGCACGACGCGCCGCACCCCCGGCATTCGGCACGGTAACGGCCATGACCACAGACACGGTGACCCTGACGGGGCTGCGCGCGGTGTACGGCACCGGAACCCGGCGGGTGACGGCGCTCGACGGCGTGACCACCAGCTTCGCGAGCGGCACGTTCACGGCGGTGATGGGCCCCTCCGGCTCGGGGAAGTCCACCCTGCTGCACTGCGCGGCGGGGCTGGACCGCCCGACCGAGGGGATCGTCACGATCGACGGCACCAACCTCAACGACCTCGGTGAGGACGAGCTGACCCGGCTGCGGCGGGACCGGATCGGCTTCGTCTTCCAGGCGTTCAACCTCGTGTCCACACTGACCGCCGCGCAGAACGTCGAGTTGCCGTCGCGCCTGGCCCGCCGCCGCCCGCCGGCCGGGGACGTCGCCGCCGCCCTCGACGCCGTCGGCCTCGCCGACCGGGCCGGGCACCGGCCGAGTGAGCTGTCCGGCGGGGAGCAGCAGCGCGTCGCCGTGGCCCGCGCGTTGATCACCCGTCCGGCGGTGGTCTTCGCCGACGAGCCGACCGGGGCGTTGGACAGCGCCTCCTCCCGGCAGGTGCTCCGGCTGCTGCGGGCGCTCGTCGACGACCACGGGCAGACCGTCGTGATGGTGACCCACGATCCCGCCGCCGCCGCGTACGCCGATCGGGTCCTTTTGCTGGCCGACGGCCGCGTCGTCGACGAGCTGACCGGCGGGATCACCGCCGCCGCCGTCGCCGCCCGGATCGCCGAGCGGGAAACCGTCGCGGAGTCGTCGTGCTGAGCGTCCGGCGGTCGGCCAGCGCATTCGTGGCCGTCGCCATCGGGGTCACGCTGGTCGCGGCGGCCACCCTGCTGCTCGCATCCGGGCGCCCGCAGGTGCCGGACCGGCTGGCGCGGGCGGCGGTCGTGGTGCAGAGCCCCGAGGCGGGTGCGTCCGCTGACGAGTTCGTGCCGACCCGGCCCTGGTCCGCCACCACGGCGGCGGAATTGGCCGGCAGGCTGGCCGGTCTGCCGGACGTGGTGGCGGCGGTACCGGACCGCACCTTCTACGCTCAGCCGCTCGTCGACGGCCGACCCTCGGCCGCCGATACCCGGCGCGAGGACGCCTACCAGGGGCACGGCTGGTCCAGCGCCCAGCTGGGTGGGCTGCGCCTCACGGCCGGCGAGCCACCTCGTCGGCCCGGCGAGGTGGTCGTCGACCGCGCGCTCGGACTGGGCGTCGGCGCACCGGTCACCCTGCTGACCGCTGTGGGTACGGAGTCGTACACCGTCAGCGGTCTGGTCGACGGGCCGGGCGTCCACGTCGCGGACGAGGTCGCCGCTGCGCTCGCGCCCGGCGTGCGGGCCATCGGGCTGGTGCTCGCGCCGGACGCCGACCCCGAGCGGGTCGCCACGGCGGCTCGCGGAGTCGTCGGCGTCGACGGACGCGTGCTCACCGGTGACGCCTGTGGTGCGCTGGAGCCGCGCGGCGACGCCCGTACCCGGTGGATCGGCATGCAGGTGCTCACCGCCACGGCGGCCCTCGCCGGCTTCGTCACGGTGTTCGTGGTCGCCTCCACCTTCGCGTTCACCATCGCGCAGCGCCGCCGTGAGCTGGGCCTGCTGCGCGCCGTCGGCGCCACCGGACGCCAGGTCCGCCGCATGGTCCACGCCGAGGCGCTCGCCGTCGGCGTCTCGGCGGGAATCGTCGGCATGCTGGTGGGCGCGGCACTCGCCCCGTCGCTGGGTCGGCTGCTGGTCGACGTCGGCTACGAACCGTCGACCTTCGAGGTCCGCTACGAACTCTGGCCGGTCGCGGTCTCGCTCGCCGCCGGGCCGGTGATCGCGTTGCTGGCCGTCTGGTCGGCGTCCCGCCGAGCGGCGCGGGTCCGCCCGCTGGAGGCGTTACGCGATGCCGCTGTGGAACAGCGACCGATCGGCCGGCTGCGTGCCGTCACCGGGGCGCTGCTCCTCGCGGCGGGGGGTGCTCTCAGTCTGGGCACGGCGACCGCCGACGAGGCGCGGGTGGGGGCGCAGTACGCGCTCTACGCGGTGATGGCGCTGGTGGCCGGCACCACAGTGCTCGCCCCGGTGGTGGTCGGACCGCTGGTGTGGCTGCTGCGTTCTCCGGTGCGTCGGCCCGGTGGCGCGATCGGGATGCTGGTCCGGGGCGGGGCGTTGACCGCGACCCGGCGGACCGCCGCCATCGCCGCGCCGGTGCTGCTCACTGTCGCGTTCGCGGTGCTGGTGTCCGGGATGGTGCGCACCACCACCGCCGCGTACGCGGCGGGTCGGGCGGACAACGTGAACGCCGGCTGGATCGTCGTGCCGGACCGCGCGCCCGGCCTGTCCGACCGGGCCGTCGCCGCGACCGGCGGCACCGCGCTCCTGCCGACCACCGTCTACCGCACCGACCCCGGAACGTCGCCACCGGACCGGCCGATGACCGCGCTCGGAGTGGATCCGGAGGGCTTCGCCGCCGCGAACCGGGTGCTCACCGTCGTCGCCGGTTCGCTGAACGACCTGAGGGGTGACGACACCGTGGTGGTCAGCGCCTCGGCGAACCGGCTGCCGTCCGAGTCGTACCCGGTGGTCTTCGCCGACGGGACGACGGTGTCGTTGCGCGTCGTCGCCGTGGTCGACGACGCCTCGATCCCCGGCGACCTGCTCGTGCCCCGGGCCGTGGTGCGGGCGCACGACCCGTCGGCGCTGACGTCCACCGTGTACGTCCGGGACCGCATCGATCCACCGGTCGGCGCGCGGATCCTCGACGTTGCGGGCTGGGCGGCCGAGGCGGACGCCGCCGAGGACCGCCTCGTCTGGCTCTTCACAGTGCTGCTGATCGGGGTGTCCGCCGGCTACGGGGCCATCGCGGTGGCCAACACGCTGCTGCTGGCCGCCGCCGGCCGCGCCGCGGACCTGCGGCTGATCCGGATGGCCGGGGCGACCCGACGGCAGGTCATCTGGCTGGTCACGGCGGAGTCCGCCCTGGTGGTCCTGATCGGCGCGTTGTTGGGTGGGGCTGTCGCGTTCGTCGGTCTGCTCAGCATCAGCGCCGGCCTCGCCGAGCAGGTCGGAGCCCCCGTCGACCTGGTGGTGCCGTGGTCGGTGGTCGCCAGCGTGGTGGGGTTGTGCCTGCTACTCGCGGTGCTGTCCAGTGTGTTGCCGACGTGGCGGCTGCTGCGCCACCGTCCCGCCCGGTCGCCGGTCGGCGGATGACCGCGCCCCCCGCGCGGACGGTTGGGCCGTTACCGTCCACGGATGCGATTCGCGCGCCCGGTCGGGCTGCTCCTCTCCGCCGCCGCCGTCGCGCTCTGGGCGTACGGCATGACCACGTGGCAACCGCTGACCGAGCCGCTCGGCCCGTGGTCGGAGAACCTGCCGGGCAACAACGCCTACTGGGCGCGCGACCTGCGGTTCATGGCGATCATGGCGGTGCCGCTCGGGCTGGTGCTGGCCGGGCGCGGGCAGGTGCGCTGGAGTGGCCCGGCGGTGGTGCTGGGCGGCTGCTGGATCGCCGCCGACGTGGCTGTCGACCGGGCCGACCCGATCGGCCTCGACGCGACGGTGCTGCTCGCCGTCGCCGGTTACGCCGTGCTCGGCGTGGTCGCGGCGCTTCTGCTCTGGTGGGAGCGCGCCGCGCCGCAGACGCGGGAGCCGGGCACGACTCCGGCCGCCGACCGGCGGGTGCTGACCGGGGCGGCCTGCGTGGCCGGGGTGCTGACGCTGGTGGCGGCCGGAATCGAGTCACCGACCGACCGGGAGCCGGAGTTGAACCAGGGCGCCCTGGCCACGGCGGCGCTGCTGGTGGCCCTGGCCGTCGGCGCCGCGCTGGCGGCGGCTCCGGCGCGGACCCGGGCTCGGGTCGGGCTGGCCGTCGGCCTCACCGTGGCGGCCCTGCTCGGCGTCTGGCTGGTCCGTGCCGCCGCGCCCGGTGAACGACTCCTGCCGGAGGCCGCTCTCGGGGCGGTGCTGCTCACCGGGGTCACCCTGCTGGCCTGGGACTGGCCGGGTGGTCGGCCGATCTGGTGGCACCACGCCCTGGCCGCTCTCATCGCGTTTGTGGGCCCGGTGGTGTTCCTGGTGGCCACGGCCATCCCCATGGTGATCATGATGCCGATCGGCGCGGCGTTCACCGCGCTGGCCGGCAACAGCCCGATCAACGCGGCCGACTCCGATCTGCTGGTCTCCCTGGTCGGGCTGCTCGCCGGGCTGGGTATGGCAGCGCTGCTGGCGCGGCCGAGCGTCGAGGACCGTCGGCAGCTCCGCTAGCTCACTCGACGACCGGCAGCACTACCTCGTTGCGGCGCAGGAACCACGGCTTCCACGGCGGGTCGAAGCGCGCGTACCGGATGGCGCCGGTCGGTTGCAGCCCGGCCGCGGTCACCGACCGGCCGAGCATCGTGGCCCGCTGGCTGAACGCCTGCTCCGTCCACCGCCCGGAGAACCGCATCGCCGCCGCCAGCCGCGCCGGAACCGCGTGGATTCGCACCCGGGCGTCCACCGGCTCGGGCAGGGTGGCGGTGGTGAAGCTGGCCGGCATGACGAACTGGATCAGGTACGCGCCCGGCCGCTCACCCTCGATCTGCACCACCGGCACGGTCATGGCGATCTTCTCCGAGCCGCTGGCCGCCGCCATCGCCGGCGCGGCGGAGCCGATCGGGTGCCGGGCCCGATTGGCACCACCGATGTACGCGGTCAGCGGCCGGAACGCCTCGATCGGCGCCCGGGTGAACGACGCCTGGATCTGCATCTCGGCCACCAGGTGGGCGGGGTACCGACGCAGCTCGAAGCCGGGGTGTCGGGACACCACCCGGTACGGCTGCTGTTCGGTCATCGTGCGGCTCCCAGGGTCTGCTGGGACAGACGCTACCGCCCGTCCGCCTCCCGCTCGGCCGAAGTCGGCTGCTCCGGCCCGGGGGCGAGGGCCCGGGTGGTCAACCGCCAGTACTGCCGCTTGCCCTCGTCGCGCAGCACCACCCCGATCTGGCCCAGCTCGCGGCGCAACTCCCGGGAGTCGTCGCGGCGATCCCGCTCGATCGCCCGACCCCGGGCGCGCAGCAGCGCGTCCGCGCCGGCCGGCAACCCGGGCAGGTCCGGAACCCACAGCCGGTACGCCGACCGGTGCGGGTCGTCGTCCGCCCAGCCCCAGCCGTGCTCCCGGAACGCCGCCGCCAGTTGGGCGGCCGGCAGGTCCGTGGACTCCCGGACCAGTTCCGCGCCGTCGGCGTCCAGCAGCACCAGGTGCTTGTCGGCGAGGAAGACCACCCGGGTGTCGACCCGGGCGATGGTCCGGTTCTCATCGGAGCGGCGCAGCTGGACCTGCGCCCCGTCGACGGTGACGATCAACCGTTCGGCGGTGCCGATCCCGGCGATGACCAGGCCGGCCAGGACGCCCACCCCGATGGTGCCGGCGGTGGCCTGCGGCTCGGGCAGCCGGTCCAACCACTCGATCAGGTCGCTGAACGGCACCCAGGGCAGCCGGGCGAGCCAGCCCGTCGCCGCCGCGAGGAGCCATCCGGCGCCCGCGCCGAGCAGCGGAAAGCCACCCCACAGGACCGCCAACTCCAGCGGGCCGCCGCTGACCACGGTGCGCGGACGGTAGCTGGCCATCTCCATGGTCAGGACACCTCGCGGCGCAGGGTCCGGAACAGCCCGGCGGCCAGCGGGAGGACCATCCAGACCAGCAGGGAGACCGCTATCCGCCCCCACTGCCCGCCGGTGACGGCGTCGCTGCTGAACAACGGTTCCATGGTCTTGCTGGTGTCCAGCCATTCGGACGGACCGCGCAGCGGCTTGACCATCTCGCCGAGCACCCCCCACAGGGTGGGCAGCAGCAGGTAGCCGACGATCGCCAGCGGCGGGTTGAGCAGCAGCAGACCGAAGGCGGCACCCATCAACACGCTGGTGACCTGGAGGACCGCCGCGTTCAGGATCAGCGACCAGTCGAACTGCCAGGTGCCCGCCCCGCCGGTGGCGGAGGCGACCAGCGTGCCGACGGCGGCGACGGCGAGGCTGGTCAGCACCGAGGCGAGCGCGGTCAGCGACACGGCGATCAGCTTCGCGGCGACCACCCGCTCCCGGCGGGGCACCAGGGCGTACGTGGTGAGGGCGGTGCGCTGCGACCACTCACTGGTGATCGACAGGATGCCCAGCACCGGCAGCAGCACCGACACCGGCAGCAGCGAGGGGACGAAGAAGTTGAGGAAGGTCTGGTCGGCGTCTCCGGCGTAGATCAGTTGCAGGGTGACGATCGCGGCGGTGGCCAAACCGATGGTGATCATCAGCCAGCGGCCGGCCCGGGTGTCGACGAGCTTGCGCACCTCCACGCCGGTGAGCCGGAGCAGCGACGGTCGGCGTACCGGAGTGTGGTGCCGGGGCGCGACGGCGCCGGCGGCGGGCGCGGTGGTGGTGGTCATCGGACGGCCTCCTTGGTCGATTCGCCGGCGGTCAGGGTGAGGAAGAGTTGTTCCAGGCCACCGCCGCTGGCGGGGCGCAGCTCGGCCAACGCGACGCCGGCATCGGCGGCGGCCTGGCCGACCGCCTCGGCGTCGGCCTGCACGAGCAGCCCCTCCGAGCTGTCGGCGGCGCTCAGGTTGGCCACCTCCAGCGCCCGGCGTAGCGCGGCACTGTCGCGGGCCCGGACCACAGTGCCGCCGCCGGCCAGCAGCTCGTTCTTGTCGCCCTGGGCCACGATCCGGCCGCCCCCGATAACCACCAGCCGGTCCGCGACCGCCTCCACCTCGCGCAGCAGGTGGGAGGAGAGAAGGACGGTGCCGCCCCGGTCGGCGAAGTCGCGCAGCAGGCCGCGCATCCAGAAGATCCCCTCCGGGTCCAGGCCGTTGGCCGGCTCGTCGAGGATCAACACCCGGGGGTCGCCGAGCAGCGCGTGCGCCAGCCCGAGCCGTTGGCGCATGCCCAACGAGTACGCCCGTACCCGACGCTTCGCGGCCACCGCGTTCAACCCGACCAGGTCGAGCTTCGCGGCGACCTCGCGCCGGTCCAGACCCATGGTGTACGCGGACAGTGTCAACGCCTCGCGGCCGGTGCGCCCGGCGTGCTGGGCGGAGGCGTCCAGCAGCACCCCGACCTCCCGCCCAGGGTTGGGCAGCTCCTGGTACGGGTGCCCGGAGACGGTGGCCCGGCCGGCGGTCGGCGTGGTCAGCCCGCAGATCATGCGCATGGTCGTCGACTTGCCGGCGCCGTTGGGGCCGAGGAAGCCGGTGACGGTGCCCGGCTCGCACTGGAACGACACGTCGTCCACGGCCGGGTGTGGCCCGTACCGCTTGGTGAGGTTCTCTACGGTGATCATGCGGTTGAGCCTGCCCGCGCCGCCCGGCCATCCGCTGCGGCCACGGGTCGGTGCCGCGTCGACCTTGGTCGACCGGCGGGTCTCGACTTTGGTAGCTGGTCGTGTCGCCCGTCGGCTGCCTAGCATTGGTGTCGTGACCAGCCTCGCCGTTCCGGAGCACCCCTGGCTGCTGCCCGGGGCGCTGGCCGGCGCGGTCAGCCCGGACGCGGCGACGCGGCGGCCGCGCCGCACCACCCGGGACTGGGCGGTCGACACCCTGGCCTTCCTGCTCTCCCTGTTCTGGGTGCTGTTCGTCACCGCGGATGCCCTGTCGCCGGATCCGTCGTTGGCGGTCCCGCTGCCGCATGACTGGATGACCGGCGTGGACGCGCTGCTCGGTCTGGTCTGCTGCGGGCTGCTCTGGCTGCGTCGACGGTGGCCGCTCGGGGTGCTGGTGGCCACGACACCACTGTCGCTGTTCTCGATGGCCTCGGCCATCCCACTGTTGATCTTCTACTTCACCGTGGTGGTGCACCGACGGACGGCCATCGCGATTGCGGTCACCGGTGCCGGCCTTCTCACCAACCTCGTCTTCAGTTGGGTGCGTCCGGATCGGCAGATGTCGTACTGGGAGACCGCGTCCTGGGGTGTGGTGCTCAGCTTCGCCGTGCTGGCTTGGGGGATGTTCGTCCGGGCTCGGCGGCAGTTGATCGTGTCGTTGCGGGAACGGGCCGAGCGGGCCGAGGCGGAGCAACAACTGCGCGTCTCCCAGGCCCGCCACCTGGAGCGCACCCGGATCGCCCGGGAGATGCACGACGTGTTGGCCCACCGGATCTCGCTGCTCAGCCTGCACGCGGGTGCGCTGGAATTCCGCCCGGAGGCGCCGGCCGACGAGGTGGCCCGGGCCGCCGGGGTGATCCGGGGCAGCGCGCACGCCGCCCTCCAGGACCTGCGGGAGGTGATCGGGGTGCTCCGCGCCGAGGGCGACGGAACAGGCGACGCCCCCGAGCCGCCGCAGCCCACCCTCGCCGACCTGCCGGCCCTGATTGCCGAGTCGCGCTCGGCCGGGGTGCGGGTGAATGTCAGCGACAGCGTCGCCAGCCCGGGGGAGGTGCCGGCGGCGCTGGGCCGGGCCGCGTACCGGATCGTGCAGGAAGGGCTGACCAACGCCCGCAAGCACGCTGCCGGCGCGGCCGTCACCGTGGACGTGGCCGGGGGGCCGGGCGCCGGGCTGACCGTGGCGATCGGCAACCGGTGGCCGGTCGGGGCGCCGGCCGGCGGCACACTGCCGGGTGCCGGCACCGGCCTGGTCGGCATCAGTGAACGGGTGACCCTGGCCGGCGGGCGACTCGCCTACGGTCGGGACGACAGCGGTGACTTCCGGCTGGCCGCCTGGCTGCCGTGGCCGGCGTGACCAGCCCTGCCGGCGCAGCCGGACCGCCGGACGCGAGCGGGCCGGCCGACGCGGCCGCGCCGCCGGTACGCGTGCTGATCGTGGACGACGACGCGTTGGTCCGGGCCGGGCTCTCGATGATCCTCGGCGGTCTGCCGGACCTGGCCGTGGTCGGCGAGGCGGCCGACGGTGGCGAGGTGCCGGCGGCCGTCGCCGCGTACGCCCCGGACGTGGTGCTGATGGACATCCGGATGCCCCGGGTCGACGGGCTGACCGCCACCGAGGCGCTGCGTGCCCAACCGCACCCGCCGGAGGTGCTGGTGCTGACCACCTTCGACGCCGACGAACAGGTGCTGCGGGCGCTCCGCGCCGGGGCGGCCGGTTTCCTGCTCAAGGACACCCCACCGGCGGAGATCGTGCGTGCCGTACGCCGGGTCGCGGCGGGCGAGGCGACGCTCTCGCCGACGGTGACCCGGACGTTGATCGCCCACGTGACCGCCGCCGCCCCCGGCCCGGTCGGCCCGGACCCGCGCCGCGAACGGGCGCTGCGGCTGCTCACCGGGCTCAGCGAGCGGGAGCGGCAGGTGGCGGTCGCGCTGGGGCGGGGCCACACCAACGCGGAGATCGCGGGGGAGCTGTTCATGAGCGTGGCGACGGTGAAGGCGTACGTCTCCCGGCTGCTGACCCGACTGGAGCTGAACAACCGGGTCCAGGTGGCGCTGCTCGTGCACGACGCCGGCCTCGTCTGACCGGCAACTTCGGGCACACCAATCCGGATGAGGTTACACTCATCTTTGGTTGTTCCATCATTGGTAGTGTCAGGAGTGATCGTGGACGGCTTTGTCGGACGGGACCGTGAACTCCACCTCCTGGGCGGCATGCTCGCTCGGGTGCAACGGGGTGGTCGCGCTGGTCGACCAGGGCGGGCCCTCCTCATGCGCGGTCGTCGGCGGGTAGGCAAGTCCCGGCTGGTCGAGGAATTCGTCGATCGGGCCGAGGTGCCGTACCTCTTCTTCACCGCCTCCGCGCAGCCGACCGTCGCAGCCGATCTCGCCCTCTTCGTGGAGGAGGCGGCCGCCTCGACGCTGCCGGGTGCGCACATCCTTCGGGGGCAGCAACCACAGACGTGGGATGCCGCGTTGACCCTGCTCGCCGCCGCGCTGCCCTCCGACCGGCCGAGCGTCGTCGTCCTGGACGAGATGCCGTACCTCATCGCGAGCGACCCGGGCTTCGAGGGAACGCTGCAGAAGATCTTCGATCGCGAGTTGTCCCGGCGACCGGTCCTGCTGATCTGTGTCGGATCGGACCTGGCCATGATGGAAGCCCTCAACGATTACGGCCGGCCGTTCCATCAGCGAGCCACGGAGATGGTCATTCCGCCGCTGAGCCCGGCCGACGTCAGCGACATGCTCGGCCTGTCCGCCGCAGACGCGTTCGACGCCTACCTGGTGTCCGGTGGTTTGCCGCTGATCCTCGACGAGTGGCCGACCGGCGCATCCGTCCACGAGTATCTGACCGACGCGGTACGGGATCCGACCTCTGCCCTGCTGGTCAGCGGTGAGCGGGCACTGGCGGCGGAGTTTCCGCCCCAGTCCCAGGCGGGTCTGGTGCTGCGGGCCATCGGCTCCGGTGAGCGGACGTTCTCGCTGATCTCCCGCGCGGCAGGGGATCTGCCGCAGGCGTCCCTGAACCGCGCCCTGCGCATGCTGACTCAGAAGCGGGCCGTGGAGGTCACCGTTCCGCTGTCGACCAAGCCGTCGCGGGAAACCCGATACGCGGTGGCTGATCCGTACCTGCGCTTCTGGCTGTCGTTCCTGGGGCCGCACCTCTCCGAGATCGAACGAGGGCGGGGCGACCTGACCCTGGACCGGATCGACCGGTCGTGGACGTCCTGGCGGGGGCGGGCCATCGAACCTGTCGTCCGGGAGGCGCTGCGCCGGCTGCCCAGTGACCATCTGCCGGCGGAGGCGGCGACAATCGGCGGCTACTGGACCCGGACCAACGACCCGGAGATCGACATCGTCGGCGCCGACCGTGGGCCCGTCGCTCAGAGCATCAGCTTCGTCGGATCGGTCAAGTGGCAGGAGAACCGACCCTTTGACGCGCATGACCTGGGCCGGCTGCTCCTGCACCGGTCTCGGCTCCCCGGCGCCGACGAATCGGTGCCGGTCGTTGCCGTCTCGCGCAGCGGCGGCACTGCCGTCGACGGCATCCGCGTCTTGTCGGCGGAGGATCTGCTTACCGCGTACCGGAATTGAACTTTCGTCCAGTGTCCGCCGTACCCATGGCCGAGGATGTCGGTGCGGTAGGTCCGCCGCACCGCTGCCGAACTGCGGGAGGCCTGCCGTGCGAGTTGGTGAGCAGTCGACGGATCCCATCGATCAGGTACTGGGTGAGGTGCCAATGCCGGCACCACTGACCCCGGAGGATGTCCGGCTCGCGGTCCGGGCGGTGGTCGTGCACACCGCCGAGGAGTGGCCCACCGGGCCGCTGTGCCGCAACGACGGCGCCTCCTACCCGTGCCGGCTGCACCGCTGGGGGCGTCGGGTGTTGGAGACACACGGGCTCAACGAGCGCCAGATCGAGGCATTGATCCGGCATGGCAATCCGTTCGTGCACGTGCCGTTCCCGTTCACGGCGACCGGGCCGTCGCGGCAACAGGCCGCGCGGGTCGTCCCCCAGGGGGTACGACCCACCGCTGCTGGCCGGCCGGTGACTCCCCCCGTCACCGCGCCGCGCTGGCCCCGGGCGAGCTGAGCGCGCTACCCCTCCGCCCATCCGACCCGGGGCGACACGACGTCGGCCCGGCGCGAAGATTCCCCCTCCGCGTCGGGCCGACGTCGCTCTGAGCGGGTGGGCTCAGTTGCCGACCCCGCAGTCCGGGGCGGACCAGCTCGTCGTGTTCGAGCTGTCGTCCCTGTTGTTCTCCCGACGCGAGTCGACGTGCACGTGGTCGTCGTGGTCGGGGTAGCCCGGCCCGTAGATCCCACTGAAGCCGTTGTTACGGGCGCCGCGGGCGACCTGGCACAGCGAGGACGTCCGTGAGGTCACGTCGGCAGCGTTGCCGTACAGGTGTTGGCTGTCGGACGCGCCGCCGACCTGGTTGTTGCAGGCGCGACTGCGGAACCCACTCGACACGTAGAGCGGCTTGTCACCGAGGCCCTTGCGCAGCGCCTCCAGCTTCCACATGGTGCGCAACGCGTTCTGCTTGGTCTGGTTCGCCGACAACGGGCCGCCGCTCCACCCGCTCCCGCCGCAACCGTTGTCCAGTTCGCCGTAGCTGAAGTGTGCGGGCGTGCAGTCGTTGTCCTGGAGTTGGTACAGCTTGGCGAAGGTCTGTGGGCCGGCGATGCCGTCGGCGCGCAGCCCGTACGCCTGCTGGAACCGCTTGACCGCGGCTGCGGTCTTCGGCCCGTAGCGGCCGTCGTTCTCCACGATGTCCCGGTAGCCGGCCCACCCGGCGACCCGAATCTGCAACTGGCGGACGTCGTCGCCGGAGCGCCCCTGGGTCAGGGTGCGGTTCCAGGTGTAACAGCCGTCCGCGTACGCCGCCGGTGCGGCGATCACCGTGGCGATTGCGGCCCCGGGCAGTGCCAGGGCGAATGCGACGGCGACCCGCTTCAAGGTGTTTACGCGCACAGAAGTCCTCCCGATAGGAGAGCGAATGGGGTGGCTCCAGGACATCGACCGAGAAGTCCCGTGATTTCCACCCTCGCACTGATCAGTGCGGTTGGAGGCGGTTAACGAGAATCGTGCTCACAATCCGCTGTGCCTGGGTATTGGCTGGGAATTCGGCTGATTTGCGAAACAGCCATTCCCGGCCGATCACCCCTCCTGCGGTCAAGGGCACCGAACGTCGCAATCTGTCACACGGAGGGTGATGTTCCCGGGGCGGTGGCGGCCGGTAACGTCAGCTCCGGGGCGGCGGACTGGCGGAGGTGCGCGTGGCACGCGGTGGCGTCTTCTGTGTCGAGGGTCAGTGGCACCGTGACCTCAACGAGCGGGGCTCGGTGCTGCCCACGCTGGAGCTGCTGGAGCGGCTGGGCAAGATCCGCTTCATCCACAAGGACGCGGCCACCCGCGACGAGTTGTTCTACTTCCTGGACCGTTGGCTGCTCAAGCAGTACGCCGACCACCGGGTCGGCTTCTTCGCCATGCACGGTGAGCCGAGCCGGCTCTGCCTCACCGACTGGCAGTCGGTGGAGTTGAACGAGGTGGCCGAGTTGATGGCCGGCCGCGCGGAGGGGCGGCGACTCTACTTCGGCAGCTGCTCGGTGCTGCGCGCCTCGGACGCGGTGCTCCGCGAGTTCCTGGAGGTCACCGGAGCCGCTCTGATCTGCGGTTTCACCCGGGAAGTCGACTGGGTCGAATCGGCGGCCTTCGAAACCGTGCTCCTCGACGTGCTCGCCAACGGCCAGCGACACAATGCGGCCGAGCTGCGGATGGGCTCCGCCCACTGGGCGCCGCTCGCGTCGTACCTCGGATTTCGGGTGATCTACGCCAACGGTCGGGCCTGGCGTCCGTCCGGCCGTCCCCGGGTGCCCACCCAGGCGGTGCACCGCGCCGCAGCCCCACCCCGCTGACCCGCCGCCGCCGCTGGGCCCGCACCTGGTAGGAACGGGGAATGGCACCCAGCATCGCAAGGAACACCCGGGTCGACCGGGACGGCCTGCTCGACTTCCTCCGGCCGCGACACCGCGTCGTGCTGATGACCACCCGGGCTGACGGGCGACCGCAGTCCTCCCCGGTCTCCGCCGGGGTCGACGGGCAGGGGCGGCTGGTCGTCTCCACCTACCCCGAGCGGGCCAAGGTGAGCAACCTCCGCCGCGACCCCCGGGTCTCGGCCTGCGTGCTCAGCGACGACTGGAACGGCCCCTGGGTGCAGATCGACGGCACCGCCGAGGTGCTCGACCTGCCAGACGCGCTGGAGCCGCTGGTCGAATACTTCCGCAGCATCTCCGGTGAGCACCCGGACTGGGACGACTACCGGGCGGCGATGGTGCGTCAGGGTAAGTCGCTGATCCGGGTCACCATCGACGCCTGGGGTCCGATCGCCACCGGTGGCTTCCCGGCCCGCCTCGCCGACTGACCGCGGCTGGCCCCGCACCCGGGTCAGTACGCGGCGGTGAAGCGGGCGTTCGGGTGTCGCGGCTGCTCGATCTCGTCGACGATCGCCACCGCCAGGTCCTCATAGGTGAGCACCGAGCGGCCCTGAGCATCGGTGACCGGCTGGTCGGTGCCGGTGCGGTAGTGCCCGGTGCGAGCGCCGGGGTGGAATTCCAGCGGGGGTGGCGAGACATACGTCCAGCTCACCCCGTCGGCCGCGGTGCGGTAGTAGTCCAGCGCGTCCGCCTGGCCCAGCGCCGATTCCCGGTACTCCACCGGGAAGTCCGGCTCGTCGAGAATGCGGGTGCCGCCCGGGGTGAGCAGGGTGGACCCGCCGCCCAGGTGGATGATCCGCGGTGCGGCCGGCATTCCGCGCAGCGTGGTCACCAGGTTCTCCGCCGCGTTCCGCCACAGCTCGCGCTCGCCGCCACCGATTGCCACTACCACCGCGTCGGCGTCCGGCGCCAGCTCCCGGACACTCCGCTCGCTGGTCGCGTCGCCGGTGACCGTCCGCACCCCCGACGGCCAGTACGAGGTGGCCTCCGGGCGGCGGACGGCGGCGATCACCCGGTGCCCCCGGTCGACCGCCTCGGCAACGACCCGCGAACCGGCGGTGCCGCCCGCGCCAAACACGACGATGGTGCTCACCAGCTCAGGCTAGGGACTGGGCCAGCTCCCGGTTGGTGGAACGACGATCCCGTCAGTCGATCAGGGCGGCGTAGACGAGCTGGCGCAGCTGGGAGCGGAGCGGGTAGGTGCTCGACGGCATGAGCTGTGTGAACAGCAGCGCGGTGATCTCCTCGGCCGGGTCGACCCAGAACGCGGTGCTGGCCACCCCGCCCCAGTAGTACTCGCCGACGCTGCTGGGCACCCGGCTGGGGATCGGGTCGTCGACCACCGCGAAGCCGAGGCCGAAGCCGATCCCGTCCAGGGTGGTCTCGGCGAAGCCGCCGGTGGACAGGGTGCCCAGGTCCTGCCCGCCGGGCAGGTGGTTGCGGGTCATGAACCGCACCGTGCGCGGCCCGAGTAGTCGGACGCCGTCCAACTCGCCGCCGCGCAGCAGCAACTGCGTGAATCGGTGGTAGTCGGCGGCGCTGGAGATCAGGCCGCCACCGCCGGAGAGCAGCGCCGGCTTGCTGAACGCGAGCGACCCCAGGCTGTCGTAGCGGACGGCCCGGCCGCTGCGCGGTTCCGGCACGTAGAGCGCGGCCAGCCGGTCGGCCTCGTCGCCCTCGGCCCACCAGCGGGTGTCGGTCATGCCCAGTGGGCCGAAGATCCGGTCGGCGAAGAACGCGTCGAGGCTCTGCCCGGAGATCACCTCGACGAGTCGGCCGAGCACGTCGGTGGCGACGGAGTAGCCCCACGCCGAGCCGGGCTGAAACAGCAGCGGCAGCTCGCCGAAGGCCGCGCAGGCGCCGGCCAGGTCGACGTCCGCCGGCGGGTACAGGTCGTAGCCGGCGGCCCGGTAGAGCCCGTCGACCACCGAGGTCTGCATGAAGCCGTACGTCAGGCCGGCCGTGTGGGTGAGCAGGTGCCAGACCCGGATCGGCTCGACCGCCGGCACGGTGTACGGCTTGAGCGCCGACCCCTTGGAGTAGACCCGCAGGTCGGCGAACTCGGGCAGCCATCGGCTGATCTCGTCGGTCAGCTCGAACCGGCCCTCCTCCCACAGCATCATCGCCGCGACCGAGGTGACCGGCTTTGTCATCGAGTAGATCCGCCACAGGGTGTCGGCCTCGACCGGTGCGCCCGACTCCCGGTCGCGCAGCCCGTACGTCGAGGAGTGCGCCACCTCGCCGCGACGGGTGACCACCACCTGCCAGCCGGCCAGCCGGCCGTCGTCGACGTACCGGCCGAAGTGCTCGTCGATCCGCGCCAGCCGCGCCCTGTCGAAACCGATCTGATCCGGGTCCTTGCTCCGAGCCACACTCACGCCGCCGAACGTACTCGCCGGTACACCGACACCGGAAGGGGGCAGGCACCGGCCCGCCGGCCGTCGACTGTCGGCGGCGCCCACTAACCTGGCCGGATGCCGGAGTTGACCGAGGACGTGACCTTCCGCAACGAGGACTGGTACGGCGAGGAGCTGACCGACCGGCACTTCGTGGGTTGCGAGTTCTTCGGGGTGGACCTGACCGAGGCGGTGAGCAGAGGCTCGGTCTTCACCGGCTGCACGTTCGGCAACGTGGCGTTCAACGCCTCCCGACATGTCGACTCCGCCTTCACCCGTTGCGTGTTTCGGCGGTGCAACTTCTTCGAGGCCGAGTTCACCGGCTGCAAGCTGGTCGGCAGCACCTTCAGCGAGTGCGATCTGCGCCCGTTGACGGTGGACGGCGGTGACTGGTCCTTCGTCGCGTTGCCCGGTGCCGACCTGCGTGGTGTCCGGCTGACCGGGGTGCGCATGCGCGAGGTGGACCTGACCAGAGCCAATCTGACCAGTGCTACGGTCACCGGTGTCGATCTTTCCGGGGCACAGCTGACCAACGTCCGGCTCGGCGGCGCCGACCTGCGGGGCAGCGACCTCACCGCGCTGGACCCGACGGTCGTCGAGCGAGCCGGTGCCGTGATCGACGTCGAGCAGGCCGTGGTCGTCGCGCAACTGCTCGGCTTCCGGATCGGCTGACCCGAGAAGGCGCTGCTGGTCTGCCGAAGTGCCCGTCCGGAGCGGCCGGGTTGTCCGACAGCGTCCCATTGTGGGCTGGACACGTCCGGCAGTCCGGATCTAGCGTGTCGTCCACGCCCGGGTAAACGTGAAACTGCCCACAGTGGATGGTGTGGTCCTCGGCGGTCCAAAACGGCCGGGTGGCGGAGTTGGAGGGGTCGGTGGCGGACGAAGACCGCACGCGGGCTGGTTCGAGGGCAGGCGACGCGCCGCCGAAGCACCGTCCGCGTGCCATTACCGCCGGGGTGACCCGCAGGGTGTTGCGCCGCGCCCGACGGCGGCGGCGCTGGGCGGTGGAGGGAGCCGCCGTACTCGTCTGCCTGGTGATGTTGGTCTCGTACCTCGCCACCCGGTCCGCTCCGGCGCCGGACGACGACCAGGCGGGTCCGGGGGGCGTGTCCGCTCGTCCCCCCGGTCTCCCGGCCGCCGACGGGCGCACCGGCGAGGCAGGGCCGGCGACGCCCGGTCTGCGTCCGCGCCAGCGCCCGCCCTCGCCGGACCCGACGCCGTCAACCAGCGAGCCCGCCCCGCCACCGGCGAAGCCCGGTGCGCCCGCGCTGACGGTGAGCCGGGGCGAGATGCCCGCCATCGTCGACCTCACCGCCGTGGGCGCCCGGGACTGGGTGCACTGGGGGGAGCGCGGCGGCAGGTCGACGAACCGCAAGCGCTCCGGCTCCGGCGAGATCATCGACGGGGGTGGCCCAGGCCGGCGGGTCGGCTGGGACGGCAACCAGGAGTACGTGCGCTGGGCCGACGGCACGCCGGAGCGGTCGACGAACGGCAGCTCCAACGGCGTCTACGCCTGCGGCGCAGGGAACGGGTTCAGCCTCGCCGTCGCCGGCAGTGGTGAGCCGCGCACTGTCCAGCTCTACGGTGGCATCTGGATGGCTCGGGGGCGACTGGAGGCGCGGCTGTCCACCGGCGGGCCCGCCAGCACCGCCCACCTGGAAGACCCGTACACCAGTCAGAGCGCCCAGTTCACCATCCGCTTCACAGTGCCGAAGGGCGCCCGGCTGCTGCTGAACTGGACCGTCGAGAAGGTCTTCACGCCGCACTGCGGCAACGTCGGCCTCCAGGCCGTGACGGTGCGTTGACTGACTGATCGCTGCGCTTTCGGACAGCGGGACAGTTTGTCCGTCGCGGACTGTCGAATGCGTCGTAACTTTCTGCTGTCCCCATCCGACCATCCAGTGTGGAGGCAGCGGAGATGAGCAGCAGCACCGCCCACCGCGTCTGTCGTGCCGCTTCGTCCGGCACCGGTGAAGCGTCCGGGGAGGTTCTTCGCGACATCCCCCTGCCGCCGTACGTGACGGGCGAGGACACCCAGTTCGCCGTACGGGCGGTGGTGGTGCACGCCCCCCGACGGTGGTCCGGGGGTGTGGTCTGCCGTAACGATGCCAGCCCGCACCCGTGCCGCCTGCACCGCTGGGGCACCCGGGTGCTGGCGCTGCGCGGGCTGCGGGCCGCTGAGATCGCCGCGCTCATCGAACGTGGTGACCCGACGGCGGTGGTCCCCCCACCGGACCGTCCGGCCTGAGCGCTCGCTGGGCCGGGAGGCGCGAACGCGCCTCCCGGCCGTCGCTCAGCAGGTGATCGGTTTGACCCAGGAGCACTCGACGCCCTCCGGGGTGCGCGGCGTCTCCGGCACCGCCGGCCGCGCCACCCGTGCCGACGACGCACCACCCTCGCGGAAGCCGGCCAACGCCACGGCGATCTGGTCCTCGAGCGACTTCACCGAGGCCGTGAGGTAGTTGTTCAGCAGGATGGAGAACGCCAACAGTCGACCATCGGCGCTGGTGACGTAGCCGGAGAGCCCGGAGACACCGGTCAGGCTGCCGGTCTTGGCGTGCACGTTGCCTGCGGCCGGCGTGCCGGCCATCCGGCTGCGCAGGGTGCCGCCGACGAACCGCTCGGGCTGACCGGCGATCGGCAGCGCCGCGTACCAGGTCGCGAACCACGGTTCGGCGCGGACGGCGCTCAGCAGGTCGACGAACTCCGTCGCCGGGATCAGATTGCGCCGGGACAACCCTGAGCCGTCACGCTGGCGCAGTTTCCCGGTGTCCATTCCGCTGTCGGCGACATACTCGCTGATCGCGGTGAGACCGGCCGTCCAGGTGCCCGAGCCGGAGAGCACCCGGCCGATCTCCTTGGTCAACACCTCGGCGTGCCCGTTGTTGGACAGCTTCAAGAACGGCGTCATCAACTCGCCCAGGCTCATCGAGTCGTGGCGTGCCACCGGGTGGGCCCTCTCCGGGGTGGGCTGGCCGAGCACGGTCCGGCCGAGCACCCGGATGCCGTGACGGTGCAGCGCTGCCCGGAACACGTCGGCCGCGTAGCCGGTGGGTTCCCAGACGGTGACCCAGTCGCTGGCGGGCTCGTCGCCGACGGCGATCTGACCGGTCACCACGACGGTGTTGCCGCCGTGCTCACGCTCGATCGAGATCGAGGTCTCGCCGTCGCTGACCGTCTGGGCGCGGTTGTCGACGCGGACGTACCCGGTGGCGGGGGTGGTGGTGACCACCGGTGGGGCGCCGGCCCGGTCGGCCGGTGCGGCGTGCACGATCACGGTGCCCGCGTCGTAGTCGGTGTCCGGGGCCACGGTCAGCGCGGAGACCTGGGCGGCGTAGTAGTAGGGCTCGTCGTCCCAGGTCCAGTCGGGGCCGAGTCGGGTGCGGTCGTAGCGGGTGTCGTCGGCGACCAGGTTTCCGGTGACCACCCGTACGCCGTCGGCGGCGACCTGCGCGGCGAGCGCGTCGTAGTCGGCGGCGAGCATTGTCGGGTCGCCCCCGCCGCGCAGGTAGAGGTTGCCGGAGAGCAGGCCCGCACGGCGCTTGCCGCTCGCCCGTACGTCGGTGCTGAAGCGGTGGCCCGGGCCGAGCAGCTCAAGGGCGGCCGTCGAGGTCAGCAGCTTGGTGTTGGACGCCGGAACCAGCCGGCGGTCACCGTTGCGGTCGTAGAGCGTCTGTCCCGTGCTGGTGTCGACCACGACCACCGACGCCTGCGCGCCGGCCAACCGGGTGTCGGCGAGGATCGTGTCGATGGTGGCACGCAGGTTGGTCGTCGCGGGGGTGGGCGACTCGGCCGTGGCGCCGGGCGCGGCGGCGGTGGCCCCGGTGGCGACCAGCGCGACCAGCGCGACCAGTGCGAGGGCCCGGGGAAAGTGACGGCGATGCATCTACTGATGCTGTCATGGAGATATTCGCCAGAGAAGGCCCTCAGGCGAAAGTTATTGCCGTCTGGGGCTACTTCGGCCCACCGACCGTCTTCTCGTGGCCACCCCAGTAGTGCCGCTGCGCCCCCATCACCAGTGGTGCGACCAGCGCGGCGAGCGCCCCGCCGAGCAGCGGGAAGACGATGAACACCCAGAGCTGCCGTAGCGCCACGCCGCCCTCGAAGACCGCCGGACCGAACGCGCGGGCCGGATTGACCGCCGCGCCGGTCAGCGTCACACCCACCAGTTGGGTCACGGCCAGGGCCAACCCGATGGCCAGCCCGGCGGTGCCCGGATTTTCGCTCCGACTCGTCACCACCAGCACGACCAGCACGAAGAGGAAGGTCAGCACGACTTCCAGCACGGCCGCCCCGCCCCGGTTGATGTGCGCGCCGTAACCGTTCGTGCCCAGGGCCCCGGTCTGGTCCGCTACGTCACCCCATCGGGTGAGCGCCCAGAGCACGAAGCCCGCGACGGTCGCGCCGACGAACTGCGCGATCCAGTACGCCACCGCCCCGAGCACCGAGATCTTGCCGGAGAGCAGCACACCGAGCGTCACCGCCGGGTTGACGTGGCTGCCGGAGAGCGGGCCGATCGTGTAGACGAGGGCCACCATCACGAACCCGAAGGCCAGCGCCACCACCACCACGCCGCCCTGGACCCGTGCGGCGACCGCGCTGCCCACCCCGAAGAACACCAGCAGCAGGGTGCCGAGGAACTCGCCCGCGTACCGACGGAAGTCGCTCATTCACTCAGCGTAGGCGCAGGTCAGGTGATCGAGGCCGGAATGGCCGGCTGTGACCGGGGCGACGGTCGAGGGCGGGCACAGCGGTGACATCCGGGGCGTTGTAGCCCACGTGGACATCCACTCCGCGGACGTCGTGGTGATCGGCGCCGGTCAGGCCGGCCTGAGCGCCGGCTATCACCTGCACCGCACCGGCTTCGCGCCCGGCAGCGGCTTCGTCATCCTCGACGCCGACGACGGGCCCGGCGGTGCCTGGCAGCACCGCTGGCCGACGCTGGTCTTCGACCGGGTGCACGGCTTCCACGACCTGCCCGGGCTGCCGCTCCCGCCCACCGACCCGAAGCGCCCGGCTTCCGAGCAGGTCCGCGCCTACTTCGCCGCGTACGAGAGGGCCTTCGACCTGCCGGTGCGGCGGCCGGTGCGGGTCCGGGCGGTGCGCTCCCGCCCCGACGGCCGGCTGGATGTGCACACCGACCGGGGCACGTGGACCGCCCGAGCCTTGATCAACGCCACCGGCACCTGGACCCGACCGTTCTGGCCGCACTACCCGGGCCGGTCGACGTTCCGGGGACGCCAGTTGCACACCGCCGACTACCGAGGGCCGGCCGAGTTCAACGGCCTTCGCGTGGTGGTGGTCGGCGGCGGCACCTCGGCCGTGCAACTGCTCGGTGAGGTCTCCACCGTCGCGGCGAGCACCACCTGGGTGACCCGCCGGCCGCCGACGTTCAACGACGAGGAGTTCGGCCCGGAACTGGGTCGCGCCGCGGTGGCCCGGGTGGACCAGGCGGTCCGGGCCGGCCGACCGCCGGGCAGTGTGGTGGGCGTGACCGGGCTTCCGGTCACCCCGGAGGTACGCCGACTGCGCGAGCGCGGCGTCCTCGACCGGCTACCCATGTTCGACCGGATCACGCCCGACGGGGTGGCCTGGACGGACGGGAGGTTCGTGCCGGCGGACGTGATCCTGTGGTGCACCGGCTTCCGGGCGGCCATCGACCACCTCGCCCCGCTGGGGCTGCGCGCGCCCGGCGGCGGTATCACGATGGACGGCACCCGGGTGGTCGCCGACGCGCGGGTTCACCTGGTCGGATACGGCCCCTCGGCCAGCACCATCGGTGCCAACCGGGCCGGTCGCGCGGCGGTCAACGAGATTCGCGCCTGGCTGGCGCCGGCCGCCGCTCTCCACTGACCTGGCTCTATTTGACGGATGCTCGGCCAGCGGGCACGGTGGGAGTGACGGGGCCGTCAGCTGCCCCGATTTCGATGCGACGGCGATGACCGCTCGCCCTCTGTCGCCTCCCACGTGTGCTCGTACGCGGGCCGACTGTCCGGTCCGCGCGGTATCCGACCGCGAGCCGAGAATCCACGAGGAGTTCCAGCAATGCTCACCATGACCGATAACGCCGTGCTCGTCATCCGTGACCTCGCCAACCAACAGGACGTCGCCCAGGACGGCGGTGTGCGTATCGCCGCCGACGCCGAGGCGGGCTCGCTCACCGTCGAGCTGGTGCCCGAACCGGTACAGGGCGATCGGGTGGTCGACAACCAGGGCGCCCGGATCTTCCTGGACGAGGACGCCGCCGAACTGCTCGGCGACGCGTCGGTGGACGCCACCGTCGACGACGAGGGCGTCATCCAGTTCGGCTTCACCGAGAAGCAGTAGAACCGGCTTCACCGCAGCGATCGTCCCCGCTGTGGTGGTGGCCCCTGCCCGGGGTGCCACCGCGGCGCGCCGTCGCCGGCTGGATGCAACAGCGTGGCGAGCACGTGGGCCAGGTGGTGCGAGGTGCTCCACGCCGTCCAGTTGGCGGTCGAGCCGGCCCCGGCCCCCCGGCGCGCCCGGCGCAGCAGCTCGTGGTCACCCCAGGAGAAGGCCGCCCCGGTGGTCGGCCAGTGCGGTGCCGACACCAACGTGCGACACAGGTCGGCGAACCGGTCGTCGCCTCGGCCGCCGCGTCGCGCCCAGCGGTAGACCCACCAGCTGCCGTCGTCGGTGTAGCGCACGGTCGGCAACCGGTCGCCAGGGTCACCGGTCCCCGACCCGGCCGGGTGGACGCCGTAGTCGCCGTAGTCGACCCCGGCGTCGGCCAGTCGTCGCCACAGTTGCCAGTCCCAACGGTCCAGATGGACCGGCTCGTCGGTGGGCAACCGGGACAGCGTCGGCGGCATGCCGCCCGCCGCCACCGTCACCGACTGCCAGGCGTGTCGGCGCGCCCAGTCCAGCAGGTGGCGTACCCGGGGCTCGGCGGCCCGCACGTCCGCCGGGCAGCAGACGTCCCCCGCGTCCACCAGCAGGTCGCACTCCTCCGGGGCGAGGCTGGTGAACCGCCAGATCCGTTCCACCGCGGTGGTGCTCGCATCCGGCCCGGCCCGGTCCTGGCCGGCCCGCAGCCGGATGAGCGCACGTCGGCCGTACGCCCGCGCCGCCGCGCCGTGCGCGACCAGCCGGTGGTCGCTCTCGGAGAGACCGATCACCGGCACCACCGGTACGCCCCAACGGGTCAGCTCCGCCTCGGGGAGGTCGGGCAGTGCGCTGACGTCGACGGCGGGCAGCAGCCCGGCCGGCAACCGGCGGATGGCGTCAATCGTGGACCGACCGATCGCGTCGATCTCCAGGATCGGGGCGACCAGTGTGGCGTACGCGGGATCGAGGTGGCTCAGGGCCTCAAGCTCGCCTCGTCGGCTGGCAAGGATGGGGCGGTAGACCGGTGCCGCCGCCCGGCCCCCGTGGGCGGGCACCATAGTTCAATCTAGCCAGGCGTACGCACATCCCCCAGGAATGTAAGCCGGAATTCGGCTGCTCGACTGTCGGTTCGGCGACTACCATCCACCGATGCCCACGCCAGTTCACCGTTACCGATCCGACGAAGAGGACAGCGCGCGGTGGACCGGTTTTCCGTTCCGTGACGGCGACATAGTGATCAGCACCCGGTCGAAGAGCGGCACCACCTGGATGCAGATGATCTGTGCGCTCCTGGTGCTGGGCACCCCGGAGTTGCCGGCGCCGCTGACCGTGCTGTCGCCGTGGCTGGACTGGTTGGGCGAGCCCCAGGCCACGGTGTACGACCGGCTGGCCGCCCAGCCACACCGGCGGTTCATCAAGACGCACACCCCGCTGGACGGGGTGCCGCTCGACCCTCGGGCGCACTACGTGGTGGTGGCCCGGCACCCGCTGGACATGGCGGTCTCCCTCTACCACCAGAGCGCCAACCTGGACCGGGTGCGCATCGCCGAGTTGACCGGCCGCCCCGCCCCGGCCGGGCCACCCCGAGAGCGGCCTCCGGTGCGGGAGTGGTTGCTGAGCTGGGTCGACCGGGAGGTGGACCCCCGCGCCGAGCTGGATTCGCTGCCCGGGGTGCTGATGCACCTGAGTGACGCGTGGGCCCGCCGGCACGAGCCGAACGTCGAGCTGGTGCACTACGACGACCTGCTGGCCGATCTGGGTGGTGAGATGCGCCGGTTGGCCGACCGGTGGCAACTCCCGAGCCCGGGGCCGGAGTTGGTTGAGGCCGCCACCTTCGGTCGGATGCGGGAGCACGCCGACCGGCTCGCGCCGGACACGCTCGGCGTGCTGCGTGACCGGCAGGCGTTCTTTCGCCGGGGAGGCTCGGGTCAGGGACGTGACCTGCTCGACGAGGCCGGTTTCGCCCGCTACCAGCAACGGGTCGCGGCGCTCGCTCCGCCCGACCTGCTCGGCTGGCTGCACCGCTGAGGCCAGTTCTTGTGAAACAGGCCTAGGCCCCCGGGCGCACAAGAGCGCACGGCGCCGTTTCGACAGTGGTCGGAACGTCGCCGTGCTCTGGCCGTCTCCCACCACCGCAGCCGTTCGGCGGTACGTCGGCGGGGACCTGGCTCGACCGGGCGTTCGCGCCGGTCAGCGTTGTCGATCCCCGGTCCGCACGGATCCAAACCCGCCGGCGGTGGGGAATTCCACCATTTGCCAGTCCCGGCGTGACGCGCCGCCGGACGGGGTAAGAGCGTGGACATGGAGCATTTCACTATCGCGACTGTCGCCGAGAAGAGCCCGGACTTCCGGCGCGTGCTGTGGACCGGTGAGCACACCCAGCTGGTCATCATGACCATCCCCGCCGATGGGGAGATCGGCGAGGAGGTGCACGAGGACATCGACCAGATCCTCACCTTCGTGAGCGGCGTCGGCGAGGCGCGGGTCGCTGGCGCGAAGCGGAAGGTCGTCGCGGGCGACCTGGTCGTGGTGCCGGCGGGCACCAAGCACAACTTCGTCAACACCGGTCCCAACCCGCTGGTGCTGTACACGGTCTACGGGCCGCCGGAGCACGCCGACAAGGCCGTGCACAAGACCAAGGAAGAGGCCGACGCGGCCGAGGCGGCGGGCGAGGACGAGCCACCGACCGAGTGATCCGTACGGCCTGATCCGGGCCGATGCGGGTACCCCCGGCGGGTGGAGCAGCAGCCGCAGATTTCCGACTACGGGTTTCTCTCGGACTCTCGTTCGGGTGCCCTGGTCGGCAAGGACGGCTCGATCGACTGGTGGTGCCCGCACCGGTTCGACGGGTCGTCCGTGTTCGCGCGGTTGCTCGACCCGGGAGCCGGTCACTTCCGGCTGGCGCCGGTCGGGGTCGGTGGCCCGGGTCACCGGGTGGAGCGCGCGTACCTGCCGGACACGTTGGTGCTGCGGACGGTGCACCACACCCCGCACGGCAGCGTGGCGGTCACCGACGCGCTGGCCGCCGAGGTCGGTGCCCGCGCCCACGAACTGGGCAAGAACTCACCCGCCGTACTGATCCGGGTGGTCAAGGGGCTCTCCGGGCGGGTGCGGATGGCGTTGGACTTCGCGCCCCGCCCGGAGTACGGCCTGCTCACGCCGTACCTGCACGAACAGCCGGACGGCGGGGTGCTGGCCGGCGCGGGCCCCATGGTGCTGGTGTTGCGCGCCGGGGGTCTGCACCTGCGGGCGGGCACCGACCGGGTGACCCACGAGTTCGAGGTCTCCGCCGGCCAGGTGATCGGGATGGACGTCGCCTTCGGCGCGGCGTACGGCGACCCGCCGGCCCGGATGGACCCGCTGACCACCCTCGCCGAGACGACGCAGGCGTGGCGGGCGTTCCGGGAAACGCACGGGTACTCGGGCCGCTACCCCGAACTCGTCAAACACAGCTCGACGGTCCTGACCGGCCTCACGTACGCCCGCAGTGGCGCGGTCGCCGCCGCGTTGACCTCGTCGTTGCCGGAACAGATCGGCGGCGACCGGAACTACGACTACCGCTACTCCTGGTTGCGGGACTTTTCATTGACGATGCGGGCGCTCTGGGTGGCGGCCTGCCCCGACGAGACGTCCCGGCTGTTCGCCTGGGCGACCCGCTCGATCGGCCGGTTCGGCGATGAGCCCGTGCCGGTGCTCTTCGGGCTGGAGGGGGAGCGTGACCTCTCCGAGCACCACTGCGATCACCTGCGCGGCTACCGCGACAGTCGACCCGTGCGGGTCGGCAACGACGCCTGGCGGCAGCGGCAGCTCGACGTGCCGGGTGAGGTGATGTCGGCGGTGTGGCGGCTGCGCGACTACCTGGGCGCGCGATTCGAGGACGAGCTGCAGGAGATGGTGCTCGGGCTGACCGAGCAGGTGGCCGCGACGTGGCGCCTGCCGGACCGGGGCATCTGGGAGACCCGCGACGAGGAGCGCCACTACGTCTCGTCCAAGGTGTCCTGCTGGCTGACCATGGACCGGGCGGTGGGGCTCGCCGACCGGCTCGGTGATCGGGCCGACCCCCGTCGCTGGGCGCGGGTACGCGACGAGATCCGCGACACCGTGTTGCGCGAGGGGTGGAACGAACGGATCGGGGCGTTCACCGGCGCTTTCGGATCGGCGGAGCTGGACGCCTCGGTGCTCGCCCTGCCGGTCACGCACTTCCTGCCGGCCACCGACCCGCGGATGCGCTCGACGATCAGGATGGTCGAGCGCGAGTTGGGCACCGAGGGCGGCCTGCTGCGGCGTTGGACGACCGACCCGGCCGGCTTCCTGCTGTGCTCGTTCTGGCTCGTGGAGTGTCTGGTGATGACGGGTGAGCCTCGGCGCGCCGAGGCGCTCTTCGAGCGGGTCGTCGGGTACGCCAACGACGTGGGGTTGTTCAGCGAGCAGATCGAGCTGTCCACCGGGATGCAGCTGGGCAACATGCCGCAGGCGCTCTCGCACATCGGGCTGATCAACGCGGCCTGGCGGATCACCGAGCCGGAGAGCTACTGATCGGTCGGCGTTGTCTCCCGGCCGGAATCCTGCAACAGACCTGCAAGCGCCAGGCATTGACGCTGATGGTTGGACGGTCCTAGCCTCGGAGGCGTGGGAAAGGCCTTTCCCAGGGCTTTGGTCCCGCTTCACCCCGCCTCGGATCCGGGCATCCGACGGAGGGTGCACACCGATCCCGTTCAGCGCAGCACACCGTGCGAACACGTCTCGGTACGGCGGCCGAGGGATCACCACCACATGCGTCAAGGAGGACACCTGTGCAGAAAAGACGACTCTCCGGCCGCCGACCACTCCTGCTGGCGGTGGGCGCCGGGGTGACCGCGGCGGCCCTCGCCGCCGGCATGACCTCGGCCTTCGCGGCCACCGTCTTCAGCGACGACTTCAACGACGGCAACACCTCCGGCTGGTCCAAGTCCGGCGGCACCTGGACGGTCGACGGCTCCGGCGTGCTCAACCAGTCCAACGCCGGCAGTGAGCTGGCCCGCCAGTTCGCCGGCCAGACCAGCTGGACCGACTACTCCGTGCAGGCCCGGGTCAGGCCGACGAGCTTCGGCTCGTCCAGCGCACTGGTCGGGCTCGCCGCCCGCTCCACCAGCAGCACCAAGATGTACCGGCTGGCTCTGCTCGGCTCCGGCCGGGCCGAGCTCCAGGCGGTCAACGGAAGCTCCGTCACGGCGATCGGTTCCGCCGCGCTGGGCATCGGCACCGGCACCTGGTACACACTGCGCATCGAGACCAGCGGCAGCACCGTCCGCGGCTTCGTCAACGGCACCCAGATCGCCTCCGGCAGCAACAGCCTGGCCGGTGCGGGCCGGATCGGCCTGGTTACCGCGTACGCCAGTGGCGGCTTCGACGACGTCCTGGTCGACTCGTCCGGCGGCGGCACCCCCACCACACCCCCACCGACGAAAGAGCCGGAGCCCGGGATCGTGGCGTCCACCTTCTGGC